>JBIOHU010000007.1:0-40098 GCA_044449225.1 Gemmatimonadales bacterium | reverse complement strand
CGGCCAACGGCAGGTGCAGCAACTGGTCGGCCAGCGTCGCCGCCCAGGCCAGCACATAGCACCAGGCGCTCAGCACGGAATGGACCTGCGATGGAGGACGGCGGAGATGTGCAAAGCGGGCGCATCCTGCCTTTTCGGGCAGCATCTGGACAGAGGCGGTATCGCCGCTCGCCGCGCGTCCGAGCGAGTCTCGAAGCTGCAGCGCCGCCGAATCGATCGCGGCGCGCCGTGCAGCCGCTTCCGCGGCCGCCGACTGTCGCGCAAGCGAGTCGCCAGCCATCACGACGCTCCGGGTCGCCGAGTCCACCGCGCCGATCCCCGCCCATACGTTGGTGAGGCCTGCCGCGGCGCGTTGCGGAGTCAGGATCATCACGGCGCTCAACTCGGCCGGATTCACCGCCGGCCGGAGGATGTAGGTGCGCGCCCAGGCTTCCGTCGTCTTGAGCTCCCCGAGCACGATGCCAACCGGAATTCCCTTCGGGTAGATCCCCCCGAGCCCGGAGCTGTAGATGACCGCACCCGGCTTGAGTGTCGCTCGAAAGGGCACGCCGCGCATCTCCAGGAGGTATCGCTCGGAGCGCAAGTAGGCGTCCTGAGACGAGCCACCACTGGTGACGTGCGGCTGGACGATGCCGAAGGCGGTTCCGTCGGCTGACATCGCGCTGACCCGGAAATCCGGATGTGCAAAGAGGATGGCGAGGCTCATCGTCGGATCCACCGTCTGGACGAGGCCGACGAGCCCCTCCGGGGCGACGACGAGGCTGCGCTCGCGCACGCCGGCATTCGAGCCCGCGCTCAGTGAGACAGTGAAGTCCTCGGCGCGACCGCGGCCCTGCAGCGCCTGGGCGGGAATGAACCCCCACTTCAGCCCGCTCCCGAGACCGAGGAGGGAGCGAAGTCTCGCGTTCTCGTTATCCAGCGTCGGCACCCGCGCCGCCGCCAACGCCAGAGTATCCCGCTTCAGCTCTCCGCGCTCGCTCGACAGGTACGCCGCGCGCCACCGTTCGGACCCCTCCTGAAGCTGGAGCAAGGGCGCAACGAGGGTTCGGCGCAGACCGCTTGCAACCGGCTCGCGCAACCGCGCCGGCAGGACCATCGCCAGCAGCGAGAGAAGCACGCAGACGCCGAAGACGAGTACGTCGCTGCGGGAGCTGAGTCGACCCGATCGCGCCACGAACGCCTCAGGTGCTGAGGACCGACCAGTACTTCTCCTCGTCGTCGAGAATCCGTCCCGTGCCGCGCACGACGCAGGTCAGCGGATCCTCGTCGACGTGGATGGGCAGGCCGGTCTCCTGGCTCAACAGGAGGTCCAGGCCGCGAATCAGCGCGCCGCCACCGGTCATCACGATCCCGCGGTCGACGATATCGCTCGCCAGCTCGGGCGGCGTGATCTCGAGCGCGCGCCGGACTGCATCCACGATCTGCTGGATCGGCTCCTGGATCGCCTCGCGAATCTCGCTCGAGTGCACGCGCACCGTCTTCGGGATGCCGCTGACGAGATCGCGTCCCTTCACTTCCATCTCGCGTTCGTCACCGATCGGCGCCGCGCTCCCGATCTGGATCTTGATCTGCTCCGCCGTCGGCTCGCCGATCAGCAGGTTGTAGTTCTTCCGCATGAACTGCACGATCGACATGTCGAGCTCGTCACCGCCCGTGCGGATGGACGTGTCGCTGACGATGCCAGACAGGGCGATGACAGCGATCTCCGTCGTGCCGCCGCCGATGTCGATCACCATGTTGCCTGTCGGTGTTTCCACAGGCAGGCCGACGCCGATCGCCGCCGCCATCGGCTCGGCGACCATGAAGACCTCCTTGGCACCGGCTCCAAGCGCCGAATCACGCACCGCGCGCTTCTCCACCTCCGTGATGCCGCTCGGCACGCATACGATGACGCGGGGCTTCACCTTGAAGACGTGATTGTCGATGATGAGCTTCAGGAAATAGCGCAGCATCTTCTCGGTCACGTCGAAGTCGGCGATCACGCCGTCCTTCATCGGACGCACCGCAATCACCCCTTCCGGCGTGCGTCCCAGCATGCGCTTCGCCTCGAGGCCGACGCCCTTGATTTGCTTGGTCTCACGGTCGATCGCGACCACCGACGGCTCGTTGAGGACGATCCCTTCGCCCTTGACGTAGACGAGAGTGTTCGCCGTACCGAGGTCGACACCAATCGCGTTCGCGGGGAAGAGACTTCCCGCCTTGAATAAGGGCCAGCGCATCAATCCGGGGTTGGGTTGCTCGCGTCGCTTTGCAGGGAACGAGCCGTACGCGGACGAGGGGAGAAAGCGACGAAAGCTACCCTCCGCGCAAATGACGGGCAAGGCGTTGCGTCGTCACAACCTACACGACGAAGGGCGTCGCGCTCGCGACGCCCTTCGTGCCGTGAATCACAAATCGTCAGGCGACGAACTGCGACGGCTCGTGGAAATCCATTCCGAAGGCCTCAGCGACGCCAGCATAGGTGACCTTCCCCTCGGTGACGTTCAGCCCCCTCAGGAGCGCCGGATTGTCCTTCAGCGCCTTCTTCCACCCCTTGTTCGCCAGCTGCAACGCATAGGGTAGGGTCGCGTTCGTCAACGCCAGAGTCGACGTGCGCGGTACCCCGCCGGGCATGTTCGCGACGCCGTAGTGAATGACGCCGTCCACGACGTACGTCGGATTCTCGTGGGTGGTGGCGTGGATCGTCTCCACGCAGCCGCCCTGATCGATCGCGACGTCGACGATGACGGACCCCGGCTGCATCCGTTTAAGATCCTCGCGGCGAACGAGCTTCGGCGCCTTCGCACCCGGAATGAGCACGCCGCCGACGACGAGGTCCGCCGTCGAGATCTGCTCGAGGATGTTGTGGCGATTGGAAAAGATCGTCTGCACGTTTGCCGGCATCACGTCGCTAAGGTAGCGCAGCCGTTCCAGCGAGACATCGAGGATGACGACCTTCGCCCCCATGCCGGCCGCCATCTTCGCCGCGTTGATTCCGACGATGCCACCGCCGAGGATCACTACCTTGGCTGGTACGACGCCCGGCACGCCCCCCAGCAGGACGCCGCGGCCGCCGTACAACTTTTCGAGATACTTCGCTCCCTCCTGCACCGCCATCCGGCCGGCCACCTCCGACATCGGGGTCAGCAGCGGGAGCTCACGCGACGGCAGCTCCACCGTCTCGTACGCCACGCAGGTCGCGCCGCTCTTCAGATGGGCCTTCGTGAGCTCCTCGTCGGCCGCAAAGTGGAAATACGTGAAGATTAGCTGGGCCTTCCGCATGTGCGGCCACTCGACCTTGATCGGCTCCTTCACCTTCATGATCATGTCGCTGTCCTTCCACACCGCAGCCGCGTCACGCGCGATCGTCGCTCCGACGGAGGAATAGTCCCCGTCGCTGAACCCGCTGCCGAGGCCGGCGCCCGCCTCGACGAGCACAGAGTGGCCCGCCGTCACCAGCGATTCGGCGCCGGCCGGCACCAGCGCGATGCGATTCTCGTTGGTCTTTATTTCTTTCGGAACGCCGATTTTCATAGAGTGAGTGCGTGTCGGATTGTCGGGTTGCTCAAGCTGATCGCCTGGTCTGGCGGTCGATTCGTCGACGCGTCCGCCTCTGGCGCGCCGACGAACTAAAAGTCATCTCCCGGCCCCAAAGACACAACCGTCTGTCGTTCGGGGGCGAAGAACTCTCGCGCCACCTCGGCACCCTGGTCGGCCGTGACGTTGTCGATCAGCGCCAGCATCTCGTCGAGCGTCCGGAACGGTTCGCCGTATAGCTCTACGCCGGCGCAGCGATACATGCGCGACGAGACGCTCTCAAGCGAGAGCGTCACCTGGCCCTTCAGCTGGCTCTTGCCCATGGCCAATTCGTCGGGCGGCAGCCCGCGGGCCGCGACGTCGGCGAGATCGAGATTGATCGCATCAAGCGCCTGTCGAGCCGTCTCGCGACTCGTGCCCACATACACGCCGTGCACCCCGACGTCGGCGTGAAACGATTGAAACGTGTAGACGGCGTAGGCGAGTCCCAGCTCCTCCCGCACTCGCTGGAACATGCGCGAGCTCATGCCGCCGCCAAGCAGCGAGCTGAGAAGCACTACGGCGTGGCGGCGCGGATCGCCGTGCGCCACGGTGGCGCTCCCGACGACGAGATGTGTCTGAGCGCCGTCGCGGGTTACGTGGCGCCGTATCGGCGGTTCGGCGACCGGTGGGGGCACCGTGAGGCGCTCGACGTCGCGCGCCTCGCGCGCCGTCCAACCCGTGCGCTCCAGCGTCTCGAGAAGCGCGTCGTGGTCGACGTTTCCCGAGGCAGCAACGATGAGCTGCCCCGGCCGGTAGGAGCGATGGTGCAGCGCCTCCAGATCCGCGGTGCGGAGGGACGACACCGTATCGCGCGTTCCGAGAATCGAATAGCCGTACGGATGCGACCCCCACAGCGCCTCGCTGTGCAGCTCGAACACCAGGTCGTCCGGCGTATCGTCGACCATGCCGATCTCCTCGAGCACCACCTTTCGCTCCAGCTCGAGATCGGCCTTGCGGAGCAGAGGGGCGAAGACGAAGTCGCCGATCACGTCGGCGGCGATGTCGAGGTGCTCGTCGAGCACCCGCGCCTGGTAGACCGTGTGCTCGCGCGACGTATAGGCGTCGAGCGAGCCGCCAAGCGCCTCCAGCTCGAGAGCTATCTGCTTCGCCGACCGCTTGCGCGTGCCCTTGAAGACCATGTGCTCGAGCAGGTGCGAAACCCCCATCAGCTCGCGCGGCTCGTGGATCGAGGCGGCGCGAACCCAGGCGCCAAACGCGACCGACCGCACCCCCGGCATGTGCTCTGAGAGTACAGTCAGTCCGTTCGGCAACACCGTCCGGCGAAACGAGGCCGCCGGCGCGTCACCGCGCGCCACTAGCGGCGCGAGCGCTCCCCGCTCCGGCCGCTGCTGCTCCGGCGCGGACGCTCGCCGTCCTCCCGCGCGGGCCGGTCTCCCTCGGCACGCGGCGCACGCGGCTCCTCCTCCGGCATGCCCTCCGGCTTCGGCACGAGAGCCTTCATCGAGAGCCGAAGGCGTCCGCGCTCGTCGCGATCGAGCAGCTTGACCGTCACTCGATCGCCCTTATTGACGACGTCTTCGGTCCGGTCGGTCCGACCATGCTTCAGCTCGGAGATGTGCACGAGCCCTTCCGTGCCTGGCATGATCTCCACGAAAGCGCCGAAGGCTGTCGTCGTCTTGACCGTGCCTTCGTAGGTTGCGCCGATCTCCGGCTCCGCCGTGATCGCTTGCACCATCTGTCGCGCCCGCTGCATCGCGTCGCCACCGACGGCGGCGATCGTGACGAGCCCCGTGTCGTCGACCGTAAGCTCGGCGCCCGTCTCATCTTGGATGCCGCGAATCGTCTTGCCTTTCGGGCCGATCAGATCGCCGATCTTCTCTGGGTTGATCATCAGCGTCACGATGCGCGGCGCGTACTCACTGAGCTCCGCGCGCGACGAAGACAGGACTTTGTCCATCTCGCCAAGTATGTGCAGGCGTCCTTCCTTCGCCTGCGCCAGTGCCTCCTTCATGATCTGAAGGTCGAGCCCCTCGATCTTGATGTCCATCTGGATCGAGGTGATTCCCTCCGTCGTTCCCGCGACCTTGAAGTCCATGTCGCCCAGGTGATCCTCGGTGCCGAGGATGTCGGTGAGAATCGCATACTTCTTTCCCTCCTTGATCAGCCCCATCGCCACGCCAGCAACGGCGGCGCGGATCGGGACGCCGGCGTCCATCATCGCCAGCGAGCCGCCGCAGACCGTCGCCATCGAGCTCGAGCCATTCGACTCGAGGATATCGGAGACGATGCGAAGCGTGTACGGGAATTCGGCGAACTCCGGCAGCACTCCCTGGAGCGCCCGCTCGGCGAGGTTGCCGTGACCGATCTCGCGACGCGACGTACCGCGCACGGGCCGCACCTCGCCCGTGGAGAAGGGAGGAAAGTTGTAGTGCAGCATGAACGACTTCGTCGTCTCGGCCGGCGAGTCGATCGAGTCGAGACGCTGGACGTCGTTCGCAGTGCCGAGGGTGACGGCGACCAGCGCTTGGGTCTGGCCGCGGGTGAACAGCGCCGAGCCGTGGGCTCGCGGGAGGAGGCCCGTGTCGATCGAGATCGGACGCACTTCGTTGGTCGAGCGGCCGTCGACCCGCTTCTTCGTCGACAGCACCTGCGAGCGCAAGGCATTGTACTCGAGGTCGCCCAGGATGTGGTGGATCTCCTTGGCGTTGTCCGGCATGTCGGCCGACAGCTGCTCGGCGACCTGTTTCTTCACGAGCTCGACGGCCTGGACCCGCGAGTGCTTGTCCTTCTGATTGAGGGCCTCGCTGATCTTCACGTCGGCGATCGCGCGAACTTTGTCGTGCAGCCCCTCGGTAATCGTCGCCTTCGTCCACTCCATCTTAGGAGCACGCCCTGCAGTCTTCAGCAGCTCGTCCTGGAATCCGATGAGCTCGCGGATTCCGCCCTGCGCCACCGTGAGCGCCTCGACGACGTCCTCTTCGCTCACTTCCAGGGCGCCACCCTCGACCATCATGATCGAGTCGATCGAGCCCGCCACGACTAACTCCATGTCGCTGTACTCGAGCTGCTGGAAGGTCGGGTTGAGGACCCAGTTTCCCTGAACACGCCCGACCCGCACGGCGGCGATCGGCCCGGCGAAGGGCGTCCTGCTGGCGTTCATCGCGAATGACGTCGCGACGAGCGCGAGAACGTCGGCGTCGTTCTCCTGGTCCGCCGAGATGACGTAGCAGAAGACCTGCACTTCGTTCTGAAAGCCTTCCGGGAAGAGCGGGCGGATCGATCGGTCGATGATGCGCGCGCTCAGGATCTCGCCGTCGCTGGGGCGACCTTCCCGCTTGATGAACCCGCCCGGGATCTTGCCGGCGGCGTAGGTCTTCTCCCGATACTCGACGGTGAGCGGGAAGAAGGGGAGCGCGCTCTTCGTCTCGCTCACCGTGATGGTCGCGAGGACCATCGTGTCGCCGTACGTGATGAGACAGGAGCCGGCGGCCTGCTTGGCCATGCGTCCGGTCTCGATGACGAGCTTGCGGCCCGCGAACGTCTTTTCAATGCGTTGCATATCTTCTCTTTTTTTCGCCTCTTCGTGCGGCCGACCCGATGCCGGAACGCGCCTCTAGAAACACTCGTGAAATGCAAAACGCGCGGGCCGCAATGGATGCGCCCGCGCGAATGCCTTGGCCAAACCTAGTACCGGAGTCCGAGTTCCTGGACGATTCCGCGATACCCGTCAATGTCCGTCCGCTTCATGTAATTAAGCAAGCGGCGTCGGGTGCCGACCATCTTCAGCAGCCCGCGGCGGCCGTGATGGTCCTTCTTGTGCGCCCGGAAGTGATCCGTCAGGTAGTTAATGCGCTCCGTGAGGAGGGCTACCTGGACTCGTGACGAGCCGGTATCGGTCTCGTGCACCTTGTACTTCTCGAGCGTCGCCGTGTTGTCGAAAGCCATGTCTCTCTGGACTGTCCCCGCCATGCCGGCGGTCTGAGCGTAGCCAAATTGATTGAGCATGGGAAGTTAGCTGCGGCGAGGCGTCTTGTAAAGGGACGGGGTGTCGCGCCCGCGTGGGCGATCCAACACCCCTCTCGGTGCTCCTGTCGTCATCCAAACAGCCTGGCCACGACGTCCTTCACTCCCACCACGACGTCGTTGAACGTCGTCATCACGAAGATCAACAGGATCGCCACCAGGCCGAACCGCAGAATGTACTCGCGGGTCCGCGCCGTGAACGGGCTCCCCTTCGCCGATTCGGCCACGTTGATCAGGATCTGCCCTCCATCGAGGATCGGGATCGGAAGCAGGTTGAGCACGGCGACGTTGACGCTCAGCAGGGCGATCAGGGTCAACAAGGTCTCGAGACCGCTGCGTGCCGCAGCCACCGACGCGCGCGTGATCGCGATCGGTCCCCCGAGCTGCCGCACCGACACCTCGCGGGTGATCAGCCCCTTCACCACGCCAACGATGCTCGCGGCCACCCGCCAGGTCTGCTCCGCCCCAGTCCGGAAGGAGGCGAGCGCACCCATCGGCCGCCGCGACGTGATGTCGGCGAAGGTCACGCCGATCCGTCCGGCGACCATCCGCGCCTTCGTCACCGGGTCCTTCGTCGTCGTCGACTCGGGGGTTATCGTAAGCGGGATCGTTTGCGCGCCGCGGCGGACCTCGAACCGCAGCGGCACGCCGGCCGCAGTCGTCACCCGCTCCTGCAGGTCCGAGGAGCTCGAGATGGGATGATGATCGATCGCCGAGACCGTGTCGCCCGCCTCGAGTCCGCCACGCATCGCCGGACTGCCGGACGCCACGTCGCCGATGACTGGCGGCATGAAGAAATCCACCGCATTGATCAGATCCTCGCGCGACGGTGCGCCAGCGGTCCCGATCGGCACGCGGACCTCGGTTCGCTGTGTCGCCAGCGTGACGGCGCCTGGCGGCGTCGCGAGGATACGATCAGCGATGTCGCTCCACGACGCCACGGCGACGCCGTTCACGCGTACGATGGTATCGCCGGCCAGAATCTTGGAGAGCATCGGCGCAGAAGTCAGCGGATGCACCGCCCCGACCACGCGCGTTGCGACATACGGCTCTCCATAGACGATCGCGACGTACGAGAGTGCAGCGAACGCGAGGACGACGTTCATCGTCACGCCGGCGAACATGATGACCAATCGCGCGGCGAGGCTCTTCGACTCGAACCAGCGGTTCTCGGGCACGGGCTTCGGCCCGAAGGGAATCATCGCCTCGGGGTCGTACCCTGCGTCGCCGGGCTTGAGGGCACCGGTCTCCTCGTTGCCCCCCTCGATGAACGCAGCCTCGGCGTCGTGGCGCGACGCCATGCGCACATAGCCGCCAAGCGGGAGCACGGCGAGGACGTACTCGGTTTCGCCGTGCCGTCGGCGCCAGAGTGCCGGCCCGAAGCCGATCGAGAAGCGCGGCGCGTAGACGCCCGTGAGCTTGGCGGCGATGAAGTGGCCCAGCTCGTGGACGAATATGACGAGGCCAAAGACGATGATTGGCGCGAGGACTGCTAGCATCGGAACAGCTCCTGCACGTGCCGGCGCGCGAGCGCGTCGGCGGAAAGAATGGCGTCGCGCGAGCCGGCAGCCGCGTCTCCATACCGGACCAGCGCTGCCTCGACGGCACGCGCGATGTCACCAAAGCGGATCGCGCCGTCGAGGAAGAGCGCAACGGCCTGCTCGTTCGCCGCGTTGAAGACGGCCGGCGCCGCGCCCCCGGATCGGCCAGCCTGCAAACCGAGCTCCAGGCAGGGAAAGTCGTCGCGTCGTACATTCTCGAACGTCAACGGAGAGAGCTCCACCGGGTCGAACTGAGGTACCCCGGTGTCGCTGACGCGGTCCGGGTGGGTCAACGCGTACAGTATCGGCAGTTCCATACTCGGCACCCCGAGCTGGGCGAGAACGCTGCCATCGATGAACTCGACGAACGAATGCACCACGCTCTGCGGATGCACGACGACGTCGATTCGGTCGTAGGGAACGCCGAACAGAAAGTGCGCCTCGATCACTTCGAGGGCCTTGTTGGCCAGGGTGGCGCTGTCCACCGTAATCTTGCGTCCCATCTGCCAGGTCGGATGCTGCAGCGCGTCGGCCAGCGTTGCCCACTCGAGCTGATCCCGCGACCACCTCCGGAACGGGCCACCGGACGCCGTGAGCACGAGACGACGGATCTCGGAGCGTGCCCGGCCACTGATGCACTGGAGGACGGCGCTATGTTCGCTGTCCACCGGAACGAGCTCTCCCCCGCCCCGCGAGGCCGCAGCCATCACCAACTCGCCCCCCATCACCAGCGACTCCTTGTTGGCCAGCGCCACCCGCTTGCCGCAGTCCAGCGCTGCCAGCGTCGCATCCAATCCCGCCGCTCCGACCACGGCATTGAGTACGATGTCGACGTCGTCCCGAGTCGCCGCCTCAACGAGGCAGCGCTCGCCGCAGCCCCACTCGGGATGATCGGCGCGACCCTCACACACGAGGCCGACGAAGGTGGGCGAAAATCGCGCCGCCTGCTCCGCGAGTAGGGCGCCGTTGGCGAAGGCCGTCAGCGCCGCGACGTGAAAGCGCGTCCGTTGCCGATCGAGCACGCGCAACGCCGTCGTGCCAATGGAGCCGGTCGACCCCAAGATGGCGACGCCATGCGTGATCACACGTCGCGTCACTGGAAGACCGGCAGCGTCAGCCAACCGAGGAGCAGGTACGCGACCGGCAGCACGAACAACAGGCTGTCGACGCGATCGAGCACGCCGCCGTGTCCCGGGATGATGCGCGAGCTGTCCTTGACTCCTCCCTCGCGCTTGAGCAGCGATTCGAACAGGTCGCCGACCTGCGCCGCGATGCTGATGACGGCGCCGAAGAGCAGCGCTCCCCACGGAGCGAAGCCAAGATGGGCCACCGGAGCGAGCACTCCCCGCGCGTACAGGTAGGCGACGAGCATGCCTGCCACGAGACCGCCGAGGGCACCGGCAATCGTCTTCCCCGGACTGACGGTGGGCATCAACCTTCGACCGCCGACGGCGCGTCCGGTGAAGTAAGCGCCGATGTCGGACGCCCACGTGACGACGAGCGGGAGGATGAGCAGCACCCCGCCCGGCGGCACGCGTACGACCAACGACCCGAGCGCGAGCTGCTTCGCTCCAACCAGGTCGTAGCCGATGACAGTGTCGTGGTAACGAATCGCATAGCCGAAGCTGAGCATCCCGGCAGTGTAGAGGACCCCGAGCAGGGTGGCCGCGGCTGCGCCGAGCGGCCGCCCTTCGACACCGCGAAGCCAGATCGTCGCCCCCAGCACGCACAGAAGGAACAGTGCAGCGAGGGCGGGTCGAACGGTGAACAGACCGAGATAGTTGGCGTGGACGGCGAGTGGCACGAGGCCGGCGAGCGCGATGCCGACGTCACTCAACGGCCGCTCTCCGGACGCCCGGGCGATGCGATAGAACTCCCACGCTCCGATCGCCGAGACGATCGCCAGCAGCGCGGCGAGCGGCGCGCCTCCCGCGAGCACGATCCAGAGCGCGACGGGGGCGGCGACGACGGCGAAGAGAACGCGGAGCGCGAGCTCGCTCATGCGCGCGGATGCAGAACGGACGATGGCTCAGACTTCCATGATCTCGGCCTCTTTGGCCTTGATCATCTGATCGAGCTTCGCGATGTAGTCGTCGTGGATTTTCTGCAGCTCCTTCTCGGCATGCTTCACGTCGTCCTCGCTCACGCCGCTCAGCTTCTTCAGCTGATCGCGCGCGCTCGTCCGCGCGTGGCGGACGGCGATCTTCCCGTCTTCGGCGAGCTTGTGGACGACCTTCACGAGCTCCTTGCGGCGCTGCTCGTTCATCTGTGGCAGGGGCACGCGTATTACCCCTCCCTGCGCTGACGGTTCGAGTCCGAGATCGGAGTCGCGGATCGCCTTCTCGACGACCTTTACCTGACCCTTGTCGAACGGGGTAACGAGAATCGTGCGCGGCTCCGGCGCGGCGACGCTCGCGACCTGGTTCAGCATCATCTGCTGTCCGTACAGCTCGACACGCACCGTGTCGAGCATGTTCGGGGACGCCTTGCCGGATCGGACCGAGGCAAACTCCCGCTTCGCGGCGTCGATGCCCTTCTCCATCGAGGAGCGGCAGTCCTTCACAATCTGCGGAATAGTGCTCATCGGACGAGGGTGCCGATGCGCTCGCCCTGCACGGCAGCGGCGATTGCGCCCGGACGGTGAATGTTGAGCACGACCAGTGGCAACGCGTTCTCCTTGCAGAGCGTGACGGCGGTCTGATCCATCACCTTCAGCTCCTCGAGCATGACGTCGCGGTAGCTGATCTCGTCGTAGAACGTCGCGGACGGGTCCTGCTTCGGGTCGGCGGAATAGACGCCGTCCACGCTGGTAGCCTTGATGATGACCTGCGCCTTGATCTGGATCGCGCGCAGCACGGCTGCGGTGTCGGTACTGAAGTACGGATTGCCGGTGCCTGCGGCGAAGATGACGACGCGCTTCTTTTCGAGATGCCCGAGCGCGCGGCGCCGGATGTATGGTTCCGCGAGCTCTTCCATGCGGATCGCCGTCATGACGCGCGTCTCGATTCCCTTCCGCTCGAGCAGGTCCTGCACGGCCAGGGCATTGATGACCGTTCCGAGCATCCCCATGTAGTCGGCGCCGACGCGGTCCATGCCCATCCTCGAGAGCTGCGAACCACGCACGATGTTCCCCCCGCCGATCACTAGGCCGACGTCGGCGCCGATCCTTACCACCGACTGTATCTCGTCGGCGATGCGGGCCATCGTGTCGAAGTCGAAGCCGAAGCCACGCTGCCCGGCCAGCGCCTCGCCGGAGATCTTGAGCAGCACGCGTGGGTAGCGGAGCTCGGCCACGGGCGCCTACTCCTCGCCCAACTGATACCGCGTGAAGCGCTTGACGACGATGTTCTCGCCGACCCTCGCCGACGTCTCCTTGATCAGGTCGCCGATCGTCTTCTTCGGCTCGCGCACCCACGCCTGATGCAGGAGCGCGACGTCCTTGTAGTACGACTGGATCTTGCCCTCGACGATCTTGCCGATCATCGCCTCGGGCTTCCCCTGCTCCCTCACCTGCTGCTCGAAGATGCGGCGCTCGGACTCGACCTTCTCGGCGGGCACGGCATCCTTATCCACGCCGAGGGGCGCGGCCGCAGCGATGTGCTCGGCGATCATCTTGGCGAGGGTCTTGAAGTCGTCGGTGCGGGCCACGAAATCCGTCTCGCAGTTCACCTCGACGAGCACCCCGACCTTGCCGTTGTGGTGCACGTAATGGCCGATGACGCCCTCGCTGACGGTGCGCCCGGCGCGCTTCTCGGCCTTGGCGATCCCCTTCGTGCGAAGGTGCTCGATCGCCTTCTCGATGCTTCCGTTAGTCGCTTCGAGCGCCTTCTTGCACTCCATCATGCCGGCGCCGGTGCGGGCGCGGAGCTCCGAGACGTCTTTCGCCGTGAAGGCCGTAGTCGTGGTCATCGTGTCATCCCTGCTGTCGTGGAAACGCCGCCGGACGGGCCGGCGGCGTATGAATGGTAATCAGATCGGCGCCGAGACGCCGCTGGCGACGCCGTCTACTCGGCGCCCTCTTCGGCCGGCTCCGCCTCAACGCCTTCGGCACCCTCGGATCCCTTGAGGTGCGCCGCTATCGCTTCCGGCTTGGCCCGCCGCCGGCGCGGGCGGCGCCGACGCTTCTCGTCGCGGTCACCCGCCGATTCCGTGCCTCGCTCGGAGCTGTAGGTCATGCTGCCCTCGCCGCCCTCCTCGACCTCCTCGCGCGACGGCGCGGCGAGCCGGGCCTCGGCGATCGTGTCGGCGATGGCGTGCGTGATCAGCTCGACCGATCGGATCGCGTCGTCGTTGCCGGCCACCGGCACCGTAATGAGATCGGGATCGGCGTTCGTGTCGACGATGGCGATGATCGGGATGCCGAGCTTGTTCGCCTCGGCGACGGCGATCTTCTCCTTCTTCGCGTCGACGACGAACATGAGGCCGGGCGTGCGCGTCAGAGTCCGGATGCCGTTGAGGTACTTGGAGAGCTTTTCCTGCTCTCGCGTCATCATCAGGCGCTCCTTCTTCGTATAACTGGCGAACTCGCCGCCCTCCTGACTGCCGGCCTCCAGCTCCTTCATGCGCCGAAGCTGTTTCTTGACCGTCTGGAAGTTGGTGAGGAGCCCGCCGAGCCAGCGCTCGGTGATGTACATCGCGCCCGCCCGCTCGGCCTCCTGCTTTACGATGCCTGCCACCTGCGGCTTGGTGCAGACGAACAGGACGCTCTCGCCGCGCGACACGACGTCGCGCACGAGCTTCTGCGCCAGCTCGAGCTGAAGGAGCGTCTTCTGGAGATCAATGATGTGGATCCCGTTGCGCTCGGCGAAGATGAAGCGCCGCATCTTGGGATTCCATCGGCGCGTCTGGTGTCCGAAGTGGACGCCAGCCGCGAGGAGCTGTTCGAGCGTCGGCTGATTGTCGGCCATGGGAGGTGCGAGTGGTTGAGTCGTCGGCTTCCTTCACCATTTCCATCCACCGGCGTACCGGCACCGGACGGAAACTCCAGAAGCGTGAGTGATGGATCGGTCTGAACTTGGGCCTGTCGGACCGTCGTTTCTAGCGCTTGCTGAACTGGAATCGCTTCCGGGCCTTCGGACGGCCCGGCTTCTTGCGCTCGACCGCACGGGCGTCGCGCGTCAGGAGACCGAGGTCGCGAAGCTTCCGCCGGTGCGTCTCGTCGATCTTCACGAGGGCGCGAGCGACGGCGAGGCGCAGCGCACCGGCCTGTCCGGTCTGGCCCCCGCCGTTCACGTTCGCCTTGACGTCGTACTGGCCCAGTTTGTCGGTCGCCGTGAACGGTTGCTGGATTGCCGCCACCAACGCCGGTCGCGGGAAATAATCGCCGAGCGTCCGCCCGTTGATGTCCCACTTGCCCGACCCTGCCTTCAGGTACACCCGGCAAACGGCTTCCTTGCGGCGGCCGATCGTGTGCGTGATCTGCGTATCAGGCATGGGTTACTTCGCCTCACTCTTCGGAAAGGTCAGCGTCTTCGGCTGCTGGGCCGTGTGCTGGTGCTCGGCGCCCGGATACACGCGTAGCTTGCCACGGAGCACCTGGCGCCCGAGCGCGGTCTTCGGCAGCATGCCGAACACCGCCTTCTCGATCACTCGCTCGGGGTGCTTCGCGAGCATGCTGGCGAACGGGGTGAAGCGCTCGTGCCCCATGTAGCCGGTGTGACGGAAATATTCCTTCTGCTCCGCCTTGCGGCCGGTGACGCGGACCTTGGCGGCATTGATGACGATGACGCCGTCGCCGGTATCCATGTGCGGGGTGAAGATGGGCTTGTGCTTGCCCCGGATGATGCGCGCGACTTCCGTCGCGAGGCGCCCGAGGACCATGCCCTCGGCGTCGACGACATACCAGTCCTGCTGGATGTCGGCCGGCGTGGCGCTGAACGTTTTGAACATGACCGGAGTACACTAGAGTGGGACCTGCGCCTCACCGGTGCGTAATGCAACCCGGGTCTCGGCCGCCAGTAGAGGCGTTTTTGGACAGACTTGGAAGCTAATCAGTCACGTAAGCGCGGTCAACGATTCGACTTGGGGCGGCGCTCCACCCCGGGGCTCCATACTTTCCACCACGATGGCCTCCGCTCCCCCGCCCCGTCGAATCCTCCTCGTCGACGCTGATGCGTTCTTCGTCGCCGTCGCGCGCCTCGAGGACCCCGACGGAGTCGGCCGCGCCAGTCTGGTCATCGTCGGCGGCGCGCCGGGCAGCCGAGGAGTGGTGTGCTCCGCATCGTATGAAACGCGGCGGTTCGGTGTGCGCTCGGCGATGCCCATCGCTCGCGCCCTGCGGCTGTGCCCGGACGCGCTCTGCGTCCCCGTGCCGCGTGACGCCTGCTCGCGGAAGCATCACGAGATCCGGACCGTGCTGGAGCGCTTCGCTCCTGCCGTCCAGGCAGCGAGCATCGACGAGTGGTACCTGGATCTCCAGGGAACCGAGGCCCTCTACCATGGTGCGACCCTCGCGGACGTCGCCCACCGAATTCGCGACGCGGTGAGGGCGGAGACCGGGCTCTCGGTCTCGATCGGCGGCGGTACCTCGAAACTTGTCGCCAAGCTCGCGGTCGAACGGGCGAAACCGAAGTCGGGCGCGACCGGCGTCCACGTCGTCCCTCCAGGCGGCGAGCTCGCCTTCATGCGGCAGCTCCTGCTCGCGGATATTCCGGGCATCGGGCCGAAGACGACGGCGCGCCTCGCCGAGCGCGGGCTACGAACGGTGAATGATGTGCTCGCGCTCGACGGCGCCGCGCTCGCTCGGCTCGTCGGCGATGGCGATGCCGCTTGGCTCTCCGAACGGGTTCGCGGCATCGACGTCGCGACGGTCTCCGCGCACGACGAGCCGAAAAGCATCAGTCGCGACGAGACGTTCGACTCCGACATTCACGACGACCTGCTACTGGAGGGCGAGCTCACGGAGCTGGTGAGCAGCGCTGGCGCCGACCTGCGTCGTGAGGGCCTTTGCGCCCGCACCGTGACGGTGCGCATCCGCGACACGGATTTTCGGACGCGCCAGGCCAGCCGGACGCTCGACGAGTCGCTCGCGTCCGATCGGGCGCTCTACGCCGTCGCGTGCGAGCTTCTCCGGAAGTTGCGCCGTGCTCGCCGCGTGCCCGCGCGCCTGCTCGGTGTGGGCCTGGCCATCTTCGCCAGCCAGTCCCCGAAGCAGTTGGCCTTGTTCGATCCGCCGCCAGTTCCGCTGGAGACGGCCAGGGATCGGGAGCTGTCGCGAGCCGTCGACGCGGTCCGGGCGCGGTTCGGGCGAGCCGCCATCTCGCCGGGCCGCAAGCACTAGGGCGCCGGTTCGGCGACGAAGGCGAGCCAGCGGCCGTCGGGGCTCACCGCCAGTCGGCTGATGTGCCTCACGCGCAGCGGCGCCAACATTGCCAGAGGGAGCCACCTACTACCATCGCCGCTGACGCCGTTCCACCGAAGAATCGTCGAGTCCGACGCCGAGTAGAGCGATCCATCGGGCGACCAGGCGAAGAATTCGTCTTCCGCGGTCGAGCGCACCAGACGCGAAACGGCGCCGCCGTCGAATGGCTGCGCGACGATCCACGGCGTCTTCGTGCTGTCGTGCTGCACGAAGCTGTACCAGTTCTGCGCCGGAATTCGCTGCAGCGATCGGCCGATGTCGCTCGCTCGCACCTCATCCTCGCTGCCATCACGTCGCAGAACGTGCAGCGTGCTGGGGGTGCCGAGCACGTAGGCCGCAACGCGGAGGGTATCGAGCCAGGCATGATACCCGACGGGGGCGAGGGATTCGATGACGACCTGCGGATCGCGGCCGTTGAGGGCAAAGCTCCAGAGACGTTGCGTCGAGTCGGCCTCGACCCGAACGACGCTGAAGCGGGAGCTCCCCGGCATCATCGTGGGCGAATATTCGCTTTCCGGCGTGTTCGTGACCCGCGTGCGCCGGCGCGTCCGAATCTCGTACCGCCAGATATCCGCCTGGCCGGTGGAGTCGATCGCCGTGTAGAGGAATCCGCTGGCGTCAGTAAGAAACGCCGGCTGATTGTCATAGCCGGCGCGGTGGGTAACGTTCAGCGACGCACTGAGGACGAGCGAATCGCCGCGGCGCAGGATGCGGGCGAGGTAGATGTCGCTGTTCGCTGGCGCTACGGCGGACTGCCCTTCCACGTGCGCAGGCGCGACGAGCAATGCGGTCAGACTGACGAGCGCGGTCCCTCGAAGTAGGCGCATCACTCGAGCTCCAGCAGAATAGCTCCTTTCTCCACCGCGGTTCCCGGTTGGACGAGTACTGCCTTCACGGTTCCCGCCGCCGTGGCGCGAAGCTCGTTCTCCATCTTCATCGCCTCCATGACCACCAATCCCTGACCCGGTCGCACCGAGTCGCCAACGTCGACGTGCACGCGTACGATCATCCCGGGCATCGGCGCAACGAGAGGCGCGGGTCCCGCCGCCTCCGCGCTCGCCGCCGATAGCTCGCGGATTGCGCGCGTCCGCTCGTCGAGCGCCTCTACTTCGTGGCGAAAGCCGTCGAGCCACAGTGTGTATCTCCCCCGGCCGCCGGTTCGTCGCGCGACCACGCGATGGACCTCGTCGCCGATCCTCAACATCCGCACCGGGGTACCCTCGACCTCGGAAACGCGCACCAACGCCGTCGCACCGTCCACCGTGGCGGCGTCGCCGTCCAGCAACACCTCGACCTCGCTGTCGCCGACGCGTACGAGATACCTCACGCCGCCTCCGGAACCAGCTCGCACACCGTCTCAACGTGCGCCGTCTGCGGGAACATGTCGTATGCGCGCACGGAGGCAAGACGGTAGGCGGGTAACCGGCCGAGGTCGCGCGCCAGCGTAGCGGGATCGCAGCTCGTGTAGATGACCGCCCGCGGCAGCCGACGCGCGGTCTGCAGCGCCTCGGTCACCCTTGCGTCCACTCCCGCACGAGGCGGGTTGAGGAGCACGACGTCAGCGGCAAGCAACGCGCGAGTGTGATCCTCCACCCGGCCGGCGATCGCTGTGGATGGCGCCCCCAGTTTGCCACGTAGGTACTCGGCGGCCGCACGGTCGAGCTCGATCGCCACTACCTCCCGCCCGTCGGCAGCGAGCGGAATGGCCGTCGCCCCCGTGCCGGCGTACGCGTCCACGACGCGGTCAGGATGGTGCGCCCGCGCCAGCCCGAGAACGTACTCCTGAAGTCTGACCGCCACTCCCGCGTTCACCTGAGCGAACGAGGCGCCGCGGCGCGACTCGACCGTCCGGCTCGCGACCAGGCGCCGGCGCCCGCCCTCGGGACGCCACCAGAGCTCGACGAGCGAGGCCATCCGATCGAGGAGGGATTCCGGCGCGCGCCATAGCCGGCCGCCCTCGACAACGACGGAGGCTCCCCCCTCCATCAGCTGAACGGCGACCCGCAACGCGCCCTCGGCCGGTAGACGGTCGAACGCCGTACGAAGCTCCGCCCACACCGCGAGTACGCGATCATCGGTAATGGGGCACTCATGGAGATCGAACACCGCCTCTGGATCATCGTAGGGATGGAGTCCGGCGACCCAGCCGGCTCCCGAGTTGCGCACGTGCAGCGTCAATTTTTGCCGGTAGCGCCACTGACCGTCGCTGGGTTCGACGATGGGATTCTCAACCGGCCGCCGCCCGATGCGCCGTAGTGAATCGCCGACGATCCTCCCCTTCGCCTCGAGCTGCGCCGCGTACGAGAGATGCTGAAGTTGGCAGCCGCCGCATCGATCCTGGGTGTAGTGCAGGCAGGTCGGCTCGACCCGCAGTGGCGAACTGACGAGCAGTGACGTCAGGGTGCCTCGGGCGAATCGCTTCGCCCGCACGAGGCTGACGATGGCCACGTCGCCCGGAGCGGTGCGCGGCACGAATACCGCCATGCTGTCGATGCGGCCGACGCCCTCTCCCCCCGCGGCGACTGCCGCGATCTCCACGTGTAGCGGCGGCTCGATCATCGTAGCGCTTCCTGACGAGCAACGCGCAGCCAGTCACTCGAGCCCTCGACAAGCCTGCCCGCTGCGGCCCCCGCCATCGTGGCGGGCGCCGGCATCGCGCGATCGCGGTCGGCGAGCAGGGCGGCCGCGATTGCCGCTCGAACGATAGTGGCGCGGTCGGTCGTGGGGCGTGTCAGCTCGTCGAGATGATGCTCGAGCCACTGAATCTCGATCGCCCCGGAACGAAAGTCCTCGTGCTCCATCACCCGCAGATGGAAATCGCGCGACGTGTCCACGCCCTCGATCGTCAGCTCGAGGAGCGCTCGATGCATGCGCGCGATCGCCTGATCGCGGGTCGGCGCGTGCACGATGAGTTTGGCGAGCATCGGGTCGTAGTACAACGAGACTTCGCTGCCGGTTTCGATCCCGCCATCCCATCGCACGCCCGGCCCAGTCGGTACGTGCAGATACCGCACGCGCCCGGTCGATGGCAGGAATCCGTTCGATGGATCCTCGCTGGTGATCCGGCATTCCAGCGCCCAGCCTCGCGGCGCGAGCTCCTCCTGCTTGAACGGGAGTCGCTCTCCAGCTGCCACCCGAAGCTGCCACTGCACCAGGTCGACGCCGGTCACCAGCTCGGTGACAGGGTGCTCCACCTGGATGCGAGTGTTCATCTCGAGGAAGTAGAAGGCCCCCGTCGCGTCAAGCAGGAATTCGCAAGTGCCGGCGTTGGTGTATCCCGCCGCCTTCGCCGCGGCCACTGCCGCAGTGCCCATTCGCGAGCGGAGGTCCGGCGTCACGGCGACGCTCGGTGCTTCCTCGATCATCTTCTGGTGACGGCGCTGGATCGAGCATTCACGCTCGCCAAGGTGGAGTATCGTGCCGTGATGGTCACCCAGCACCTGGATCTCGACGTGGCGTGGGCCGACGATGTACTTCTCCACGTACACATCGTCGTCGCCGAACGCATTCCTGGCCTCACGCTGCGCCGACTGGAGCGCCGCGGCGAGCTCACTGCGCTCGTGAACGACGCGCATCCCCTTGCCGCCTCCTCCGGCTGCCGCCTTGAGCAGAACCGGGTAGCCGAATCGCTCCGCCACTTCGGCTGCCTCGTCCGCATCTCGCAGCGCGGTCGTCGTGCCCGGGACGACCGGGGTGCCGGCGGCGATCGCGAGCTCGCGCGCGGCGATCTTGCTCCCCATCGCCGCGATCGCTTCCGCGGGAGGCCCCACCCACACGAGGCCCGCGTTGCGCACGGCGCGAGCGAACCATTCGCGTTCGGCGAGAAATCCGTACCCGGGATGGACTGCCTCGGCCCCGGTCCGGATCGCTGCGGCGATGATGGCGTCGCCCCGCAAGTACGACTCACTCGAGGGAGCCGGTCCGAGAAGCACGGCTTCGTCCGCGCTGCGAACGTGCGGCGCTTGCGCATCGGCCTCGGAGTAGACAGCGACCGCCTTCGCGCCAAGCTCGTGACAGGCACGGATGACGCGTTGAGCGATCTCGCCGCGATTGGCGACCAGCACCTTGTCGAACATCAGAGCGGGATGTTGCCGTGCTTCTTCGGCGGATTGCGATCCCGCTTCGTGCGCAGCGTATCGAGCGCGTCGATCAGGCGCGGTCGCGTGTCGCGGGGGTCGATGATGTCGTCGAGGTAGCCGCGGCCGGCCGCGACGTACGGATGCGCGAACTTGGCACGGTACTCGTTGATCTTCGCCTCCGTCGCCGCGGCCGGCTCGTCGCTCGCCGCGATCTCCCTGCGAAAGAGAATCTCGACCGCGCCCTTCGGCCCCATCACCGCGATCTCAGCCGTCGGCCACGCGAGATTCAGGTCGCCGCGGATGTGCTTCGAGCTCATCACGTCATACGCGCCCCCGTACGCCTTCCGCGTGATCACGGTCAACTTTGGTACCGTGGCCTCGCAGTAGGCGAACAGCAGCTTCGCCCCGTGGCGGATGATGCCGTTGTGCTCCTGCGCCACGCCGGGAAGAAAGCCGGGAACGTCCTCGAAAGTCACGATCGGAATGTTGAACGCGTCGCAGAAGCGGATGTAGCGCGCCGCCTTGATCGACGCATTGATGTCGAGGACGCCGGCGAGCATGGCCGGCTGGTTCGCGACGATGCCGATGCTGTAGCCGCCGAGATGGGCGAAGCCACAGAGTATGTTGCCGCCGAATTGCGACTGCACTTCATAGAACCGGCCGTCGTCCACCACACGGCGAATGACCTCGTGCATGTCGTACGGCTTGTTCGGGTTGTCCGGAACGATGTCGAGCAGGGCCTCGTCGCGTCGGCCCCTCGCATCGGTTCCGCGCCCCCTGGGCGGCTCCTCGGCGTTGTTGCTCGGAATGAATTGGAAGAGGTCGCGAATCGCCTGCAGACACGCCGGCTCGGAGTCGTGGGCGAAGTGCGCCACTCCGGACATGGCGTTGTGGGTGTCGGCGCCGCCGAGCTCCTCCATCGTCACGTCCTCGTGCGTCACCGTCTTCACGACGTTCGGCCCGGTGACGAACATGTAGCTCGTTTTCCGTACCATGTAGGTGAAGTCGGTGATCGCTGGCGAGTAAACCGCGCCACCGGCGCACGGACCGAGGATGGCGCTGATCTGTGGCACGACCCCGCTCGCCAAGGTGTTGCGGAGGAAAATGTCGGCGTAGCCGCCGAGCGACACGACCCCCTCCTGGATACGCGCCCCGCCGGAGTCGTTGAGGCCGATCACCGGCGCACCGTTTCTGACGGCGAGGTCCATGATCTTGCAGATCTTCTCGGCGAACGACTCGCTCAGCGAGCCCCCGAAGACGGTGAAGTCCTGCGAGAAGACGTAGACCAGCCGCCCTTCGATGCGCCCGTAGCCGGTGACGACGCCGTCGCCGTAGACGAGTTGCTCCTCGAGCCCGAAGTCGTGGGACCGGTGTACGACGAAGCGGTCGAGCTCGACGAAGGAGCCCTCATCAAGCAGCAGGTCGAGCCGCTCGCGCGCCGACAGCTTCCCCTTGTTGTGCTGCGCCGCCAGGCGCGCTTCACCGCCTCCCAGCTCTGCCTCGGCCGCGCGGTGCTCGAGCAGCGCCAGCTTCTCTCGCATGGTCATAGGGTGAAGAAGCTAGCGCTGGCGACGGACCCGTACCAGCACGTCCGCTCGGGAGAGCGTCAGCGGCGCGACGACTCCGGCGTGATGAAGCGCGCGCGCAGCGTCGCACGAAGCGCCTCCGTGTCGGTCTCGGCGCCGCGGAAGCCGATGTGTCCGTCGGGACGAATGAGATAGATCGCTCCCGGGTCGGCGCCGTATCTGCGGTGCGCCGCGCCCGTCGCATCGACCTCGCCGATGGGAGGATAGGCGGGATCGAGACGCAGGATCACCGACTTCACGAGTGCGCCATACCGGGCGCTGACTTCGTCCCCGAGCGCGGAATAGTGGTCGATCAAGGCCGTGGAGCCGCCGGCGAACAGCAGCAGCGTGTGCTGCGCACCGTGCAGCAACCCCGCCAGGCGACAGGTCGGCGAGAGGGCGACGTCGGGTGCCCGATCGCCGGCGCGCGGTGCTCCGCGATCGATCCGCGACGCACCATGCGCCTCGATCGAGAGCGGGCTCCGGCGGTACCGAATCCCCGTCTCGGAGATGAATCGCCCGATGCGGCGGCCGACGATCGGGGCGCCGAGCAGCCGCGCGGCGATCGTCGGCATGACTCGACGGACGACGCTGCCGAGGCGTCCACCTCCCGCGACGACGGCGAACATCCGGTCGGTGAACTTCAGGAGCTTCGCGCCGACCGGACGCCGCTCGGCATCGTAGCTGTCGATCACCCAGTTCGGTGCCTCGCCACGCGCCACGAGCGCCAGTTTCCAGCCGAGATTGTAGGCATCCTGAATGCCCGTGTTCATCCCCTGCCCTCCGACCGGGCTGTGGATGTGGGCCGCGTCGCCGACGACGAAGCAGCGGCCGCGACGATAAGCCGGCACGGCACGCCGGTGAAGCCGATAGCGAGCCAGCCATCGGCTCGCGACGAGCGCCGGCTCGGCCGGGCTTCCGTCGAGTTGCGGCATCATGCGCCGGAGATCGGTCAGGAACTCTGCCTCTCCGATACTGCGGTCCTCGCCGCCACCGGTCGCCGGCACGATCATGATCACCCGGAATCGATGCCTGCCTGGCAACGGAAAGGCGACCAGCAGCCCGGACTCGGCGGGACAGATCGACAGTTGTCCGTCGGGAAGGGACCAACTCATTTCCACGTCGCCGATCAGTCCCTCGTCAGGGTAGGTAGAGCCGGCGAAAGGCAGCCCGGACAACTCGCGAACGGCGCTGTGCGCGCCGTCGCAGCCGAGGATCCAGTCGGGAGCAATGCGCTCCGTCGTTCCGTCGAAGTGACGGATGGTCGCCTCGGCCCCCGCATCCCCGTCCGACAAGCCGACGAGCTCGATGCCACGTTCTACCATGATCCCCGACCGCGCCACCAGCTCGCCGAGAATCCGCTCCGTTTCTTCCTGCGGGAGTGTCACGAAGCGGCCGTAGATGCTGTCGATCCACTGTGGACTGATCCGGAGCGTGCCGCGCGCGCCGCCCGGACTGAAGATGTTGGCCGAGTCGACGACCAACGCGGCGTCGAGTACATCCTTCACGATGCCGAGGTCCTCGAACAGCTCGAGCGTGCGGGCCTGAATGACGATGGCGCGTGATCGATCCTCCGGCGGCGTCAGAGTCCGTTCGATGACGCGTGGCCGCAGGCCGTGGCGCGCCAGCACTGCGGCCATGGTAAGGCCGGTCGGTCCTGCACCGACGACGAGGATGTTCGCCATGCCACCTGCGCTCCGAGGCTGAAGGACTTCCGGGTTCTACGCATCGATCGCGCACGGATCAACCCGACGTGGAGAGAAGCCAGCCTTCAGTCTCGGGGCCGGTTCGCCGCGTGTCGGTGATGGCGGTTACTCGCGGCCCGGACCCCGGACGACGGCCGTTGGCACCGGCCGAACGAGACCCGGTACGAGCCTTACGACCGTTGCGGTCGGCTGAACACGAAAACGGCCACCTGGCGGAACAGGCGGATCGCGTCAGGTCTCGTCTCGATGCCCCCGATCCTCCCCCAAACCCAGCGGCGGACGCTTAACCCCTCGCGGAGCGCCTCCCAAACGCGACGGGGACGCAACATATCAGGCGGAACGTTCGACAAACGCATCTGCGACGACGGCGAACCGCTCGGCGACGCTCCCGAGCCGTGCGGCGACGGCTCCCATCCGGACGGCAGGCTCCCCGAACCGGTCGGCGCCTGCGCCCAAGCGACCGGAACGACCGACGAAGAGCGTTGGCTGCGACGGGGATCAGACAGATCGGTCCCGGATCATCACGGTCAGCTCGTCGGAGAGCCGGCACTCCTGCCTCTGGCCCCGATATTCCGTGATGAAGCAGGAAAAAGAGCCGCCCCGGAATATCGAGGCGGCTCTTCCACTTCGTACGACGCTCCTTGACGCCTACTCCTCGATCACCACGTCCATCGGGATCTCCATGATCTCACCCTCTTCGGTGTGAATCTTGGATGGAGTCTCCGGACGAGGCGGCTGCTCCTCGGGAATGTTCACCACGCCGAGCACGATCCGGCGATGGATCGGATCCACCTCGAGCACTCGCGTGTCCAGGTTCATCCCCTCATACACCACGTCGGCTGGGCTATTGACGGGCGCGCCACCCTGGCCGAGCTGCGAGATAGGCACGAAGCCCTCGATGTCGTTGCCGATGTCCACGACGACGCCCTTGTCCATCAGGCGGACGACATGGGAGCGCATCTCGGTTCCGACCGGATAGTTCTCGCCGATCCGGAGCCACGGGTCCTCTTCCGCCTGCTTCAGCCCAAGGCTGATTCTCTTGTTTTCGGAATCGATGTTCAGAATCACCACATCGACCGCATCTCCCTTCTTCACGACCTCGGACGGGTGCTGGACCCGCTTCGTCCAGCTCATGTCCGAGATGTGGATCAGGCCATCGATGCCCGGCTCGATCTCGACGAACGCGCCGAAGCTGGTAAGGTTGCGAACCTTTCCATTGATTCGCGTGCCCACCGGGTACTTCAGGGGCAGCACGACCCAGGGGTCCTGCTCCGTCTGCTTCATGCCGAGGGAGATCTTCTCCTCGTTCGGGTCGACCTTGAGCACCACGGCCTCGATGGTCTCGCCGATGCTCACCAGCTTCGACGGATGCCGGACGTTACGCGTCCAGCTCATCTCGCTGATGTGTACCAATCCTTCGATCCCCGGCTCGAGCTCGATGAACGCGCCGTAGTTCGTGATGCTGACGACCTTGCCCTGCACCCGCGTGCCGACCGGATACTTCTCGGCGACGTCCTTCCACGGATAGCTCTGGAGCTGCTTGAGTCCGAGTGAGATGCGCTCGCGCTGCCAGTCGATGTCCAGCACCTTGACCTCGAGCTCCGCACCGATCGCGACCATCTCCGACGGATGCGAGATGCGACCCCACGACATGTCCGTGATGTGGAGTAGGCCGTCGACACCGCCAAGATCGATGAACGCCCCGAAGTCCGTGATGTTCTTCACGATGCCCTTGCGGATCTGATCCTTCTCCAGCTCCTTCATGAGCTTCTCGCGCTTGCCGGCGCGCTCGTTTTCCAGAATCACCCGACGCGACACCACAATGTTTCTGCGGCGCTTATTGAGCTTGATGATCTTGAACTCGAACTTCTGGCCCAGGAGCTCATCGATGTTCGGCACGCGACGCAGCGCGATCTGCGACCCGGGAAGGAACGCGTCGACGCCCATGAGGTCGACCACCACGCCACCCTTGATCTTCTTGACCAGCGTTCCCTCGACGGGCTGTTCGTTCTCGTAGGCCAGACGAATGCGCTCCCAGACGCGCATGAAGTCCGCCTTCTTCTTCGAGAGGACGACCGATCCTTCCTGGTCCTCCAGGTGCTCGAGCAGCACTTCGACCTCGTCGCCGATCTTGAGATCGGGGAAGTCCTTGAACTCCTCGAGTGGAACGCTGCCTTCCGACTTGAAACCGATGTCGAGCACGACCATGTTGTCGCGAATCTCGAGGACGCGAGCCTTGACGATCTCGCCCTCGTCGATCGACGCCATGGTGCCGTTGTACATCGCCATCATCGATTCCAACTCGTCGGGCGAGTAGCCCTCGTCGTCGACGAGTTCAGGCCGCAGATTGGCAAGGGGGCGGAGAATCGCGCGCTGCGCGTCGCGCTTCTCGCGTGCGGTCAACGCCGCCGTGCCGGTAGGGGTATCGAGCTCAGTCATACGTGAAGAAATGATCTCCCATGATCGCGGATATTTTCGCTCGCCGCGGCGAGTCTGAGGTGGTGAAGCAATTGAGGCGAACCTGAAAATATATCGGGGCCGGTCGCGATCGTCAACCCTAAGTGTCGTGCGGGCGGTGACTTACGGCGCGCGCCAACGCGACGATGCGCTCGACCTGCTCCGCCTGGGTCAGGTAGGTCGTATCCAGCAGCACGGCGTCCTTTGCCTGGACCGTCTGAGTCGCGTCCTTCGAGTCGCGCTGGACGATGACGTCGGTCTCCGCTGCGATTTCCTCGTCCGTCGGTCGGCGGCCTAGGCGCTGGGTCAGCCGCCTACGCGCCCGCTCCCAGGGATCGGCGACCAGGAAGACCTTCAACGGTGCGTCGGGAAAAACCGCCGTGCCCATGTCGCGGCCATCCACCACGACGTCGTACGACTCGGCAGCGGCCCGCACCCGCTCGTTCACCCAACGTCGCGCCTCCGGTACCCGGGCCACGAGCGAGACATGCTCCGTCACCCGGTTGCCGCGGATCTCTTCTTCCGCCGGCACACAGTCGATCTGCGTGGTGAACGAGGTCCGCTCGGCACGCAGCCGGATCCGCTCTCCCTGGGCGAGGATGAGCGTCGGACTCCACCTCTCCGGGGGCGATCCTTCCCGGAGCAAAGCCGCAGTGAGGGCTCGATAGAGCGAACCGGAGTCGACGTGCACGTAGCCGAGTACCTCCGCCACCCACTGCGACGTCGAGGATTTCCCCGACGCGGCAGGTCCGTCGATGGCGATGACCATACGGACCGGCTGGGTCACCCCGTCACCCGCGCAAGGTCGGTCCAGAACCCGGGGTACGACACGGCGACGCAATCGCGATCGTCGATCGCGATCTCGTTGCCGGGGAGGGCGCCCAGCACGCCGAACGCCATCGCCAGGCGGTGGTCGCCGTGGGTCGTCACCGTGCCGCGCAACACCGGCCGCGTCCCGCGGACGACGAATCCGTCCGGGAGCTCGTCGGCGTCGGCCCCGAGAGCCCGCAGGTTGCCGACGACGGCGCTGATCCGGTCGCTCTCCTTCACCCGCAGTTCCGCGGCGCCGGTGACTCTGGTCTCGCCCTCGGCATAGGCGGCCACCGCCGCCAGCAGTGGCAGCTCATCGATGAGAGTGGGAATTGCATCGATGCCGACCGTTACACCACGCAGTCCGGATCCCGCCGCGACGTGGAGGTCGGCCACCGACTCTCCGCCCTCCAGCGACCTGTCCTCGAGCTCGACCATCGCCCCCATCTCGCGCAGCGCGGCGAAGAATCCCGTGCGCGTCTCGTTTACGCCGACGTGACGGATCATCAGTTCGCCTCGAGCAGCGAGCGCTGCGAGTGCAGCGAAAAAAGAAGCCGATGAGGGATCGCCTGGCACGGCGATTTCCAGCGGCTGCAGCCCCGTCGCGGGAAGGAGCAGCACCGCCTCGTCGTTGCTCCACACCTCCGCGCCCATCGCGGCGAGCATTCGTTCGGTGTGATCGCGCGAACGCGACGACTCGCGCACCGTTGCCTCGACACCGGCGCAAAGCGCAGCGAGCAGAATGCAGCTTTTCACCTGGGCGCTCGGCACCTCGCTCACCCATTCGATGTCGTGCAGCGGGGCACCGCGCACGAGCATCGGCAGTCCGCCATGGGAAGGCAACTCGACGATCGCGCCCATGCGCTCGAGCGGAGCTTTCACCCGGCGCATCGGTCGACGGCTGAGGCTCGCGTCACCGATGAAGCGCGCAGAGATTCCCGAGCCGGAGACCACTCCGCTCAAAAGGCGCGCCGAGGTCCCGCTGTTGCCGCAGTCCAGATCACCAGCGGGCTTCCGCAATGAATGGAGACCGCCGCCGCGAATCTCGACTGCCGTGCCGAGGGGTGGAATACTGGCGCCGAGAACGCGAAGCACTCCGGCCGTGGATTGTACGTCGGCCGATTGGAGGATGCCCCGGATTCGCGACACGCCGCCCGAGAGCGCGCCAAGGATGAGCGCGCGATGCGAGATGGACTTGTCACCAGGCACGATCAGCTCGCCGGAGACGCGAAGTTCGGAGAGAGTCAGCGGAGCCATCCTTCCAAAGCGGTTGCGAGGTCCGTCCGTTCGTCGCGGTACTTCACGATCACGGGCGTCTGGAGAGAAAGTCCCTGCGCGGCACCCCAGCCATGCGCCACCTGACGCGCGCCCGGCACGACGACCGCGCCCGACGGAATCTCGAGCGGATTCTCGGCATCCGCGCGATAGACACGCTCGAGCACCAGATCGTACACCGGCGTTCCGCGAGTGAGGATGACTCCAGCCGCGAGCACCGCACGCGCGCGCACTATCGTTCCTTCATACACACCGCAGCCCCCGCCGACGAGCACGTCGTCCTCGATCACGACCGGGGACGCATTTACCGGTTCGAGCACGCCGCCGATCTGGGCCGCGGCGCTGAGGTGCACGCGCGCGCCGATCTGAGCGCACGAGCCGACCAGCGCGTGGGAGTCCACCATCGTCCCCTCGCCAATCCACGCACCGACGTTGACGTAGCTCGGCGGCATGCAGACGACGCCCGGCGCCAGGTACGCGCCACGACGGATCGCGGTGCCGCCCGGCACGATCCGCACGCCGGACGACAGCGTCAGCGCCTGCGGCGGATAAGTGTGCTTGTCGAAAAAGCCGAACTTCGGCTCACCATGATGCCCTCCGATCGACATCTCCACGAGATGGCCGACCCGAAAACCGAGCAGGATGCCGCGCTTGACCCAACTGACAGCACGCCAGTGACCGTTGGTGTCGCACTCCGCTGCACGGACGGAGCCTCGTTCGAGCGCGTCGAGCAGGTCCCCGACCATTCGTTCGGCCTCCGGCGGAAGCGCCCGCTCCGCCGGCGCGTCCGCGTGGACGAGCAGTCGGGCAGCGAATCGCTCGTCCAGAGTCTCAGCCCTCTCCATTACAGAACGCCGGCACGCTTGAGCGCGGTTCGGATGGTCTCGGCCTTCGCATCGGCCAGCGGCACGAGCGGCAATCGCAGGACATTTTCCATCCGACCCATCATCTTGAGGGCCGCCTTCACCGGGATCGGATTCGACTCGACGAATGCCGCCCGCATCCACGGTAAGAGACGCATGTGCAGGGCCTGTGCTTCCAGTATGCGGCCGGCCCGACCCAGCTTCACCAGCTCGGTTACAAACCGCGGTGCGGCATTCGAGATCACGGAGATGAGGCCATCGCCGCCGAGGGCGAGAATCGGCAAGGCGAGCTCGTCGTCGCCGGAGAGGACGGTGAATCCCGGCGGCCTGGCCGCGATCACGTCGGTGACCTGCTGCAGCAGTCCAGAGGCTTCCTTGACCGCCGCAATACGCGGGTGCTTCGCCAGCTCGAGCGTCGTCGCCGCCTCGATGTTGCTCGCCGTGCGGCCGGGCACGTTGTAGACGACGATCGGCAGCTCCGTCGCATCGGCGACAGCGTGAAAGTGGGCGATGATGCCGCGCTGCGGCGGCTTGTTGTACATCGGTGATGCGTGAAGGAGGTGGGTCGCGCCCGCGTCCCGCATCTCCTTGGAAAGCGTGATCGCCCGCTGGGTGTCATTGGAGCTGGCGCCGGCGACGACGGGCACCCGCCCGCGCGTCTGTTCTGCCGTCAGCTCGACCACTCGGCGCTGCTCGGAGAGCGACATCGTCGCCGCCTCGCCCGTTGAGCCGCAGGGCACGAGAAAGTCGATCCCTTCGTCGATCTGCCAGTCCACGAAGGCGCGAAGCGCCCGCTCGTCGATATCGCCTCCGGCGGTGAACGGGGTCGCTAGCGCAGTGCCGCATCCGACTAGTCTGGTGTCGCTCATGGCCGCCGCGGTAGTGACGTGGAGTTGAAGGCGTCGATCACGTCGTTCATGGTATACGCGCCACGGCGTCCCACCAACCACCTCGCAGCGAGAAGCGCTCCTTCAGCGAATACTCGCCGGTCACGCGCCTCGTGGACCAGCCGGACCTGCTCGAATGGCGCATCGAATATCAGCTCGTGAGTACCGGGTACCGACCCGGTGCGCACGCTCGAGATCGGTACGGCGATGCCCGTCGCCTTGCCCGCCGTCGCGGCCAGCATCGAGGCGGTGCCGGAGGGCGCATCCGTCTTCGCGCTGTGATGAATGTCGATGAGGTGGACATCGAAGCCCGGCACTGCGGCGAACAGCCGCGCCGCTTCGGCCACCACGCGGTCGAACAGGACGACGCCGACCGAAAAATTCGGGGCGGTGAGCAACGCGCCGCCGAGGCGAGTCGCCTCCGCGCGAAGCGAAGGAAGCTGGTCGTACCACCCGGTCGTGCCGACGACGATTGGACATCCGGCCGCGATGCACGCGCGCGCATTCTCTGCCGCGGCGGACGACGTCGTGAACTCGATCGCCACCGCGGCCCCCCTGAGCAAGTCGGACGTGATGGCACGCGCACCTGATCCCGCCTTGGCCAGTCGCGCCACGACTTCGAATCCGCGCTCCGGCGCGAGCTGCTCCACCGCGCGGCCCATCCTGCCAAGGCCGATGAGTGCGATGGGGAGTGCCGTCACGAGGATGTTTCCCCCGCGAAGAACGCGGCGTGCAGCCGACGCATCACCGGCGCGACCTGATCGCCGTCGAGCACCACCGTGAGGTTGATACCGCTGGCACTGAGAGAGAGCATGTGCACGTGGAGGCCGCCAATCGCCGCGAGTGCCCTCGCCATCGCCGTTCCGCCGTCGCTCAACCCGCTGCCGACGATCGAGACGATGCCGCGGTTCCGCTCAATCGAGACGTCTCCGAGCGCGCGTAGATCGACCACGAGTGCTTCCAGTCGCGAGGCATCGTCGATCGTCACGGACACGCTCACCTCCGACGTCGAGACGACGTCCACCGACGTCTTGTGTCGAGCGTACACGTCGAATAACGCTCGCAGGAACCCTTCCGCGAGCAGCATCCTGGGGCTGCGCACCTTGATCATCGTGACGCCGCTCTTGCCGGCTATCGCGGTCACGCTGCGGCGCGGCGCGTCGAAGGTGATCAGCGTGCCTGCGCCCTCAGGCCGCCGCGAGTTGAGCACCCAGACAGGAATGCCGCGCATCACCGCCGGCGCGATGGTGTTCGGGTGGAGAACCTTGGCGCCGAATGACGCGAGCTCCGAAGCCTCCTCGAATCCGATGCGTTCGATGAGCCTCGCGTCCGCGACAACCCGCGGGTCAGCAGTGAGCATGCCGTCGACGTCCGTCCAGATCTCGATCGCCTCCGCCTGGAGCGCCGCACCGAGGAGCGAGGCAGTGTAGTCGGATCCGCCACGCCCCAGCGTGGTCGTGACGCCGGTTCCCTGGGCGCCACCGATGAACCCGCCCATCACCGGGATGCTGCCGACGCGGAGGATTGGCATGACAAGTCGCTGAGCCGCCTCGCCGATCGCCTCCACCTGCGGCTCGGCGCAGGTGTACGCCGCGTCGGTGACGATCACCTCGCGCGCGTCTAGGTGTTCGGCTGGCAACCCGTGCCGGCGGAACGCAGCGACGACGAGCACCGATGACAGTTGCTCACCCAGCGAGGCGATGGCGTCGAGCGATCGGGGCGTCAGATCACCGAGCGTTCGCAACGCCTCCGCCAGCGCCGCCAGCTCGTCGAACATCGCCGATAGCTCGGTCGCCACCTCGCCGGCATCGGAGCCGGTGCCGAGCAGCAGCTCGGTCTGGGCGAGGTGCCGGTCCCGCAGGGACTCCACGGCGCGCAGAGCGCCGATCAGCTGTCCCTTCGCCGACTGCTCGGCCACACGCAGCAACTCGTTCGTAGTGCCTCCGAGGGCACTGACGACGACCACCGGCGCGCGGGCGCGGCGGCCTGAGACGATCGCTGCCGCACGAGCAATGGCGTCGGCGTCGCCGACGGAGGTTCCACCGAACTTGCAAACGATCACTCCGCCCCCGCCAGCCCTCGGGCGACCAGCAGCTCGGCATTCAGCACCGACGCGCCAGCTGCGCCGCGAATCGTGTTGTGCCCCATCACCACGAACTTGATGGCGAAGAGCGGATCCTCCCGCAACCGGCCGACGGTGACGGTCATCCCTCGACCCCGCTCGACGTCTCGGCGGGGTTGCGGCCGGTCAACCTCATCGGTGACGAAGAGGGCCCGATCGGGAGCACTCGGTAGTCCGTGACTCGCCGCGTCGCCGCGCCACGCGCGAAGGACCGTGAGCGCTGCCGCCGGCGTCACGGCGGTGGCAAAGTCGAGCGACATGCAGATCGTGTGCCCGTTCTCGACCGGCACCCGGTTCGCGTGGGCGCTGATCGTCATCGTGGCGGGGACGATATGATCGACGTCGCGGCGGCCAAGCATCTTCCGGATCTCCGTTTCGATCTTGCTTTCCTCGTCGAGAATGAACGGAATGACGTTGCTGAGGATGTCGAGCGACGCTACACCCGGATATCCGGCGCCGGACACCGCTTGCATGGTCGAGACGAATAACCGCGTGATCCCGAACGCCGCATGTAGCGGAGCCAGCGCCATCACGGCGACGATCGACGAGCAGTTGGCGTTGGTGACGATTCCTCCCGCCCACCCGCGCCGCGACCGCTGCACATCGAGCAGAGCGAGATGATCGGGGTTGATCTCCGGAATCACGAGCGGAACGTCCTCGTCCATCCGGAAGCTCTTCGCGTTGCTGAGGACGAGCCGTCCCGCCCGCGCGAACGATGCTTCGATGTCGCCGGCGACGGCCGCATCCAGCGCCGAGAAGACCAGCGGCGACCTCACGACGGAGGGATCGCAGGGCAGCAGCCTCATTCCGCGCACCGCGTCAGGCATCGGTTCGGCACCAATCCAATGAGCGGCCTCCGCGTAGGACCGACCTGCCGAGCGTTCGGACGCGGCGAGCTCGGCGAGGCGAAACCAGGGGTGGCCGACCAGGAGCCGAATGAAGTTCTGCCCCACCGCGCCAGTGGCACCGAGCACTGCCACCGGCAACGCGTGCTCCGGCGCGCCGTTCCTCACGTCGCGAGCAGGCTGCGCGCGATGCGCTCGTACGCATCCACCGCGCGGCGCAGCTCCTCGACGTCGATGAACTCCTCGAGCGTATGCGCGACGTGAATCGAGCCGGGCCCGAACAGGAGCGGCGTTCCCCACCGGCTGAGCAGTGGAATGTCCGTCGTGTACGCGACGGCCGCCGTCTCGAAGCCGTCGATGAGGTGGAATCGCTGTGCCGGAATGTGCGATCCCCACTCCAACTCGGCCTTGTCCTTCGCCCACGTCGTGATCACTTCCCGCAACGACGCCCCGTCGCCGACGAGCCGGAACATGAGCTCTGACTCGCACAGCGCCGGGATGATGTTCGCTTCCGTGCCTCCACGGATGGTGCCGATGTTGACCGTGGTCCGGCCGAGCACCGGATCGGCCGGAAGCGGCAGCGCGTGCACAGTCGGCAGCAGCGCTAGCATCGGCTCGATCGCCGACACGCCGAGCTCGGGATAGGCCGAGTGCGCGGCGCGGCCCCGCGTCCGCACGATGACACGCTGGGACCCCTTGGCGCCGGACGCGAGTCTGCTCTCCGTCGGCTCGCCATTGACCAGAAAGCGAGAGGTCGCCGGCAGATGGTTCGCTGCGCGGGCGCCGTCCGATCCCTTCTCCTCGCCGACGACGAAGAGCAGGTCGACACGATCCTCGCCGAGCGTGTTCAGTCGCTGGGCCGCGCAGAGCATAGCCGCTGCGATTCCCTTGGCGTCGGCAGATCCGCGGCCAAAGAGTCGGTTGCCGTCGAGACGAGGGGGCAGGAATGGCGGAACGGTATCGAGATGCGTCGAGAAGGTAACGCCGCCGCCAGCGCGCGATGCCCAGACGTTGGCGCGCCCTTTCGTCACCTCTTGGGTTGTGACGTTCCATCCCCTCGTCACCAGCCAGCGCGAGACGAAGTCGATGATGGCCGCTTCAGCGCCGGTGGAGGAATCGATCGCAAGCAGCTCGGCGGCGAGGGCGACGACATCGGTCATGGGCAAAAAGTAGCCGCCGGCGAAAGTGGATGCCACTTTCGCCCCGAAGCCACGTCGTCGATGCGCCACGCGCGTCCTCGCGGTAGGAAAAAGGTTCGACGAGGCGCACGGTTCAGCGCGGCGCGCCGCTTCGGTCCGGCGCTACAGCTCGCCCGCGAGCACGCGGCGCCGGATCTCAGAATAGTCGAGGGGGAGCGGCTGTGCCGACTCGACCGCGAGATCCTCGACGATGTTCAGCAGCGCGCGCTTGAGTCGGCGACCGGCGTCGCCGGCGGGGAGGGAGCGGAGCGTCGAACCCAGGTGGGCCGGATCGGCGAGATACTCCGCGATGGTCGGCGGCACCGAGAGTGTGCTTACGACCGAGGAGCGCGGGGAAAGTCCGCTTCGAGAGCTTTGCCCGGATTCTGAGCTCGAGTAAAACGACTGGGCATCCACCGCGAGGGCGAAAGCGAGTCGTTCGCGGAGCGATCCTGTCAGCTCGGACTTGCCGGTCATCACCCGCCAGAGTTGCTGGCGCGAAGTCCCGGCATGTCGTGCGAGGCGCTGTTTCGACAGCCCTCGCTCGATTCGAAGTATCTCCACCCGCTTGCCCAGCGCAGTCAGTTCGGGCACCCCTTCGGAAAGGAACAAATCCGGCACCAACTCTGTTGACATACGTTACGAAAACCCCTAGATTGATATACCGAACATAAGCCGAATGACGCGACGTCCGTTGCAGAGTCTAGGAGTGAAGGTGGCGAAAGTCAAGAAAAGTTCGGCAGTTACGGGCGTACGTAACGCAACGGAAGGCGCGAAGGTGATCACGAGAGCAAAGACGAAAGTCGCATCGACGGGTTCGCCAGCGAAACGGCGGCCCCGCAAGGCGATGGCCAGGTCGAACGGATCGGCGAAGCCCCGATTCAAGACCGGATCGCGCCGAAGTCCGCCACCTACGGTTGTTAAGGTGGTGGTGAAGCCGCTCGAGCCCCGGAACAAGTGCGGCTCCGGCACGTCGGTGCAGCTGCTGTTCCGGGTGGATGAGACGGTGGATGGGCGGTCGACGAAGCACCTGGTCTTCTTCGACCGGCACGGATGGTACTGCGAACATGGCCGTCATTGCCCCGCGGTCGGGCACGCAAAAAAGCACAAGGGGCACATCGCGCGAGCCTCGTAGGCTCGCATCGGATCGACACTAACCGGCAGGATGAGAGAAGGAGACGAGGACATGATTGCCAGGCACGAATCCCCGCTCGACAAACACGACATCTGGACCGCGCTCGCCGCGCCACTTCCCCCGGGAGTGATCTCCTGGCGACAGGATGGTCGGCTCGTACCCCGCGAGGGGCGCCACGTCGCGCGCTTCGTCGCGTACATCGAAGCCAACACGGTGCGCGAGCGACTCGACAGCGTGGTCCCCGGCGAATGGGATCTCACGCTGGAGTTGCTTCCACAAGTGGTGGGGCTCGACGAAGATTCGAATCAGGGCGCGTGTTCGTTCAAGGCGCGACTGCAAATCCTCGGCGTCATCCGCGAGGATGTAGGCACGGGCAAGGACTACAAGCAGGCGGCGACCGACGCGTTCAAGCGCGCCGCCGTGCGCTTCGGCATCGCCCACGAACTGTACGGGTACGAGCAGAACTGGGTTCAGATGGACGGCGACGGCAAGTACGCGAAGCCGATCGAGGATCCGGCGGTGGCGTACGTACGCCGATATGGCAAGCCGAACTCGGCGGTGGCGATGACCCCGGGCCGCGCCGCGAGCGCGACGCGGATCGATTCCGTGGGTGACCTCGCGCTGGCGAACGAGCCGGCGCCGTCCGTCGACGTGACAGCGGCGACACCGGTCCGCGCGACGGATCCCCTCGCGCTCGATGAACAGAGTTGCCCGAATTGCGGCGGCCGCATGTGGGACAACCGGCTCACCAAGCGCAACCCGAAGGCGCCGGACTTCAAGTGTCGCGATCGTTCCTGCGACGGCGTGATCTGGCCGTCGAAGGGCGAGAATGCCGAGCCTGCGAAGGGCGAGAGGCGCGTGGAGGAGAAGGAAGAGATTCCGTTCTGAGTCTTCTGCGAAGCGATGCGAAGCCGGTGCGAGGAGTTGCCGTTGGGCAGCAACCCCTCGCACCGGCTTCTCTTTGACCATGCGCGGAAGCGTCGCGAGCGCCACCGGATGGACGCCCGGAAAACTTCCTTCGACGATGCCGGGACCGGGGATCGAACCCGGAAGCCCTTACGGGCACAAGATTTTAAGTCTCGCGCGTTTGCCAGTTTCGCCATCCCGGCGCGCGGCCCTTCAACGACGACGGGGGAGCTTCCGCTCCCCCGTCGTCGTGCCTCTCAGAGCGGGAAACGGGACTCGAACCCGCGACCCCAACCTTGGCAAGGTTGTGCTCTACCAACTGAGCTATTCCCGCGTCGAATGCGAATATACTGGTCCGAACCGTGGGTCGGTAGTCGCCGCTTCGCTACACCTTGAGACCAAGCGCGTGCACCGCGAACCAGACGGTTGACGCGAGCAATCCGGAGAGCGAAGCGTCTCCTCCGTTGGCCGCCGCGGCGCCCGCCTCATCGATGTATTCGGCGGCGAGGCCGCCGTCCAGCGCTGCGCGGCGCAGCCATCGCAGCGTCGCGTCGGCATCGGGTCCCAGCAACCTGGCGATTCGCCGCACGAGCAGTTCATCGCCGGCCGGGATCGCTTTGACGGTCCGTCGATAGATGGAATCGTTGCGATCGAAGGTCTCGTAGAACGGCAGCCAGAGCGCGCTTGCCGACGGCTCGTCCTCGATGGTGGTATGTCCGGCGAGGTCGATCGCTGCGCTGAGCATCGCCTTTGGGTCGCGCTCGGGCGCGAAGTGCCGCCGAATGGAGGCGCGCACGGCAGCCGGATCCTCCACTTCGCGCGCCGACTGCTCGTCGAGCGTGCGCCGCAGCACGTCAAGCGCACTCGCCACGACCGCGTTCGCGTGCAGGGTGAAGGGCTGCGGGGCCGGCCGGCCGTCGGGGTACACGTCCGTCGAATAGAGCGGCACCCGCTTGTCGCGCCGGTCGCGAATATCGTCACTGGCGAGGTAGAGGGCGTCGCCGATCGCAGGCTCGTCCACGATGGCGTCGTCGTTGGTGTCGCGCAGATAGCGGTCGACGGCGATCGGGTACGCCGCTACACCCTCGAGCGTGAACCCTGGCTCGAACAGGGTTCCGTCGAGATAGTGGACGCCGCGTCCCGGGGCGTACGCGTGCAGCTCGCACATTCGCAGAAGCAGCTCGCGGCCAAGCACGGGATCGGCGAGCTGCACCGCCGGCAGCACCCACATCAGAGCCTCCCAGTCACGAACGGTCACTCCGGCGGCATGCCACGGTACTCGCGAGCGGACGACGTAGTAGTGCGCGTCGTCGAGCGCGCGACCGACGGCGAAGAAGTACGCGAACAGCAAGTTACGGTTGATCAGACGGTCAACCGCCTCGCTGCCCGTGCTTTGCTCGAGTTCCAGCAGGGCGTCCCGGGTTCCCGAGAGCAACGCGCGCCATCCGCGCTGGCGAAGGACGGCGGCCGTCGCCAGCGCGCCGTCTCGTTCCGGGCCTGCTGCCAGGTAGAACGCGGCTTGGGCGCTCACGCCAGCATCCACGTCGAAGGAGCGCGCGAGAGAGAATCGAATGCCATCTACCTTCGTCTCGGTCTCGCCGTCGGCGCCGAGTGCCTGTGCGACGAGCCCGGGCTGTGCGCTCCCCTCGAGCAGGATCAGGTCGTTCGCGCTGCGGGACACGCGTGGCGAATCGTCGGCCGGCCGCGCGGTCCGGACGCGGAGCTGGCGGTGCCCCAGCGTCCCCGCCATGCGCAGCACGACGTGGTGTCGGCGCGCGCCACGGTTCTCCACCCCGAGGGCGTACACCGCCCCCGCGACGTCGGCGTCTCGCCCGTAGGGCGCAAACACCGTCCCTCGCACGACGATGTCGCCGAGCGTGCAGGTGAAGGCCGGCAGCCACTGCACGGCCCGCTCCCACGCCATGATGCCACTGGAGAGCGCCTGCACCACACCATCGATCTCGACCACGGGCTTGAGCAGCGGCTCGCCGCCTGCATTCGCGAAGTCGGCACTTCCGGCGATCTCCACCGCGGCGCGCGCTCCCCGATGCAGCGTGCCGACCACGTGGATCGCGCCGTTGGCCGGATGGATGCACGGAAGGGAGAGCCAGTGGTTTCCCGTAATCTGCCAGGGAACGGTCGGAAGCGGAGAGCGAGTCACGAAGAGCCGGTGAAGTTGATGGTGGTGCGCCCCAATGATAACCTTCCGCCCCATGCCGCCGCTCGCCCTTCTCCGTTGCGCTACTGACACGCGCTTCCTCGTGCGCATCGTACGTCTTTGGCCGCCGATCCTCGCCCTGCTCGCCGCATCGGTCGCGTCGCCGGCGACGGCGCAGGCGCCGCTCTCGCAACCCGAGGATGCCGTACCGGTGCCTGGAGGGACGCTGCGCCTGCACGTCTCGACCTCGTGGATTCGCTTCGACGAGCGTTTCGCCCCCGACGGGCGGTTGGCATCGCTGGGGGCCGATCTTTCCACGGATACTCTTGGCGTGGCGCAGCTTCCGAGACTCGCTCCGATCGAGGCCGGACTTCGCGCACTCGCGAGCGATCCCCAACTGCGCCTGTCATTGGGTCGACTCGATGTGCGAAGCGACGCGCGCATCGCGGTGACGCCCATCTCGCTCGAGTACGGTGTCACGCGGCGATTCAGCATAGGTATCGAGGTGCCCATCGTCGAGACTCGGCGCGTCGTCCAGCTCCGGGTCAACGAGGATTCGAGCGCCCTCGCGAACGTCGGCTTCGTGCCACAGGTCCTTCGCGACGGCGCCGTGCAGCAGAATCGTGCGGTCGCCGAGGCGTTTCGCAGCGGCGCCGACAGCCTGGGAGTGCTCCTCGCGCAGTGTCCCGCCAATCCCGGCGCGGCCGGCTGCGCGTCGGTCAACGCCAGCCCAGCCGAGGCCGCGGCAGCGCGACAACTGGCGCTGAGCTTCGCCAACGCCGTCGGATCACTCGGACTGGACGCGGCCAGCCTCCTCGTCGCACCCCGTGGCGGGAGCACGCTCGGGAACGCGATCGACGCGCGCCGACTGGCCATCAACCAGCAGCTGCAGCAATTCCTCGGCGCCGGTGCAGGAGCGACCACGTCGATCTTCAACGCGCCGACCCCGTTCTCGTACCTCGATCTGCAGGGCCAGCGCGGCTCCCCGGGTCTCCTGCAGAGCCCACTTGGCGGCGGCCTCGACTCGCTCCGCACCACCGATCGCATCGGAATCGGCGACGTTTCCGTCGGCGCGCAGTTCCTCGTCTTCGACCGGTTCTCCCATGACTCGCTGCCATTGCCTCGGCTGCAGTCGCGGCTCGTTCTCGGCGCGGCGATCCGCTTCGGAACAAGCCAGGCCGATTCGGCGCGAAATCTCGTCGACATCGCCACGGGTGAAGGACCCGGCGTGGAAGTCCATGCGGCAATGGACCTGATCAGCGGTCGGATCGGCGGTACGATCGCAGCCCGCTACGTCAAGTCGTTCGCGCGGACGGTGACCGCTCCCCTCTTCGGCGATCCGGAAGCGCCATTTCCCTTTCCCCTGTTCGGCGAGCGACCACGCACCGCCGGAGACGTGATCGGCCTCGACTTGACGCCGCGCGTCCTGATCACGGAGTGGCTCGCGCTCGATGGGCACTACGGCTTCGAGCGCACCGGTGCGGCGATGTACGGCGCGCCCGACCTCTCCCTCGTCGATCCGTGCGTCGGGTGCGTGACGCCTGCCGTCGTGACGACGAGCGGCGTGACGCGAACGGCGCAGCGCGTCGGGCTCGGCTTCCGTTACTCGACGAGCGACGCGTACGCCCGTGGAACGGCGCGGTTCCCGGTGGAGATCACCTTCACTCAT
>JBIOHU010000006.1:0-41273 GCA_044449225.1 Gemmatimonadales bacterium | reverse complement strand
GCCGATGGGGTGCCCCGGCCGACATCGCGGGGATGGTGGCCTTTCTCGCCTCGCCCGCGGCGTCGTGGATCACCGGCGCCATCATGGTGGTGGACGGCGGGGAGTGGCTGGCGAAGGGGCAGGGAGTGGGCTGACGCGTCGGGCGTCGGAAGGCGCTTGCCATCCTCGCCGACGCCATTGCTCGACATGTGACGCATTATGGTGGTGCGAGGTCCACGTCTCTTGCGAGTCGTCAGGGCTGACGGCGCACGGTCGCGCGGCGCCCGCCGCGTGCCGTCGCTCGGTTAGCCCTGACGCTCGTCGTTCGGCAACGCCTTTCCATCTGGCCAGAGTCGTCCGGCAACCTCGAACAGCCCTCCCGCCGTCCGATGCCGCCGTTCGCTCAGGTCGACGTCGTCAGCACTCTTCCCCAGGGGTACTCCATCATGCGATGGCTCCGAATCATCGGTTGCCGCGGACCTCACGGATCCGCACTCGTACTCGCGGCGGTATGCGCTCCGGCGCTCGCCATGGCGCAGCAGGGGACCATATCAGGGCGAGTCACGGCCGCCCTCGGCAACCTCCCCGTCGCCGAGGCCCGCGTTTTCGTCGTCGGGACGCATGCCGTCGCGTCGACAAACTCGGACGGCCACTACACGATGCGCGCCGCGCCGGGAAATCTCGACGTTCAAGTAATACGCATCGGCTTCATTGAGCAGAAGCGCACCATCACGCTGCCTCCGGGTGGCAGCGTAACGCTGGACTTCGCCCTGTCGCCGTCTCTGGTGACACTGACCGAGATCGTGACAACTGCCACGGGAGCGCAGCGTCGCGTCGAACTCGGCAATTCCGTGCAGACGCTCGGCGACATCGGCAAGAAGGTCGAGACGGCGCCCGTGACGAATCTGTCTGATCTTCTCGTCGCGAAAGCGCCTGGTGTACAGGTGCTCGCCGGCAACATGACCGGCTCGGCACCGACGATCCGTATCCGCGGCATCAAGTCGCTGTCGCTGAGCAGTGAGCCGATCTACGTGATCGACGGCGTGCGAATGAACTCCGCGTCGATCAACATCGGCACGGCGTCGGCTGGCAACGGCACCACGGCCAGCTATCTGAACGTGCTGAACCCCGAGGAGATCGCGGACATCGAGATCGTGAAGGGACCGTCGGCGGCAACCCTGTATGGCACGGATGCGGCCAACGGGGTCATCGTGATCACGACGAAGAAGGGCGCAGTCGGTCCGGCTCGATGGACGATGCACGCGGGAGGTGGACTCGTGCAGGATCGCAACGACTACCCCACGCAGTACGCGCTGTGGGGACACACCGCGGCCAAGCCGACGACCCCTGCGCGCTGCCTGCTCGTGACGGTGGCGTCCGGCGCCTGCATCCCCGACAGTACGACTTCGTACAATCTGTTGAACGACGCCTCCGTTTCGCCGGTGGCGAACGGCAACACAAAGGAGTGGGGCGCCCAAGTGAGTGGCGGATCCGACATCGTTCGCTATTTCCTCAGCGGCGACTTCGAGGGAGAGAAGGGAACTCTGACGATGCCTTCGGCAAGCCAACAATATCTGGGATCGCAAGGCATCGCGATCCGCGACGAGTGGATGAATCCCGAGTACTTCGGCCGCACCTCGTTGCGCGCCAATCTCAATGCGAGTCTGACGCCGCAGATCGACGTCGCGATCAACACGGGCTACACGCGGAGCGATCAGCGGCTGCCTCCCGTAGACAATAATACGATCAGCTACCTGTTCCAGGCCTTCGGAAATCCCGGGTTCAAGCCGACAGTCGCGTGCCAAGCGACCCCGGTGAGCTGTCTCGGATATACGGACAAGGGCGGTCTGGGTGAAGAGCTCCTCGGATATGCGCAGTACACGCCGGCCAACATGTTCCAGCGCCTGAACGCGCTGAACATCGATCGGTTCATCACTAGCGCGAACGCTCAATGGCGTCCGTTGAGCTGGCTGATGAACGACGCGACCGTGGGCATGGACGACGCAAACCGGGAGAACGTCCAGCTGTGCCGGTTCTCCGAGTGTCCCGCATCCGGCACCACGCGACAGGGTTTCGTGTTCGATTCGCGCTCGATCGATCGCAACATCTCCGGGAAGCTGTCGAGCACGGCGACCTGGCAGGCGACGAGGACGTTGAACCTGCGCACGACGCTCGGTGCCGACTACACGAATAAGCAAACGGAGTTCTCGTCGGCCGAGGGCGACAACCTGCCGCCGGGTGCCCAAACCGCCGGTGCCGGGGCCTCGCAGTTCGCCAACAGTTCGTTCATTCAGGCGGACAAGACGCTCGGCTACTACGGGCAGGAGCAGTTCGGCTTGCGCGATCTGCTTTTCGTCACGTTGGCGGCGCGCAGCGACCAGAACAGCGCGTTCGGTACGAACTTCCAGCGAGTCTTCTATCCCAAAGTCGGCGTCTCCTACATTCTGTCCGACGAGGCCTTCTTTCCGAAATACACCTGGTTGAATCAGCTCCGCCTACGCGGCGCGTACGGCGCGTCGGGCGTGCAGCCAGGGTCCATCACCGCGCTGCAGACGTTCACTTCCTCCAACGTGAGCCTCGGATCGTCCATCGCCGCTCCGACCGGAACCGACGCTCCTGGACTGCTGGCGAACGCGCTGGGAAACCCGAAGCTGAGACCGGAGCGTTCGACCGAGCGCGAGTTTGGATTCGAGGCGGGGTTCTTCAACCGGATCAATCTCGATTTCACGTACTACAACAATGTGACGAAGGATGCGTTGATCAGCCTTCCAATCGCCGCTTCCGCCGCCCCTTCGGCACTCACCGTGACGAGCAACATCGGATCCGTGCGGAACACCGGTCTCGAAGCCACAGTCACCACGGCGATTCTTGACCGTCCGCAATTTGGATGGAATTTGACGGTCGGCGGCTCGCACAATACCAACAAGATCGAAACGCTCGGATTCGACGCGAACGGCAAGCCGAATCCAACGATCGGCACGGGCGCCAATCGCGACTCCGTCGGCTTTCCGATTCGCGGCGTCTACAGCAAGCTGTACACGTACGCGGATGCCAACGGCAACGGCATCATCGAGCCGGGCGAGGTGAAGGTCGATGCAAACTTCTCGTACCTTGGCTACTCCGTGCCGCGCGACCTCGTGACGGTGCAGAATTCGTTCGATTTCTTCCACAAGAAGCTGATGGTGAACGTGCTGCTCGATTACAAAGGGGGCTTCAGTATCTTCGACAACTCGATCAGCTTCCTGTGCCAGCAGAAGGATACCTGCTACGACGAGACACACGCGGCCTCCGGCGCTCCCGCCGTGACGACCGCAAGCGGTACCTCATCGCTTGCCGATCAGGCGCGTCTGGTTGCACTGAGGTACGACGGCACCAGCGCGGGCTACTGGGAGAATGGACAGTTCTGGCGGCTACGCGAAGTCGGCGCCACCATCATGGTCCCTCAGTCGGTGACAAACCGGATGCGGGCGGCCGATGCCTCGCTCACCTTCAGTGCACGCAACCTGCATGTCTGGACGTCGTATCGGGGAACCGACCCCGAGTCGAACTTCAGCGTGGGGAACGTGCAGGCGGACCTCCTGACCACCGCGCCGCCGAGCTATTTCACGGTGCGCCTGAATCTCCACTACTGATTCGCCCCGAGGATCGACATATATGAAGACGCATTTGGCACTTCGCGCTCGACGGGCGACATCGATGGGCGCCATGGCGCTCGCCATGGTCGTGCTGGGCGCCTGTGGCGCCCAGGACAGCCTGCTCGAGCAGCAGCAGCCGCAGATCATCCGACCGAGCGACGTGCAGAACGCGACCGGAGCACTTGGTCTCTACACGGGCGCACTCGGCCGCTTCCGTACCGCGCTGAACGGAGGGAACAACAATCAGGAGGCGATCTGGAACATGGAAGGGCTGATGACCGACGAGATCCAGTCGGCCGACTCCTTTTCCCAGCGCAACGACGCCGATCAACGCGTTACGCAGACGAACGATGCCGTTCTGCAGGCGGCGTATGAGCGCGCGCAGCAATCGCGTGGGTATGCTCGGGACGCGATCAACGCGCTCCAGCAGTTCGCCCCGACCGAGACGAGGAAAATCGGCGAGATGTACATGGAGCTCGGCTTTTTCGAGACCACCCTCGGTCAGGCGTTTTGCAATGGCGTCCCGCTCGGCGAGACGGTCAACGGACAGGCGGTCTATACGCCGCCGCTCACCGATTCCGCCGTCTTCGTTACGTCCATCGCCCGGTTCGACACCGCGCTCACCTTCCTCGGCGCCACCGACGCGACGACGCTCGGGATCAAGAATGCGGTACTGATCGCGAAGGCGAGAGCGCAGGTCGATCTCGGCCAGTTCGCGGCCGCCGCTGCGACCGTCAGCGGTATTCCGACGAGCTACGTCTATCTGATTACCTACTCGCTCACGACGCAGAGCAACGAATGGTGGCAGATGTTTCCGAGCAGCAAGCGATACTCGGTCGGCGACAGCCTCGATCCGTCGGGCACGGTTCGCATTCTCAATGCGATCCCGTTTTTCTCTTCCAATGATCCGCGCATCAAGACCACGCCGGCGAACGGGGTCGGTCTCGATACCAAGACGCCGTTCACCGGACTGGCAAACTGGGGTCGCGAGGACCCGCTGTCGCTCGTCAACGGCCTCGACGCCCGTCTGATCGAAGCCGAGGCGGACCTTCAGGCTGGTGACTACGCCGGCATGAATACAATCCTCAATACGTTGCGCGCCAACCCGCCGAAGTACGGCAATCTTACGATCGCGGCGATGGCACCACTTCCAGTGCCCGCAACGAAGGATGCGGCAATCGACCAGTTCTTTCGCGAGAAAGCGTTCTGGCAGTTTGGCCGCGGCGAGCGATTCAGCGATCTGCGCCGGCTCGTTCGCCAGTACGGGCGTACGCAGGATCAGGTGTGGCCATCCGGCCCGTTCTTCAAGAACGGAAACTACGGCGACCACGTCACCTTCCCGGTGCCGGATGCCGAACGCGCGAACCCGAATTTCACAGGCTGCCTCGACACCAAGGCGTAGCTTGCTACACGCGCTTCGCGAGGGAGGGCCCGAAGCGCAATGCGCTCCGGGCCCTCCTTCGTCCGTCTGCTCGTCGCCGATCTACCGCGCCAATGGCAGTCGCAGGGTGAACGTCGACCCCTCGCCGACGACGCTCTCCACGCTCAACGCCCCGCCCATCCCCAGGGCCAGATCGCTGCTGATCGCCAGGCCGAGGCCCGTGCCCTCGTTGGGACTGTTCAGCGAGCGTCCCACCTGCACGAATGGCTGGAAGATCGCCTCCAGGTCCTCGGCCCGGATGCCGCTTCCCGTATCACGCACGGCGAGGAAGGCGTTCGCATCATCGCTGGCCAGCGCGACCTCGATTGCGCCGCCGGGAGCGGTGAACTTGACGGCGTTCGAGAGCAGGTTGAGGAGGATCTGCTCGACCTTGGCCCGGTCGGCCATGACGTGAGGTTCCGCGCCGGCGATCTGTTCGAGTCGTATCGACCGGCTCGTCGCCTGCGGCTCGATCAGCGGGAGTACGTTTCCGACGATGGCCTGCAGGGCGTGTGCGCGAGTGTCGTACTTCAGCTGCCCCGCCTCGATCCGCGAGAAGTTGAGGATGTCGTTGATCACGCCGAGAAGGTGCTTTTGTCCCTGGCGGATTCGCTCCACGTACTGGCGCTGCTGATCCGAGATCTCGCCACCGATGCCGGCGAGCAGGAGCTCCGCGTAGCCACCGATGGCGTTGAGCGGCGTCCGCAGCTCGTGGCTCATCGCGGCGAGAAAGCCGCTCTTGGTCCGATTCGCCTCCTGCGACTCGGCGAGCCGTCGCGCGTCGTTCAGTTGCTGGAGGTGCGCGGCGCGCCGCTCGGTGAGATCGCGCGTGACCTTGGCGAAGCCTGTCAACGTGCCGTCGGGCGCCCGGAGCGCGGTGATCACGACGTTCGCCCAGAAGCGTGTGCCGTCCTTGCGCACACGCCATCCCTCGTCCTCCACCCTCCCGTCGCGCTCGGCGATCTCGAGCTCGAGCTGTGGCTTTCCCGAGGCGATGTCCTCCTCGGGATAAAACACCGAGAAGTGGCGACCGATGATCTCCGATGCCTCATACCCCTTGAATCGCTCTGCTCCCGCATTCCAGCTCAGCACGTAGCCGGCCGAGTCGAGGGCGAAGATCGCGTAGTCCCGGACGGTATCGACCAGATGCTTGTAGAGCTCTGCGCCCGGGGCAGACTTGCGGAGCGACCGTACGGGACGAACTGAGGGAGTGTCGTCGGATCGCATGGGCTGGGTAATTGGCGGCTGGACGCTCATGAGCCGATTCCGCGCAGTGACCCGGGTGGGAATCGAACCCACGACCTAGCGGTTAAAAGCCGCTTGCTCTACCAATTGAGCTACCGGGTCATGCTGGAAAACTACCATGACGCTCCGGTTCGAGCCACGCTGGCGGTCCCGGCGCACGCGTCCGGAGGGCCCGGAAATTCACCGTGATGATGCCCCGATCCAGCGTCGCCCATCGAATGGTCACACGCCTTCACGGCCTCGCGAGAATGGAAGCGGCCGGCGGCCTGGTGCTCCTCGCCTGCGCCATCGTCGCGATGGCATGGGCGAACTCGCCGTGGCGGAGCGGCTACGAGGCGCTGTGGGTGACGTCGGTCACATCCGGTCTCGGTCCGACCGTCGCGACGATCACGCTGCGTCTGATCGTCAACGACGGCCTGATGGCCGTCTTCTTCTTCGTCGTCGGCCTGGAGATCAAGCACGAGTTGTTCGCCGGCGAGCTCGCGTCGAGACGCCGCGCCGCGCTGCCGGTGGCCGCCGCCGCCGGTGGAATGCTGGCGCCGGCGCTGTTGTACGCACTGATCAACGCCGGCGGCACCGGTGCGCGCGGCTGGGGAATTCCCATGGCGACGGACATCGCCTTCGCCCTCGGCGCGCTCGCCCTGATCGGGCCACGAATCCCGGCATCGCTTCGGGTGTTTCTGTCGGCGCTGGCGATCGCCGATGACCTCGGCGCGGTGCTCGTCATCGCGCTGTTCTACTCGGCGGCATTGTCTCCGATCGCCCTCGGGGCCGCCCTCGCCTTATTGGCGGCATCGATCGGCGCGAACGCGGCGGGCGTTCGCACTCCGTGGGCGTATGCGATCATCGGAATCGCACTCTGGGCCGCCGTGTTGATGTCCGGTGTCCACGCCACCGTCGCCGGCGTGCTGCTCGCATTCACCGTCCCTTCCCGGGCCCGGGACGGAGCCGGAGAGGAGGCGCGATCGAGGGGCGCCGCCGCGCCACTCGATCGACTGGAGCATCGTCTACAGCCGATCGTGACCTTTGGCATCATGCCGCTGTTCGCGCTGGCTAACGCCGGCGTCTCGCTTCGCGGCGGCATCTCCCTCGCCACCAGTCCGGTCGCACTCGGGGTGCTGGGCGGTCTCGTGCTGGGCAAGCCGATCGGGATATTCCTCGCCGCCCGGCTCGCGGTCCGCAGCGGCATCGCGTCGCTGCCGGATGGCGTCTCGTGGCGGCTGATCCACGGTACCGCCTGGCTCGGAGGGATCGGCTTCACGATGTCGCTGTTCATCGCCGGCCTCGCGTTCGGTGGCTCACCGTCGCTTCTGGCAACGGCGAAGCTCGCGACCCTGATGGCGTCGGTCGTCGCCGGTACGATCGGCTGGCTGCTTCTGCGCCGAGCCGATACGTGACGTTACGGATGATGTAACGTTTCGAGCCTCGGGGTGCGGAGCCGCGCATCGCCCTCTGGCGCAAGGTGGTGTCGGCCAATGGGTTACCCATCATCTGGCCCACTGCGGTCGGCGGCACCGCCCCTGCCAGCCTGTAGCGCGTGCGGAATGCGGGATCCCCCAGAGAGTCAGGAGGCGGCACGTGCGGTCCGAATCGCTTCCTGCCGGCGCGTCCCCTGGCTGGCCTTCGGCGCGTTCGTCGTCGATGTTAGGAGTCAACGCAGCGCCGTCTTCCATCTCCGCCTCCGGACGGGCGACGCCGGCGACCGCCCACCCGCAGGCGCCGGACGGCCATGCAGGCGCGGTACCGCGCCGTACCACCGCCTCGACCCAGCCTCGATTGGCCGAACTTCGCGTTCTCGCGCTCACCGACTCGTTTCATGCCGAGTGGCCAGGCCTCGCCGCGGCCCACGGACTGACCTACGCGCCGTTCAGCGAGGTCGCCGCGCTCCAGCCGCGCAGAGGTGTCGTCACTTTGATCGCTGCCGCCGGAGACGAGGCATTGCTCGAGGCGACGCTGCGGGCGATGCCGCGCGGCAACCGTCTCGTCGCGGTGGTAGGCACTGAAACCGACCATCGGCTCGTCGCGTCGCTGATTCGCGCCGGGGCGGACGACTACTTCGCGTTGCCGCAGGACTTCGCTCTCCTCGGCTTGTGGCTCCGCGAGGGCGCCGAGCGACTCCGCGCCGACGCCGACGCCTCCGCCTTTGCCGCTGGAGAACGAGCGAAGCTTCACTTCGACGGCATCCTTGGCGTGAGTGCGTCGCTCCACGCGGCGCTCGAGCGTGCGGCGCGGGTGATTCCGCGGCCGACCGTAACGGTGCTGATCACCGGTGAAACGGGAACGGGGAAAGAGCTGCTGGCGCGCGCGATCCACTACAACGGGCCCCGCCGCGAGGCTCCCTTCGTCGACGTGAACTGCGCGGCCATTCCGGAGAACCTGCTCGAGAGCGAGCTGTTCGGTCACGAGAAGGGGGCGTTCACTGGCGCGGTCGGGGCGAAGCCGGGCCTCATGGAGCTCGCGCACGGCGGCACGCTCTTCCTCGACGAGATCGGGCATCTGGCGATGCCGCTGCAGGGAAAGATCCTGCGCGCCCTCGAGGAGCGGATGTTGCGACGGGTCGGCGGCACGCGCGCCATTCCGTTCGACGTCCGCCTGGTGGCGGCGACTCACGTCGATCTTGCCGCGGCCGTACGGCGCGGCGAGTTCCGCGAGGATCTGTACTACCGCCTGAACGTGGTGCCGATCGAGCTGCCGGCATTGCGGGCGCGGAACGACGACGTGTTGCTGATCGCGCGATACTTCCTCGAGAAGTTCGCGCGGGAGTACGATCAGCCGCTGCCCGCGCTGACGCCGGCGGCGGTGCGGGCGCTTCGAGAGCGCCGCTGGCCCGGTAACGTACGGGAGCTGCGCAACGTGATCGAGCGCGCCGTGCTGCTCTCCGTCGGGCCGGCGATCGAGGAGAGCGACGTCGCCGAGGTCGCTCCCGCGCCGACCGCCGCGCCTGGCGAGCTGCCCTTTCCGGCGACGCTGCTCGAGTTGAACCGGGCCGCGGTCGCACGGATGCTCGAGATTTGTCGTGGCAACAAGACCGAAGCAGCGCGACGCCTGGGCATCTCGCGGCCGCGCCTGCACCGGCTCCTCAACGCATCGCAGGCCGACGCCGAAGATGACGAGGAGGCCCCCGGTGCCTGATTCCTTTCACCCTGCACCCTGGACGTCGAGTCGACTCATGCCGCTGCTCCGATTCTCCACGCGCCTTCTCGCCGCTGTCGCGGTTCTCGCCGTGCTCTCGTGCACGGATTCGACAGCTCCCGACTCGACGGACACGAGGGCGGCGAACGATCTGCGCCTTCTCAGCACCCCGTACGGGACCCCGCCGCTCGCGACGACCCAGGTGAGCTTCTACGCGGTGAAGGGCACAGCCGTCGAGGCGGACGTCTGGTACCGCGCGCGGCCGGGCCGAACTGACTCGACGAAGTTCCTCGAGTTTCACGTCGGCGCGACCTCGCTCGTCAATCGCCCCGATGGAAGCGCCATCGCCGCGGGTGATTCGGTGTTGATCACTCTCACGGTCACCGACCAGTCGCACTTCCTGATCGATTTCCAGCCGTCCGGACTCGTCTTCTCGGCCAGCGACCAACCGACGCTCAAACTCTCCTTCGCGGCGTGCGGGGACGACCTGAACTACGATGGCGTCGTGGATGCGAGGGATGCCTCGATGGAGGCGAACCTCAGTGTGTGGCGGCAGGAGTCTCCCTTTCAGCCATGGCACAGGGTCTCGAGCACCCTGATCGCCCCCGTGAAGGAGGTCGACGCATCACTCGGCGGCTTCACGGGCTACGCGCTGATGTTCTGATCACGGCCACGCACCGAGTCTGACGCTCATGTCCCCGTCCCTCGACTCCACGATCTCAGCGGCGCGCCGTCACGCCGCGGCGGGAGCGTGGCGCGAGGTCGCGATGCTGCTCGAGCCATGCGCGAGCGACCGTCGTATCTCCGGCGACGACGCGCTGCTGTACGCGGAGGCATTGGTGCGATCGGGCGAGCAGCGACGCGCCCTCACGTATCTCCGGGACGTCATCCCGGGGATGGCTGGCGATGTCGATCATCGGACGTATCGAAAGGGCGTGAACATGACGGGAGTCGCCGCGTTCGCTCTCGGTGAGCTCGACGAGGCGAAGACCGCGCTGAACATCGCGCTCGAACTGGCCACTCAGGATGACGATCCACGTCTCCTGGCGCAGGCGACGAACAACCTGGGCGCCATCGCGAACCTCGAGGGACGGTACGAGGACGCGTTGTGGCACTATCGCATCGCTCTCCCGACGCTCCAGAGGATCGGACAGCCGCGAATGCTGGCGGAAGTTTATCACAACCTCGCCATTACCTGCCGCGATACGGGGGAGCTCGATCAGTCGGACGAGCACGAACGGCGGGCGATCGAGCACGCCACTGGCGGGTCGGCGCCTCGGCTCGTCGCGATGGGGCGAATCGGTCGCGCCGAGGTCGCGCTCCGGCGCGGTGACGCGGTGCTGGCGGAAACGACGGCGAGAATGGCACGCGACGATCTCGCCCTTCTGGACGACCCGCAGAATGAAGCGGACGCGTGGCGGCTCGTCGGAGCGGCGTGCGGCGCCCAGCAGCGCTACGACGAGGCGCTCGAGGCGCTTGACAGTGCGCTCGATATCGCCCGCGCGCGCGGGTACGCCCTCACCGAAGCCGAGACACTTCGCGATCGAGTCTCCGTGTGGATGGGCCGAGGCGCCGTCGCCGCCGCGCTCGACGACGCCCGTGCGGCGATCGCGATCTTCGGCCGGCTGGGCGCGACGCGCGAGCGCGTCGCCCTGGAACAGCGGATCGCCGAGCAGGGCTAGGCGCGCCGCCCGGCAGCAGCCGCGAGGACCGCCACCGAGAGGCCACGCTCGACGGCTACTGGACCTTCACCGTCCCCGTCATGCTCGGGTGAATCGTGCAGTGGAACGCATAGGTTCCGGCGGCCGTCGGCATGGCCGTCGACTTGGTGCCGGTCGAAAAGTCGGTGATCGACGTGATGGCGGAACTGGAGAAGGTCACGTTGTGAGCGAATCCGTCGTTGTTCGTGAAGCTCACTGTCGCGCCCGGCGAGACCTGGATCTGGTTCGGATTGAACGCCGTGCCCTGGATGGTGACCGAGGTCGTTACCACGGGATTGCCCGGATTCCCGGGATTGCCGGGGTTCGTCGCGATGTCTCCACCACCACCGCAGGCAGCGGCGGCGAGAAGGAACAACGTCGGCACGAGGCGTAAGCTCAGCCTGGCCCGGTTGGTGAGCGAGGAGAGAGAAGTATTCATCGTCATGATCAGGCTCCGCAGAGATGGATGGACTGTCGTCGGGTTGCACCTCCATTGAAAGCAAGATCGAGACAGATCGGGGTTCACGCGTAAGTCATGTCGCATCGGGCACTTGACTCCGTGGGCTGGCACGGCGATCACGTCCGACGTATCGCCTCGATGCGGGTGACGTAACGACCTGTGCCGGACGCCGTGACCAGCGGATTTGCCCGATCCGGCGTATTGTGAGCAGGCGCGGGACTGCGGTCGTCCCGCGCTTCCACCATCAGGAACTGGATCGAGAGGCACGTGAACAGCTTGCTCGCGTCGGAATACATCGCGCGGCGGGGCTCCGGTTGGCCGCGGAGTTCCCGCCCGCTGCAGTTTTATCGGTCGCTTTCCCTCCTCGTCGTGCTCGGCGGGGGAGCGTGCACCCATGCCCCCCTGCCACGCATCGATGGCGCGCCGGCCGCTCCCCCCTCGTCGAGCGAGCCATGGCGAGCGCCGCGGGGGACCGTTCCCCGCGAGCCGGCCCCCCATGTCGGCCCGACCGCGCTCCTGCCGCCGGACGTCGCCGCGCGAAGCCAGGGGCTGCTGTTGAGCGACGTCGTCGACGTCGCGCTCCGCAATAACCCGCAGACGCAGCTCTCCTGGGCGCAGGCGCGGGCAGGCGCGGATGCATACGGGGCGGCGTCTGCGTCCTACATCCCCACCGTGGACGCGTCAGCCAACGCGGCCTACTCGCAGACCGCGATCGGACAGACTCTGGGCGGAGTGGGGACGCGCCGGTCGATCACCCCGGCGGTGTCGCTGTCCTACCTGCTCTTCGACTTCGGCGGACGGAGTGGGACAGTGTCGGCGGCTCGATCGGCGGCGATGGCGCTGGACCTGACTCACAATGCGACGCTGCAGGACGTCGCCCTGCAGGTCGAGGCGGCCTACTTCAACTATCAGGCGCTGCGCAACCTCGCGGTGGCGACACGACTGACTCTCGCGGAAGCGGACACGAACCTCGCCTCGGCGCGACAACGGAACCAGGCCGGCGTCGCCACCATCGCCGACGTCCTGCAGGCGGAGACGCTGCGCGCCCAGGCCGAGCTCGACCTCGAGACCGCCGAGGGCAACTTCCAGATCGGCCGCGGAGCGCTCGCGACGGCGATGGGGCTGCAGGCCAGCGCGCCGTACGCGCTCGCACCGGTGAGCGACTCGGTCCCCGTCGCGCTCGTCGCTGCCGACGTGGATACGTTGATCGACCGTGCCCTCGAGAACCGTCCCGATCTCGCCGCGGCGCGGGTGCAGATTCTCCAGGCGCAGGCGGAGGTGCGCGTCGCGCGGTCGACCGAGCTGCCGTCGCTGTCGCTGGGCTCGACCTACACTCATCCATACTCGAGCCAGCGGAACGCCACCGGATACAACTTCGGGGTGACGCTCGGCGTCGCGATTCCGCTGTTCAACCTCGCGCGACCGTACAACGTGATGGCGGCGCGGGCGCAGGTCGACGCCTCGACCGCGCGGGCGAGCCTGCTGCGAACCGAGGTGGCGCAGCAGGTGTACACGTCCTACTACACGCTCCAGACGGCGACCCAGCGGGCACGCACGGCGGACGTCCTGCTCGTCAGCGCGTCGCGCTCGGAAGTCGCGGCTCGCGCCAGATACCGCGGCGGCGTGGGCACGATTCTCGATCTCATCACCGCACAGACCGCGCTGGCCAGCGCTCGCGCGCAGCAGGCGCAGTCGCGCTGGATCTGGTCCACCGCCCTCGCCCAACTCGCGCACGACGTCGGGGTGCTCGGCCCGCGCGGCGAGTCGCCGATTCCGCTCTCGACGGATTCCACCAGAATTCGTCGATGACTACCGCCCGTATCCCGCACCTGTCCATGTCTTCGTTCCAGCGCTCGCGCTCCGTCCTGCTCGGCGCCCTCGTCCTCGTCGCCCTGGCGGAGGCCTGCTCCAAGAGCCAGGGGCCGCGCTCGCGGCCGGCCATTCCCGTGGTCGTCGCAAAGGCGCGGAAGACCGACGTGCCGTACACCGTCGAGGCGAACGGAGTGGTGACGCCGTTCCAGGCGGCGAACGTCGCGGCGCAGGTGGCGGGACTGATCCGGCGCGTCGCCTTCCGCGAGGGCCAGGACGTGACGAAGGGACAGGTGCTGTTCGAGATCGATCCGCGACCGTACCAGGCAGCGTATCAGCAGGCCACAGCCGCCCTGTCGCGCGATCGCGCCACAGCGGCCAACGCGGAGCGCGAGTACCAGCGCTACGCCTCGCTCGCGCAGCAGGATTACGTCACCAGGGAGCAGGCCGATCAGATGCGCGCCACCGCGGAGGCCAGTCGCGCGACGGTGGCTTCGGACGAAGCGGCGGTGGCGAACGCACGGTTCAACCTCGACAACACGACGATTCGTGCGCCCATCGCCGGGCGTACGGGAGCATTGCTGGTGCGGGAGGGGAACCTCGTCAGCGCGGGGGGGAACACGCCGCTCGTCGTGATCAACCAGATCAGTCCGATCCTCGTCCGGTTCGCCATTCCGTCCACGCAGCTTCCGCTGTTGCAGAAGTACGGCACCACCGGCGGCCTCGTCGTGACGGCGACTCCCAATACGGGGACGAACAGCCCGGTCGACTCGAGCGCCGCATCGCCAATCGGCCTCAACGTCGGCGGTGGAGATCCTGCCTCGCCGCCGGGCGGAGGGGAGCAGGGGGCCGGCGCGCCGCAGGGGCCGACCGGCAGTCCGTCGTCGCAGCTCACGGCGATCAGTCAGCCGGAACATGGCTCGCTCTACTTCATCGACAACGCGGTGGACACGACGACGGGAACCGTGCTGCTCAAGGCGACGTTTCCCAACCCGAACCGGCGCCTGTGGGCCGGCGAGTTCGTCGCCACGCAGCTGGAGCTGTTCGTCGAGCAGAATGCGCTCGTCGTGCCGGCGTCGGCCGTCGTCACCGGACAGCAGGGACAGTACGTGTACGTGGTGACGGACAGCGGAACAGCGGAACAGCGGCCGGTCACGGTCGAGCGAACGGCGGAGTCGCTGATCGTCATCGCGAACGGGCTGCGTGAGGGCGAACAGGTGGTCACTGACGGCCAGGCGCGGTTGACGCCGAATGCGAAGGTGACGCTGACCACGCCGCAGGGTGCACCGGCGGCGGGGCGTCAGGCCGGCCGCCCTGGCGGCCGGCGCCGGCCGACGCCGTAGCGCGGGAGGAGGGCGTGAACTTCACCGCGTTGTTCATCCGTCGTCCCGTCATGACGACGCTGCTCATGGCGGCGATCCTCGTGTTCGGCATCGCGTCGTACCGGAAGCTGACCGTGAGCGACCTGCCGGCGGTGGACTATCCGACGATCGACGTCTCGGCGAACCTGCCCGGAGCGAGCGCCGAGACGATGGCGGCGACGGTCGCCACGCCGCTGGAGAAGTCCTTTTCGGCCATCGCCGGCATCGACAACATCACGTCGAGCAGCTCGCTCGGCGGCACTCACGTCACCCTGCAGTTCTCTCCCGATCGCGACATCGATGCGGCCGCGCAGGACGTCAACGCGGCGATCTCCGCCACCCTCGCGTTCCTTCCGTCGACGATCATCCCCCCGTCGTACCGGAAGCAGAACCCGGCGGCGTCGCCGATCCTCTTTTTCGCGCTCACGTCGAGCGCCATGTCGCTGACGGCGCTCGACGAGGTAGCGGAGACGACGATCGGCCAACGGCTGTCGATGGTGGAAGGCGTGTCGCAGGTCAACGTGTTCGGGTCGGCGAAGTACGCCGTGCGGGTCGAGCTCGATCCGGCGCAGCTCACGGCGCGCGGTCTGAGCGTGAACGAGATCGCCCAGGCGGTGCGCTCGAACAACGTCACCCTGCCGACCGGCGTCCTGTACGGGAGAGACCGCACGCTGACGATTCTGGCCAGCGGGCAGCTCCAGAACGCGACGCAGTTCCGGAACATGGTGGTCGCCAACCGGAACGGTGCGCCGGTCCACCTCGGCGATCTCGGCCGGGTGTTCGACGGGATCCAGAACGAGCGCAACGCGAGCTGGTACAACGGCGAGCGGTCGATCGTCCTCGCCGTGATGCGCCAGCCGGGTACGAACACGGTCGAGGTGGCGACGGCGGTGAAGGCGGCGCTGGCCGAGCTCAAGCCGAGCCTGCCGCCGTCGGTGAACGTCATCCTGCGCTACGACCGGTCGGAGGGGATCCAGAACTCGGTGAGCGACGTGAAGTTCACTCTCGTCGTCGCGCTGATCCTCGTCGTGATGGTGATCTTCGTCTTCCTGCGCAATGTGACGGCGACGATGATCCCGAGCCTGACTCTGCCGATGGCGATCGTCGGGACCTTCTCGGTGATGTACACGCTGAACTTCAGCATCGACAACCTGTCGCTGATGGCGCTGACGCTCGCCGTCGGCTTCGTGGTCGACGACGCGATCGTGATGCTGGAGAACATCGTGCGCCACATCGAGCGCGGCGAGCCGCCGATGCAGGCGGCGCTCGACGGCGCGGAGGAGGTCGGGTTCACCATTCTCTCGATGACCCTGTCGCTCGCCGCGGTCTTCATTCCGCTGATCTTCATGGGCGGCGTGATCGGCCGCCTGTTCCGCGAATTCGCGATCACGATCAGCGCCGCGATCCTCGTCTCGGGACTGGTGTCGCTGACGCTGACCCCGATGCTGTGCGCGCGCTTCCTCAAACCGCAGTCGGCGCAGCGGCACGGTCGCCTGTTCAACGCCACCGAGCGCGCGTTCCAGCGGATGCTGCACGGCTACGAGCGGGCGCTCGGCTGGGTGATGGCGCGCCTGCCGCTGACTCTCCTCTTCTCGGTGCTGATCCTCGTCGTCACCGGCTACCTGTTCGTGCGCATTCCCAAGGGTCTCTTCCCGAGCGACGACACCGGGCTGCTCAACGCCAGCACGCGGGCAGCGCAGGGGACGTCGTTCCCCGAGATGGTGCGCCTGCAGCAGAAGGCCAACGCGATCATCGCGCGCGATACCTTCGTCGATGCCTACATGTCGTCGATCGGCGGCGGCAGTGGGGGGAACATCAGCATCGTGCTCAAGCCGCAGGGAAAGCGGCCGGATGCCGACCACATGGTGCAGGAGCTGACGCGCCGGCTGAGCGGCATTCCGGGACTTGACGTCTTCATCGCGAATCCGCCAAGCATCCGCATCGGCGGCCGCGGTTCGCGGACGCAGTATCAATACACGCTCCAGGGGAACGACGTCACGAAGCTCTACGCGGGTGCCCAGCGGCTGGAGCGGGCGATGCGCGGGCTGCCGCTGATCACCGACGTCAACAGCGACTTGGAGAACAAGAATCCCGTCGTGAACGTCCGCATCATGCGCGACCGGGCGGCGATGCTCGGCGTGACCCCGTTGGCGATCCAGCGCGCGCTCGCCAACGCCTTCAGCGAGCAGCAGGCGAGCACGATCTATACGCCGACCAACGAGTACTGGGTGGTGATGCAGATCCGGCCCGAGGACCAGGTGGACATGTCGTCGCTGGCGAAGGTGTACGTCACGAGCGCGCAGGGAAAGCTCGTGCCGCTCTCCGACGTGACGACGTTCTCCGAGGGGGTCGGTCCGCAGAGCATCGCGCATTCGGGCCAGCTGGCGTCGGTGACGATCTCGTTCAACCTGCCGCCGAACGGTGATCTCGGCGCCGCGGTCGCCGAGGTGGAGAAGCTCGCCCAGCGCACGCTCGACGCGAGCATCACGGCCAACTTCTCCGGCACGGCGCAGGCATTCCAGGACTCGCAAAAGGGGCTCGGCGTACTGCTGCTCATCACCGTCTTCGTCATCTACATCATTCTCGGCATCCTCTACGAGAGCTTCGTCCATCCGGTGACGATCCTCACCGGACTGCCGTTCGCGGCATTCGGGGCGCTGTTCGCGCTCACCGTCACCGGCCAGCAGCTCGACGTGTACGGCTACGTGGGCGTGATCATGCTGATCGGGATCGTGAAGAAGAACGCGATCATGATGATCGACTTCGCGATCGAGCGCGAGCGTGCCGGCCACACGACGCCGGCGCGGGCGATTGCCGAGGCGGCGAGCGTGCGCTTTCGCCCGATCATGATGACGACGGTCGCCGCGATCGCCGGTACGCTGCCGATCGCCATCGGGGTCGGCGCCAGCGCGGCGTCGCGCCGGCCGCTCGGCATCGCCGTCGTCGGGGGCCTCGCCTTCTCACAGATCGTGACGCTGTTCGTCACCCCCGTGTTCTACACCTACCTCGATGATCTCCAGTCGTGGCTCGGCACTCTCTCCGACAGGCTTCCCTGGTCGTCCCATGAGAAGGAAGCCGTGACGGCATGAACATCACGACGCTGTTCATCAAGCGTCCGGTCATGACGACCCTCGTCATGGTTGCGATCCTCTTCTTCGGTATCGTCGCCTACCGCAAGCTGCCGGTGAGCGACCTGCCGAACGTGGATTTCCCGACGATCACCGTCACCGCCATCCTGCCGGGTGCGAGCCCGGAGACGATGGCAGCGACAGTCGCAACCCCTCTGGAGAAGCAATTCTCCACCATCGCCGGCATCGACAACATGACGTCGACGTCGAGCCTCGGGCAGACGCAGATCGTCATCCAGTTCTCGCTCGACCGCGACATCGATGCCGCCGCGCAGGACGTGCAGGCGTCGATCACGCAGACGCTGCGCGGGCTCCCGCAGGGGATCCTGCCGCCGTCGTATCAGAAGACGAATCCCGCCGGTGCGCCGATCCTCACGCTTGCCCTGACCTCGGATCAGTTGCCCCTCTCGGCGCTCAACGAGTTCGCCGAAACGACGATCGCCCAGCGGCTGTCGACGGTGGGTGGCGTGGCCCAGGTGCTCGTGTACGGCGCTCAGAAGTACGCGGTGCGGGTGCAGCTCGACCCGTCGCAGCTCGCGACACGCAATCTCGCGCTCGAGGATGTGGCGACGGCGATCTCCAGCCAGAACGTGAACCTGCCGACGGGAGTGCTATGGGGTCCGAAGACGGCGCTGACCATCCAGGCGTCCGGCCAGCTCCAGACGGCCGACGAGTTCCGTGACCTCGTCGTCGCCTACCGAAATGGCGCGCCGGTGCATCTGAGCGAGCTCGGTCGGATCACCGACGACGTGCAGAACAACAAGACTGCGAGCTGGTACGGCGCGTCGCGGTCCATCGTCCTCGCCATCCAGCGGCAACCGGGAACCAACACCGTCGCCGTCGCGAGCAACGTGAAGGCGGCGCTCGACCGGGTGCGGGGCGACATTCCGCCCTCGGTCAAGGTGCAGGTCCTTTACGATCGCTCCATCTCGATCCAGGAGTCCGTCCACGACGTGACGTTCACGCTCGAGATCACTCTCGTGCTCGTCGTGCTCGTCATCTTCCTGTTCCTTCGAAATCTCTCGGCGACGATCATCCCGAGCCTGGCGCTGCCGATGTCCATCATCGGCACCTTCTCGGTGATGTACCTGCTGCACTACAGCCTGGACAATCTCTCGCTGATGGCGCTGACGCTCGCCGTCGGATTCGTCGTCGACGACGCGATCGTGATGCTGGAGAACATCGTTCGCCACCTGGAGATGGGCAAGCCACGGATGCAGGCGGCGCTCGACGGCGCGGCGGAAGTGGGGTTCACGATCCTCTCGATGACCTTCTCCCTCGCCGCGGTGTTCATCCCGATCCTCTTCATGGGGGGGATCATCGGCAAGCTGTTTCACGAGTTCGCCGTCACGATCGGCGTGGCGATCCTCGTCTCCGGCGTGGTCTCGCTCACGCTGACGCCGATGCTGTCGAGCCGGTTCCTCCGCTCGAGTCACGGTAAGGAGCAGGGTCGATTTTACCTGACCACGGAGCGGCTGTTCGACCGCTTGCTGAAAGGCTACGAGGGCAGCCTCACCTGGGTCATGGCGCGGCGGCGCGCAACGCTCGTCTTCTCCTTCGTCATCCTCGTACTCACCGGGATTCTCTTTGCCTTCGCGCCGAAGGGACTTTTCCCGACCGACGATACCGGCCAGCTCCTCGCCACCACCGAGGCCGCGGAGGGAGTGTCGTTCGCCACGCTCGTCGACGACCAGCAGCTCCTCGCAGCGGCTATCGCTCGCGATCCCGACGTCCGCTCGGTCACTTCGTCGGTCGGCACCTCGGCCGCGGCGAACCAGGGGCAGCTGACGATCGACCTCGCACCGCTGAGCGATCGCTCGCACAGCGCCGATGAGGTCGGACGAGCGCTCGAGGATACGGCGCTTCGCATCCCCGACATCAAGCTGTTCATCCAGAACCCGCCGGCGATATCCATCGGCGGCCTCGCGTCGAAGAGCCTCTACCAATACACGCTCGTCTCGGGCGACATCGACGCGCTCGACCGCGTCGCGCGGACGCTGGAAGCGCGGCTCCGCCAACTTCCCTCGCTCGTCAACGTCACGAGCGACCTGCTGATCGACAACCCACAGGTCACCGTGGACATCGACCGTGAGCGGGCCGGCCAGCTCGGCGTCTCCGCCTCGGAGATCGAGAATACCCTGTACGATGCCTTCGGGCAGAAGCAGGTCTCGACGATCTACACCTCGACCAACAACTACTGGGTCGTGATGGAGCTCCTGCCCGAGTTCCAGCAGGACATCGCATCGCTCGGCAAGCTCTGGGTACGCTCGACGCAGGGGAAGGTGGTGCCGCTGAGCACCGTCGCCTCATTCCACGAGGGCGTCGGTCCCGTGACGGTCAACCACTCCGGTCAGCTTCCCGCAGTCACGATCTCGTTCGATCTCGCGCCAGGCGTCTCGCTCGGTTCGGCGCTCGTTGACGTCGAGAACACGGCGAAGGAGGTGCTCCCGTCGTCGGTCGTCGGCAGCTTTGCCGGCACCGCGGAAGCGTTCCGGACGACGCAGCAGGGCCTCGTGATCCTGCTCGTGCTGGCGGTGTTCGTGATCTACGTGATCCTCGGCGTGCTGTACGAGAGCTTCATTCATCCCGTCACGATCCTCTCGGGCCTGCCGTTCGCCGTGTTCGGCGCTCTCCTGACCCTTCTGATCTTTCGGCTCGATCTCGACGTGTACGGTTTCGTCGGAATGATCATGCTGATCGGCATCGTGGAGAAGAACGCGATCATGATGATCGACTTCGCCCTCGAGGCCCAGCGAACGAGGCAGATGCAGCCGTCCGCGGCGATCGTCGAAGCGGCCAGCGTCCGTTTTCGTCCCATCATGATGACGACGATGGCCGCGCTGATGGGCGCGCTGCCGATCGCCATCGGCTGGGGTGCCGGCGCCGCGAGCCGCCGGCCACTCGGCGTGGCCGTGGTCGGGGGACTCGCTTTCTCGCAGCTCGTGACGCTCTACGTCACCCCGGTCTTCTATACCTACCTCGACGAGCTGCAGAGCTGGTTCGCCGAGCGGGGACGCCACCGCCGCCGCTCGGTGGAGGCGGGAGCGGCACCGGAGCCGGCGGGGGATTGAGCTGGAGGGGCGGAGCACTCAGCACCGGCGTCAACGCTAACGTTCCGCGCGCCGCCGATCATGCTGTCGCCGCTCGCGAACCAGCGCGGCTGATTCCAGCTCGCTGAAGGCTCGCCAGGTGCCGAGCAGCCAGACGACTCCGATCAGCAACCCGCCGATCAGGTCGGTCGGCCAGTGCACCGAGAGGTAGAGGCGCGAATAGCAGGTGAGCACGACGATCGCCGGCGCCACGACGAACGGCCACCGCCAGCCGCGCGAGCGTAGCAGCATCAGCGCGAGCGTGAAGTAGAGCGCGGTGGTGAGGATCGCATGTCCACTCGGGTACGACGCCCAGTCGTACATCCCGCGCAGTGGAAAGAGCGCCGGCCGGTCGCGGTCGAGCAGGTACTTCATCGTCGGGTTGAGCGACAGCGACCCCACGGCGACGATCAGCAGATGCGCGCCGAGCACCGGCTCATGGCGCTCCCGCCAGAGCCACCAGCCGAGGATGAGCATCGCCGGCAGAACGGTGAGGTTCGTCCCGAACAGGGGCGCGGCGAGCATCATCACGTCGAGCCAGTGCGGCAGGGGCCGGTCGTGGAACCATCGAAGCGTCGCTCGCTCCCACGGCGCGCCGCTCCATACCCCTTCCGCCTCGAGCAGAAGGCCGAAGCCGACTCCCACCACCCAGGCACCCAGGTAGGCGGCTCCGATGCCAAGCGCTGCGCGCCGCCACCTGGGCGGCCGTGCGTCGCCGGTGGTCTCAACCGGCAGCGGGAGGCGCTCCGGCCGGTCCGCCTATCCAGCGCCGCACCTCCGCGACTACCGCGCGGGGCTCGACGGGCTTGGCGAGATAAGAGGTGAAGCCGAGCGCCGTCGCCTTCTCCCGGTCATCGGCGAGCGCGTGCGCGGTGAGCGCGACGATCGGAATGTCCCTCGTCGTCGGATCCTGCCGAAGGATCCGCGTCGCCTCCCATCCATCGATCTCGGGGATGGAAATGTCCATCAGGATCAGATCGGGCAGGACGCTGCGGGCGAGCGAGATCGCCTGGACCCCATCGAGCGCTTCCACCACCTCGTAGCCGAGGTGCCTGAGCACCGTGGAGTAGATGATCCGGTTGTCCTCGTTGTCCTCGACCAGAAGGAGAGTCTGGCCCGTCGGCGCCGATGGTTCCACGAATCGCGGAAAAGGGAAGTGAGGCGTTGTGACGTGGCTCACACTCGCAAAGCTAGTGCCTAGTGCCGAGCGCGCCAGCGACGCTAGGGCGCCCCGCTGTCCTCCAGCAGCCTGATCTTGCCGAGCCGGCGGCGGTGACGCTCGGCGCCGGAAAACCGCGCGGCGACGAAATCCTTCACCAGGTCCGCCGCCAGTTCCTCGCCGATCACCCGCGCGCCAAGGCAGAGGACGTTCATGTCGTCGTCCTCCACGCCCTGCCGCGCCGAGAAGCTGTCGTGGCACATCGAGGCGCGAATGCCATGGATCTTGTTCGCCGCCACTCCCGCCCCCACGCCGCTTCCGCAGACGAGAACGCCGCGCTCGGCCCGGCCGTCGAGAATCGACCGCGACAAGGCGGCTGCGGCATCGGGATAATCGTCGCCCGGGACGAGCTGCGCGCTTCCGCAATCCACCACGACGTGACCGGCCGACGTCAGCTCGCGGAACACGCGGTCGCGCAGCGGCCATCCCGCGTGGTCACAGGCAAACGCGACTTTCACCGGGAGCTCCCCGCCGCGGTCGAGCTGAAGGTGGAATGGTCCCAGACCATGCGCGAGATGTCGACGATGAGCTGACGCGCGGTGGCCTCCTGGGGGATTTTCCGCGTCAGGACGACCAGCACGTAAGGCCGCCGGCCCGGCGGATAGACGATCGCCGCATCGTGCAGCGTCGCCGTGATCGAGCCCGTCTTGTGGGCGACCGGCGTTCCTGGCGGCAGGCCGGCCGGAATCTCCTCGTTCAGCTCCTGTCGCAGCAGGATGTCTTTCATCAGCTGGGCGCTGGACGCGCTCAAGGCTTCCCTCCGCTCGATGCGCTCGAGCAAGATCGCGAGGTCGCCCGACGTCGTGGTGTTGTTGAGCCCTGCGTCGAATGCCTTGATGTCCTCCACCCCGCGGAGCACGTGGATCCGGCTCGCACCGAGCGAGTGAGCGGTTCCATTCGCCCGATCGGCCCCGACCAGCGCGACGAGGGCATTCGTAGCGAGATTGCTCGACCTCACGATCATCCGCTCGAGCAGTTCGCGCACCGGCACCCGCTGTCCGATTCGGGTATACATCAGCGAGTCGCTGTCGTCGCCCGCGTCGAGCGAATAGGCTGAGCCGTCGACGATGGAGTGGAACCGGTTGACGAGGAGGATGCCCTGATCGAGGCCGAGCTGTCCGGCCTCGACGTCGCGAAGGACCTCGAGCATCACCGGGATCTTCATCGTGCTGGCAGCGTGAAACTCCACGTCGGCACCGATGTCCAGGGAGTCGCCGCTGGCCAGGTCGCGATAGCTCACCGCCGCCTCGGCCCCCGGCACCTGGGCGATCCGGTCACGAATCCGCGCCGCCAGGGAGGCGACGTCGCCCGGCTGGTGTTGGGCCATCGCCGGCGCGGGAAGGCTGAGCGCGACGAGGAAAACCGTCGCCACGAGTCGGTGAACGCGCATGAACCGAATATACCGCCGAACCGGAATGGGGATAGCTCGCCGACGTTGCGTTTTGTGATTTGGTTCGTTACTCAACGCGGGCGACGAGGTCCGCCACACCTTGTTCTCGGCCACACCGACCTTCACCGAGATGCCTGCGATGAATCCCGATCGCGAGGCCGGCGCCCCCCGCGCTGCCAACAATACCGTCGTTCGCCGCGAACGGCTCCGCTTCACGGGGTTCTCCATAGAACGCTCGCCCGCCGGTCGCGTGACATGCCAGGTCGTGCTCGAGCTCGGCCCTGGCGAGACGGTCACCGGGCGGTCCGAAGGTCAGTCGAGCCCCGCGGGCGACAGCCGTCTCGGCGCCGAGGCGGCGATCAGGGCGCTGGAAGCGTTCACCGAGCGGGCCATCACCTTCGAGCTCGTCGGCGTGAAAGTCGTTCGTGCCTTCGATGCCAACGTCGTCATCACCTCCCTGATTCAGAAGGGAGACGAAGGCCCGGATCGGCTGCTCGGCTGCTACCTCGCCGATGGGGACATGGTTCGAGGCGCTGCACTCGCCGTCCTGAACGCCACCAATCGCATCCTCGGCAACTTCATCACGGCGCGCTAGCTTTCTCGTCCTCCCGCTGCTGACAATCGCGCTGCCTCTTCGGTCCCTCCAGGCGGTCGCAATCACAGGAGATCGTACGTTGCGACTTCAGGCCCTACTTCTCGCCACGATCGCCCTGGCGGGCTGCGCCCTCCATCCGAACGCCGCCCCTCAGCCGTCCCGCGCCGACGATGCCAGGCCGACCACCGTTGCGCCGACGACGGTCTCGCCGAGTGAGCTTGCCCCCGAGATACACGACGCGGCCGGCACGGTCACCCCAGCCGGCGAGCCGATGTCGGCCGGCCCGATGGTGAACAGTACCGAAGTGAAGCGGCGTGCGATCGAGGTGTTCGGCGATTCGCTCGTTCTCCTTCCGCCGCCCAAGCTCGACTCGGCGGCCGAGGAGCCGACGTGGGACATGGACGTGGAGTCGTACGCGACCGAGGACCGGGTGGCGCACTACGTGGCCATGTTCTCCGGCCCGTCGAAGGAGCACATCGCGGCGCGTCTCGACGTCGGCGCCCGCTTCGAGCCGATGATTCGGGCCAAGATGAAGGCGGGCGGGCTGCCCGAGGACATGTACTACCTGGCGCTGATCGAGAGCGGATTCGACAACAATGCCTACTCCCGCGCTGCGGCGGTGGGAATGTGGCAATTCATGACGTCGACCGCCCGGGACATGGGTATGCGCGTCGACTGGTGGGTCGACGAGCGCCGCGATCCGGTGAAGTCCACCGGCGCTGCGGTGCGCTTCATCAAGGGGATGAAGGACCAGTTCGGGTCGCTGTACCTGGCCGCGGCCGCGTACAACGGCGGCCCGGGCCGGGTAGCACGGGGACTCGCTCGGTACGCTGACGACCTCGAGAACGCTCAGGGCGAGGACGCCTTCTTCGTTCTCGCCGGGAAGGACTATCTGCGCAACGAGACTCGCGAGTACGTCCCCCAGCTCATCGCCGCGGCGCTGATCGCCAAGGAGCCGGCGCGCTACGGGCTGACACTTCACCCGCAACCGCCGTTCGTCTACGACTCGGTGATGGCGCCCCCTGCCACCCCGCTCGCGGCGATCGCCGCGGCGAGCCACTGCACGATCGCTCAGCTGAAAGAGCTGAATCCACAGATCCTGCGCGGAATGACACCGCCCCGCGTGGCGTATGCGATACGAGTTCCCGTCGGCGCTGGTGCCGGGTTCGACAGCAGCCTCGCCGCGCGACCGAAAGAGGAACGGGTGGCGACGCACGTCGTGGAGTCGAAGAAGGGTGACACCGTCGACCGGATGGCCGAGCGCAACCACGTCTCGTCGCGCACACTGGTGACGTTCAACCCCAACCTGCGACGGCTCCATCCGAGCGGGCGACTCGTGCCAGGACAGGAGATCCTCATTCCGTCACGAGCCGTCGCGCTGGCGGCGCTCGACGTTCCCGATCCGGCGATCGAGAAGTACTCCAGCGGCATTCGTGGCGTGAAGACCCACATCGTGAAGCGCGGAGAGACCGTCGGTGGGATCGCACTCAAGTACGGCACGACGACCCAGCGGCTCATGCACCTGAACGGCATGAAGAAGGCGCTGATCTTCCCCGGTCAGAGCCTCATCGTGAGTGGATCCTCACCCACGTTGAAGGCGAAGACGAGCCGGTCCAGGACCAAGACGCGGCGAGGATAGGTCGAGGCTACTCGACCGTTCCCTTGCCGCGATAGCCCTTGGTGAGGATCCGGTCGTAGCCATTGGACGGGTCGTCGCCTCCGGCACGCGCCTTCTGAACCGCGACGGGGCCCCGATTGTAGACGAGGAGGGCGAGGTTCACGTCGCCGTGGTACTCCCGCACCAGACCGCGAAGATAGCGGAAGCCGACGCGCAGATTGGTCGTCGGGTCATAGAGACCTTCGCGGGTGATTCCCTTTACATAGTAGCGCGCCGTGGCCGGCATGACCTGGGTCAGCCCGATCGCCCCAACCGGGCTGGTCGCGTGGGTGTTGAAGTCGCTCTCGAGCTTGACCAACCGGAAGGCGAGCTCCGGATCGATCCCCTCGGCTGACGACACGTCGACGATGTTGGCCGCGAGGTCCGCTCCGATCCTGTACTGGCTCGAATAGGCGAAGATCTTGGCCGACCGGTCGAGCTGGGCGTGAGCCAAGTCCAGCTCTCCGCGCATGGAATCGAGGCGCGCGGTGAGGGAGCTGGTCGATCCGAGGTGGACCAGGAAGCTGCCCGAGCTCTTCACGGGGGCTGCCTCGGCATCGGTGGTTGCGGGCTGCCGATTCGCCAGTATGAACGCGGTGGCGCCGAAGAAACCGAGCGCAAGAACTGTCTGCTTCATGCGGCTGCGGCGCCGGCGGGCGTCCCCGCGATGCACGTACGTGCCTCGGAGATTCTTCATTAAGTCGAACCCTGGTAAAGGGTTAGGCTACATCAGTCCAGCTCGCTGCTCCTGCAGGATACAGGGCCAGGCGCCGCCTATCAACCCCTTGCGTAGTCGCCGCTCACCCCTCCCGACTTCTCGGCCAACGATATATCGCCGATTCTCATGGCTCGATCCATTGCCTTTGCCATGTCGTAGACCGTCAGGAGCGCGACGCTCGCGGCTGTGAGCGCTTCCATCTCGACTCCGGTGCGGCCGATCGTTCGCGCAATCGCCTCGACACGCACCCCAGGAAGGGTGGGATCGGTCACCAGATCGACCGCAACATCGGTGAGGGGGAGCGGGTGGCAGAGCGGGATGAGGTCGGAGGTCCGCTTGGCCGCCATGATTCCGGCGAGCCGCGCCACGGCGAGGACATCCCCCTTGGCGACGGAGTTCGCCGTGATCGCATCGAGAGTTGCCCTGGTCATGGAGATCCAGCCGGTGGCACGCGCCATTCGGTCCGTCTGGTCCTTGGCGCCGACATCGACCATACGGGCGGTGCCATCACCGCCTATGTGAGTGAGGCGGTCCCGCTCGCCGGCCGTCATGCGAGGAGTCCCTCGAGCTTCCGAAGCAGCTCGCTCGTGATCAATTGGGGGCTCACGTTACCGGAGGCGCGCTCCTTGGCCAGCTCGACCTCGTCGAGCGCCCGAACGGCGGAGGTGGCTACCGGCACGTTGCCGCGGTCGGCGGCATCGCGAACCCGCTCGTGAAGAAGGGTAGTGAGCGCGTCGAGGGCCGTGCTGAACGCTCCACGCGCCTTGCTGCTCCCCTGGGTCAATGCGGTCCTCATGTGCTCCCTCCGGTCGTGGCTGGATGCCGCGTCGAGCATCCGTCGCGCCCGCGACAGTGCTTCGCCCCATTCTCCGCCAGCGAGGAGCACACCAGGGGCGCCGGCGGCGAGTCGTCGCTGCTCGGCGGCCGTCGCGGGGCCGCCGGCGGCTAGAATGGCCGCGCGCATGGCCGGCTCGGCGAGCACCGCGTCCACGTCGTCCGCACCCAATGGAGGCACCCGAACGGCCACCAAGCGCGAACGGATGGTTGGGATGAGCGCCCCCGGCTCGCTGGAGGTGAGAATGAGGTTGGCGCGCCCCGGCGGCTCCTCGAGCAGCTTCAGGAAGGCACCGGCAGCCTCCTCGGCATCCTCGCGGAGGACCATTCGCTCGGCCTCGCCGAGAATGTAGACCTTCCGGGCAGCAAGGGCCGGCGCCATGACCGCCGAGTGCACGATAGCGCGGATGGTCGATACGAAGATCCCTTCCCCCGGCGGCGCGGGCGCGTACGCGCCGGTCGCGATGCGCTCGCCGATCGCCTCGCGGAAGTCATCCTCGATCTTTTCCGGCGTCGCGTCGCCGTCCTTGAGTCGCGGGCGAGGGAAGAACCAGTGGACGTCAGGATGGGTGCCCGCCAGCGCGTAACGGCAATGCTGGCAGCTCCCGCAGGGGCGTGGCTCGAGGCCCTCGCAGACCAGCCGCTGGCCGAGCCAAAGGGCGAGCCGCTGCTTGCCGATGCCCGCCGGCCCGTGAAGCAGCAGCGAGCCGGGTAGCGCATCGCGTCGGAGCGCCTGGTCGAAGCGCGAGCGCAAGGCGTCGTGGCCGTGGATGGGAAGAAGGGGCACGGGTCTAACGTAGGTGCGTAGGCGGGTAGGTGGGTAGGTGTGTAGGAATTCGGAACGGGCACACCGGAACAGCCCGGTGTGCCCTCGTCGTTGCGGTCCCCACCTACACGCCTACCCACCTACTGACTTACTCGACCCCGGCACGGTTCCTGACCCGATTAATCCCGTCACCACACGAGGATTTCATGGATTCCGAGCTCAAGGGACGCAGAGTCGCCATCCTGGCGACGGATGGAGTGGAGCAGGTCGAGCTGGAGGAGCCGCGCAAGGCGCTCGATGCTGCAGGGGCGGTGACGCATCTGATCGCCCCCGAGGAAGGGTCGATCCAGGCGATGAACCACGACGAGAAAGGCGCACGGCTACCGGTCGATCGCGTGCTCGGCAACGTGAGGCCGAGCGACTATGATGCGCTGCTGCTGCCCGGGGGCGTCGCCAACCCGGACCGGTTGCGGACGAACGAGCAGGCCGTGCAGTTCGTGCGCGAGTTCATGCTCGCCGACAAGCCGGTGGCGGCGATCTGTCACGGGCCGTGGATGCTCGTGGAAGCGAATGCCGTGGCCGGCCGAACCCTGACCTCCTGGCCCAGCCTCAAGACGGACATTCGCAATGCGGGGGGCGACTGGGTGGACGAGCCGGTGCGGACAGACGACCGACTGATCACGAGTCGGAAGCCGGACGACCTGCCGCGCTTCTGCGCCACCATCGTGAGCGAATTCGCTCACGCTCCCAGCGGGAACGCGTCGAGGGAGAGCGTGGGCGAGCAGAGCTTTCCGGCGAGCGATCCACCGCCCGGCCCGTCGGCTTTGTAACGTAAAGCACTTGACAGACTGACCGCGACGCTGCATTCTCCCCGCATGACGCGCGTCATCCCCCTCCGTCCGCCCGAGCCGCCTGAGATGCAGGCTCGCGCGATGGACAATCTCCGCTTCATCCGCGAGACGATGGAGGCGGCGGCGACCTTCACCGCCGTCTCCGGCTGGGGCACCGTCCTCATCGGCCTCACCGCGCTCGTCGCCGCGGGACTCGCCGCGGCGACGGACAGCATGACCCGCTGGGTCTTCATCTGGACCTGCGAGGCGGTGCTCTCCGTGGGCATCTCCTGCTACACGATGGCGCTCAAGGCTCGCTCCGTCGGACTGCCTCTCTGGTCCGAGCCGGCGCGCAAGATCGTGTTCTGTTTCGCGCCCCCGATGTTCCTCGGCGCGCTCCTCACCCTCGTCTGCTACGAGCACGAACTAATTGGCCTGCTCCCCGGCGTCTGGATGCTCCTCTACGGAATCGGCGTGATGGCGGCGGGCACCTTTTCCGTGCGCATCGTGCCGGTAATGGGCATCGCGTTCATGACGGTAGGCACCGTGGCGCTCTTCGCGCCGCCGGCGTGGACGACGGCGTGCATGGCCGCCGGGTTCGGCGGGCTGCATCTCTTCTTCGGGATTCTGATCGCACGGAGGCACGGTGGCTAAGCACGGTTCGGCGAAGCACGCGAGCGAATCGGCGCGCGCAAGCGGACGTGGACGCGACGGCCGGACGGTGCGCCCGCTCGACGTGGCGACCTCCGGCGAGAAGACCGAGCCGGGCGCCCTGAGTCTCGACCGCCTCATCCACGAGCGGATGCGGCTCGGGATCGTGAGCGCGCTCGCGGTCAACGACACGCTGACGTTCAACGACCTGAAGCGGCTGATGCGCACGACGGACGGCAATCTCAGCGTCCATGCGCGCAAGCTCGAGGATGCCGCGTACGTCACCTGCACGAAATCGTTCGAGGGGCGGATGCCCAAGAGCGAATATCGTCTCACCGCATCGGGTCGGCGCGCGCTGGAGCGGTACCTCGACCACATGGAAGCGCTCATTCGCACGACGCGGGAGCGCTGAACTCTCTCTTCATGCCGATCTCTCGACATTCGGGGACGCCAGGCGCTCCCCCCGCATTCGCCGGCCTGCACCTGGCCGTAATCATGGACGGCAACGGTCGCTGGGCCACGGCCCATGGCCTCTCCCGCTCGGCCGGCCACGAAGCCGGCCTGCGAACGGCGCGCGACATCGTGGAGGCCGCCGTGCGTGAGGGAGTGGGCACGCTGACGCTGTACGCCTTCTCCTCCGACAACTGGAAGCGGCCGTCGGCCGAGGTCACGGCGCTCATGCGCCTCTTCCGCCGGGCGCTGCTCGGCGAGGCGAAGCGCTGTCTCGAAAACGGCGTGCGGCTGACGATCCTCGGGCGTCGCGACCGGCTGCCCTCCTCGCTCCGACACACTGTCGAGCAGGTGGAGGCGCTCACCGCCTCCGGCGCGCGGATGCACCTGCGCGTGGCGGTGGACTACTCGGCGCGCGACGCGATCCTGCGCGCCGCCGCCATTCATCGCGGTGACGCCGTGGGCCGCGAGGAGTTCAACGAGTTGCTGGCACGGGTCGATCACGACCGCATGCCGTCGTGCGACGTGGACCTCGTCGTGCGGACCGGCGGCGAGCAACGGCTCAGCGACTTCCTCCTCTGGGAGTGCGCCTACGCCGAGCTCCTGTTCGTGGGCAAGATGTGGCCCGAATTCACCGCCGCGGACCTCGCCGAGGCCCTCGCCGACTTCCGCGGCCGCAACCGGCGGTTCGGGCTCGCCCCCGAGCAGGTCGCCTCCTGACGGCGTGACGATCGCGTGGGGCTGGCCACCTACCCGGTCAAGCTAGCCCGCCGAACAGCCGATACTGGTTCGTGAGCCTGTTTCCCTCACGAATCGCCATGTCCTTTCCGACTCGCGTCCTCATCGTCGACGCGGACGGCGCCGGTGCGCCCGCTCTGCTCCAGCTGCTCGCCGCCGCCGGCTTCGAGACGGCCCGTGCCGACGGCGTCGTCCGCGCCGTCGACGCGCTGATGCGCACGAGCGTCGACGTCGTGCTGCTGGCGATCGGGCGGCCCGGCCTTCGCGGGTTGTCGCAGCTCGCTGCCGCCGCGGGTGACGCGCAGCTCGTCCTCCTGGCGGCCGCAGGGCAGGAGTCGCTGGCGCGCGAAGGGCTGCGGCTCGGAGCCTGCGACGTGGTCGACGACAGCCGCGACCTAAACAGCCTTCTGTTCGCGCTCGAGCGCGCCGCACACGAGGCGGAACTGCGGCGCGAGGTGGCAGCGTTGCGGGTGCGCCTTGGCGACGAATCGCAGCGGGCGCTCGTCGGCCGCTCCGATGCGATCAAGCGGGTCCGGGAGCTGGTGGGTCGCGCCGCCGCTGCGCGGCGCACGGTTCTCGTGACCGGCGAGCCGGGCACGGGCAAGGATGTCGTCGCTCGCCTCGTGCACGATCTGTCCGATCGCGTGGGCCGTCCGTTCGTCATGCTCCGGTGCTCCGAGGAGGGGGGAGCGGCGCTGGAGACCGAGCTGTTCGGTGGCTCGAGCGGCGGCCTGCTGGAGTCGGCGCGGGGTGGTACGCTTGTGCTCGACGAGATCGGCGCCATTCCACGCGTCCTGCGCGAGCGCCTCACGCGCATGCTCGCCGAGCGCGTGGTGCAGCGCTCCGGCGCGGAGGACGCTGTCCAGTTGGACGTGCGCCTGGTGCTCACCGCGCGTCCGGGCGAGCCGGCCACTCCGGCGACGCAGCAGACGTTCGGCGAGCGGAACGTGCTGCCGATCGCGCTGCCTCCGCTACGCGAGCGGCGCATCGACATCCCCCTGCTCGTCCAGCACTTCCGCTCCCGCATCGCGAGCGAAACAGGAGTTGAGATCGCCCCGCTCTCGCCCGACGCGATGACAGCCCTCCTTGGCCATCACTGGCCGGGCAACGTGAGGGAACTGGAGCACTGGGTCGAGCGACTGGCGTATACGAGGTCCGCCTCGACGGCGACGCCGACGCTCCCGACGGGCAACCCTGCCGTGGATTTCGCGCGCCTCGACGCGGCGCGTGCCACGCTGGAGGAGCTGGAGCGACAGTATGTACTTCACGTAATGGACCAGGAGCAGGGCCACCAGCGCCGAGCGGCGGCGCGGCTCGGGATCGACCGCCGGACCCTCTACCGCAAGCTGAAGGAGTATCGCGACGAGGGAGAGCAGGTGCTGCGCGCGGGCTGATCTCCGAAGCTCAGTGCTTCAGCAGTCGAACGGAACCGCTTCCGGACTGGATGTGGATGCGCCCGTGCCCGTCGCCGATCGTGCCGTGCAAGGCGCGCCGCTCGAGTCGCGCCACCTTGACCTCGAAGTCGGTGTCGATTCCTCCGCTCCCCGTCTCGACGTCCACCCTCGCGCCCGTAGAGGCAGGCAAGCGCAGCGTCACGCCACCCGAGCCGGCGTCCACCTCGATCACGTCGATCGCCGAGAGCAGCTCGACGTCGCTCGAGCCGCTCCCGGTGTCCAGGCGGAGCGTTGGCGTTTTCACCCCCGCCAGCCGCACGCCCCCCGACCCGACGTCGGCCACCAGCTCCGTCACGTCGAGCGAGCTCCCGTGCAGCGATCCCGACCCGATGTCCAGGTGCGCCGCGCCGCCGCGGACGCCGTCGAGCGTCGCGCCGCCGGAGCCGCTGTCGAGGGTAAGGTCACCGGTGAAGTCGTTCACCTCCACTCCCCCGGAGCCGGTCTCGAGGACGAGCCGACCGCGCACGTGCGACGCGCGCACTTTCGACGCGGCGACGCTGACGTCGAGCGTCCCGTCGACGTTCTGGATGGTCGTCTCGCCGACACCGCTGCGCACGAAGACGGACTTGCCTTTCGGCACGATGACGTGCAGGTCGGCGTGCGCCTCGAGTCCGGAGCCGGAGCTGCGCACCTCGACCTGGCGATGCCGGCCGCGCCAGCCGTCACCGTGATCGTCACCGAAAGTGCCATCATCGTTGACGCTGAACGACGAGCGGCCGCGAGAGCCGAGCTGCGGGTAGACGATATGGTCGTCCGGATAGAGCACCCGCAGCGACGGCCGGCCGCGGACCTCGTTCGTCGCGACGGTGAGGCGCGCCGCGTCGGCGCCGGCGCGGGTGACCTCCACCACGACGCTGCCGCCGCTTCCGCCCTCCACCGTCATCGTGCCGACGAGGTTGTAGATCGCCACGTCGCGGCCGTCGAGCGAGACGCGCTGAGTCTGCGCCCCGGCGAGCGTGGGGATGAGGAGCGCCGACCCGATGGCGCCGGACAGCAGTCGCTGGAGCATGGAGGTCGTGGTGGAGGTGAGAATCGGCCGACCGACGCGTTGCGACGGATGAGACAGCACGCCGTGTCGCGATGTTTGAATGCGCTGCCACTGACCGTACGACTGCGATGGCGCGAGGATTCAGCTGCGCCGGCCGCCGCGGCCAATCACTTCTGGTGGGCGATCGACCAGGTCCAGTAGATCGCTTCTTCGGGCGACATCCCTCCGTGGGCGCCGAGCCGTGCGTCCGAATAGCCGAACTGGCCGACGTCGATCAGGTACTGCTCGCGGCTCACGAGGGTGCCCTGGCAGAGACGGTCGGGCGCGGGAGACGATCGGAGCGCCGTGTGTCGAGCGGCGAGCTCCTCGAGCACGGCGGCGGGAAGGCGGTACGCCTCGCTCGGATACACGAAGGTGAAATAGAGCAGGTACGTGTAGAGGAGAGGCCAGCGCTCCCCGAAGCGCGACAGCAGCCGGGCCCAGTCAAGCTCCTCGGCACGCGCACGCAGGATGTGCATGATGTCCGCCCCGTCGAACCGCTCCCGCTCCATCACGAACGCCTTCTGCCAGAGGATCTCCTCGCAGGGCACGATCTTCACCGGCATGCCGAGGACTTGCGTCTCGACGGCGTGCTCGAACCAGCCGTCGTCGACGGCGCAAATGCCGTTGCCGGAGCTGAACACGAGGTCGACGAAGTCATCGTGCTGCCAAACCTTCGCCAGCCAGTGCGGAAAGCTCACTTCCGTGCGATAGCCGGCGTCGCGCAACGCCTCGGTGGCGCGATCGAGATCGGCACGCCGGAGAAAGAGGTCGAAATCCTTCGTGTTGCGGACGATGCCGGTGTACTCGAGGAACGCGTGCGACCCACCGACGAGAAAGGGCACCCCCGCATCGCTGAGGACGTGGAGCGTGCGACGATAGAAGGTGTTGGTATCGAGGGCGGACTCGTCGAGCGTCGACTGGCCGGACATGAGCTGGGCGCAGGAGGTGGAACAGTCCCTCGCTTGCAAGTCACGGGCTAGTGCCGGTAGGGGACATCCCGGTGGCCCGAATCTCTCAGTAGGGGTGGCGCACCCCGAACCGCATCCGCATGCCTTCGAACGACACCGTCCGGATCGCCGCCATGAGCGACGTGCACTACGCCAAGACGTCGCAGGGTTCGCTGCAGGCCGTCTTCAGCCAGATGGCGGAGCATGCGGACGTGCTCGTGATAGCCGGGGATCTCACCGACTACGGGTTGGCCGAGGAGGCCCGCGTCCTCGCCCACGACCTCACGACGCTGGTGAAAATCCCGGTCGTCGCCGTTCTGGGCAACCACGACTACGAATCGGGCGAAGAGAGTGGGGTACGAGCGATTCTCACCGACGCCGGCGTGCACCTGCTCGACGGCGACGCGGTCGAGATCCAGGGTGTCGGGTTCGCCGGCGTGAAGGGATTCGCCGGTGGCTTCGGTCGTGGCGCGCTCGGCCCATGGGGCGAGCAGGTGATCAAGCTCTTCGTGCAGGAGGCGTTGAACGAGGCCCTGAAGCTCGAATCCGCCCTGGCCAGGCTGACGACCCGCCATCGCATCGCCATCCTGCACTATGCGCCGATCCGGGCCACGGTGGAGGGCGAGGCGGTCGAGATCCATCCCTGGCTCGGCTCGAGCCGGCTCGAGGAGCCGCTGACGCGGTTCGAGGTGAGCGCCGTCGTGCACGGTCACGCCCACAAGGGAGCACCGGAGGGCAGGACGAGCACGGGCATCCCGGTCTATAACGTCGCCATGACCGTGCTGCGCGCGTCCTATCCCGACCGTCCTCCGTATCGGATCATCGAAGTGCCGCGCGAGCCGGCGGAGGAAGTGTCATCGCAGCCGCATGGACGTCGGGCGACGGATCGCGAGCCCCTCGCGGCGCGGGTGTCCGACGCGCCGACGAGCGATACGGGACGCTGAGCTCCGTCAGGCCTTCAGTGGGGCCTGCACGGGACTGCTGCGGACGGTGTCGAGGTAGGTCGACAGCCGAGCGATGTCCCGCTCGATCTCCTGCTGGCGCGAGGTCGTCGTGAGGGCGACGAGCGAGTCGACGAAGCCGCCGTCGACGACCTCGTAGTCGATCGCCAACTTGAGGCAGGTGCTCGATCCCTCGGGGAGCAGACGAATGAGCCCCTCCATCCGCACCGGGGAGCCGACGACGCTGCGCCATCCGATCACGCTGTTCGGGACGTACTTCGTCGTCTCGGTGTCCCATTCGAGAATGCCGCCGCGGGGAGTCGACGCGCTCCAGTGCGAGCGGCCGTCGCCGTGATCGCTGACATGCCGAAGCGCACCGATGATGCAGGGAAAGTTCTCGAAGTCGCGGACGAAGCGGAACACGACCTCCACGGGATGCGGCACGACGATCGACATGTGGACGTCGGCGGCGCGCCGATGTGACCCGGCGAGTCGGACCGACATCATCACTGCCTCCCGAGCCGCGACGCCGATGAGCGCCAGGCCGCCGATCGTCGCCGCCGCCCGCGCGCGAGGCGAGAGATCGTCTCGGCGGCCGATCAACAGACCGCCGGCGAACGCCATGAGGAGTGAGGGAACCGGCGCGAGAGCTCGGGGAGAGGATTGCGGAGGGGAGGGGCGGGTCATGGCCGGAAGGACGAGCAAGGGCGGTGCCGCGTCCGGATTCGACGATCAGAGCTTCGAGCCCGCATCCCGGACTCGCTCCAACGCCTCGTCGGCGCTCCCACCCAGTGCTGCCAGGTGGCCCATCTTGCGCCCTCGTCGCGGGCCGTGCTTGCCATACAGAAAGAGACGGGCCGTCGGCACCGTGAGTGCACGCGCAAAATCCGGCTCGCGTCCACCGTCCCACAGCTCGCCGAACAGGTTGTAGATCGCCGCCGGTCGCGCGGGTTCGGCGTCGCCGAGCGGCAGATCGCACACCGCGCGCACGAGCTGCTCGAATTGGCTCGTCGGGCAGGCCAGCTCCGACGCGTGATACGAGTTGTGCGGTCGCGGCGCGAGCTCGTTCACGAGCAGACGGCGGTCGCGAAGCAGGAACATCTCGATGGCGAGGATCCCCTCCAGGTGCAGCGACTCGGCGATCCCCGCGGCGATCGCCTGCGCGTCGCGCGCTACGCCCCGCGGCAGCAGGGCGGGCATGACGCTCCATGCCAGCACCTGCTGTTCGTGATGATTGAGCGCCGGCGGGTACACGACGAGATCTCCGCGCGGACGACGGGCGACGAGGACCGATAGCTCGAGCGAGAGATCGAGCGCCTGTTCCGCGACCGACTCCCGACCACCGAGCAGCGCGTACGCCTCGCCAGGATCCATCGTCGCGTCGAGGCGGATCTGGCTGCGTCCGTCGTATCCGCCCTCGCAGGCCTTGACGAAGAGCGACGGCCCGAGGTCGCGGGCAGCCGCCGTGAGCGCGGCGGCGCTGTGAATGGGCGTGTACGCGCCGACCGGAAAACCGTTGTCCGACAGCCAGCGCTTCTGACGACCGCGATGCTGGACCATTCGCAGGATCGCCGGCGCCGGCCGCACTGGCGCATGGGCGAGCGCGGCCTCGAGCGCGGGAGGTGCGATCTGCTCGATCTCGATCGTGACGACGTCGCACTGACGCGCGAGCTCGGCGGCCCCGCCGGCGTCGTCGAACGGCGCGACGACGACGCGCTCGACCACGGCGCTCGCCGCGCAGGCTGGATCGGGGTCGAGCACCTGCACGTGATAGCCCATCGAGCGCGCCGCGAGCGCCGTCATCCGGCCGAGTTGGCCCCCGCCGAGGATCCCGATCGTGGCGGGAGGGAGGATCGATCCCGTCACCGCGGCCCGGTGGTGAGATCGGTGTCGCCGAGTACGGCCGACGTGCGTTCCACCCGCCAGGCGCGGAGCCGCTCGCGCACGTCGGGATGCCGCAGGCCGACGATCGCGGCGGCGAGGAGCGCGGCATTGGCCGCTCCCGGTTCGCCGATCGCGAGCGTGCCGACGGGGATGCCTTTCGGCATCTGGGCGATGGAGAGCAGGGCGTCCATGCCGTTGAGCGCGGTGGCGGGAATCGGCACCCCGAGCACCGGCACGAGCGTCTTGGCGGCGACCATCCCCGGCAGGTGCGCCGCGCCACCGGCCGCGGCGATGATCACCTGGAGGCCTCTGCCTTCCGCGCTGGCCGCGTACTCGAACATCCAGTCCGGAGTGCGATGCGCCGACACCACGCGGACCTCATGGGGAATCGCCAGCTCGGCGAGGACGTCGACCGCATGCGCCATGATGCGCAGGTCGCTGCGGCTTCCCATGATGACGCCGACCCAGGGGTCGGTGTCGCCGGAACTGGAGGCGTGGAGGGCGGACAAGATGCTCGATCGCGGTTCGATGAGTGGTGGCGCGAAAGATACCACCGGCAGGGGCTCCTGCCAGCAGACGCCGGATGCCAGGAACGAGGAAGCGCCCTGCTCCGTCCGGAGCAGGGCGCTTCGATTGCGACGACGCAGTCGCAAGCTCCCCAGGTAGGACTTGAACCTACGACCCTCCGATTAACAGTCGGATGCTCTGACCAACTGAGCTACTGGGGAATGAGACGGTACAGACGCTGAAAATTAGTCCCACGACAGTCGAAGTCAACGGGAAATGACTGCGCGCGGCCGGTGGAGCGCGCCGTCACGATGCGCGGGCGCGACGCCGCGGGCGCGCCGCGGCGAGGCCCGGCCTTCCCCCGTGCGCGGCGCGCCTGGCGCCGGACGGCGCATCCCAGTCCGGCAGCACGGTGCGCAGCCACTCGCCGGTGTGCGATCCGGCCACGGCTGCGACCTCTTCGGGCCGTCCCACCGCGATGACCGCTCCGCCGCCCGATCCGCCTTCCGGACCGAGATCGATCACCCAGTCCGCCAGCTTGATGACGTCGAGGTTGTGCTCGATCAGGACGAGGGTGTGCCCGGCATCGACCAGGCGATCGAACACCGCCGCAAGCTTGCGGATGTCCTCGAGGTGGAGGCCGGTGGTGGGCTCGTCCATGATGTACAGTTTGCGTCCGGCTCTCTTCGCGCCGAGCGTGAGCTCGCGGGCGATCTTCAGCCGCTGCGCCTCGCCCCCGGAGAGCGTCGTGGCCGGCTGGCCGAGGCGCAGATACCCGAGGCCCACCTGCTGGAGTTGCCACAGCGCCTGGCCGAGCTTCTCCTCGTAGGGGAAAAATCGGATCGCCTCGTCGACGGTGAGCTGGAGCACGTCGGTGATGCTCTTGCCGAAGTATCGCACCTCGAGCACCTCGGGCTTGAACCGCGAGCCGCCGCAGGTATCGCACGGGACGAACACGTCGGCCATGAACACCATCTCGACCTCGAGGTAGCCAGCGCCTTCACAGGTCTCGCATCGTCCGCCGGCGACGTTGAAGCTGAAGGTGCCGGCGGTGTAGCCGCGCTGGCGGGACGCCGGAAGCGACGCAAAGATGCGGCGCACTTCGTCGAATGCCTTGACGTAGGTGACGGGATTCGAGCGCGGCGATTTGCCGATCGGGCTCTGGTCGACGAGGACGACGGCGTCGAGCGGCTCGAAGCCGATGAGCGTATCGTATTTCCCCACGCGCTCGCCGAGGTGCTGCTTTGCCGAATGTTCGCCGGTGAGCCTGGTCTCCAGCGCCCGCATCAACACGTCGTGGACGAGCGTGCTCTTTCCGCTCCCGGACACCCCGGTGACGACGGTGACGGCGCCGAGAGGGATCCTCACGTCGACGCCGCGGAGGTTGTGCTCGCGCGCTCCGGTGAGCGTGAGCCACTGGGGTCCGAGCCGTCGTCGGGTGGTGGGCACCGGAATCTCCCGCTTTCCACTCAGATACTGTCCGGTGAGCGGACTCTCGCTCACGCGCGACATCGGGCCGGCGAACACCAGCTCTCCTCCCTTCTCGCCGCTCTGCGGCCCCAGCTCGACCATGTAGTCCGCAGCGCGAATGGCATCGAGATCGTGCTCGACCACGAGCACCGTGTTGCCGCCGTCGCGCAGCCGCAGCAGGAGGCGCAGCAGCCGATCCATGTCGCGAGAGTGAAGGCCGATCGACGGTTCGTCGAGCACGTACAGGGTGTCGACGAGACGCGAGCCGAGGGAATTCGCCAGTCCGATGCGCTGAGCTTCACCGCCGGAGAGCGTGCGCGTCGCCCGGTTGAGCGAGAGGTAGTTCAGTCCGACGTCGCAGAGGAAGGTCACGCGATCGCGCGCTTCCTTGAGAATGTGCGAGGCGATCTCCCGCTCCATCGGTGAGAGCGTCAGCTCTTCGAGCCAGCGGCTGAGCGTACCGATGGGCAGGTCGCTCACCTCGGCGATGTCGCGGTCCGCGATCTTCACCTGGAGCGCTTCCGGCTGGAGCTTCGTGCCGTGACAGCTCGGACATTCCTGCGCCGTCTGATACTGGCGGAGGAAGACGCGGATATACTGCTTGTAGCGCTTGTCCTCGAGGTCGCGCAAGAACGGAAGGATGCCCTTGAATCCGCGCGACTTCGCGTTCAACAGCTTCGCGCGCTGCACGGCGGGAAGTGCCTGCCAGGGCGTGTCCATCGCGATCCCTTCCTTCTTCGCGAACTCGGCGAGAGCGCGCCGCTTGTTCTCGTAGCGAGGCATCGTCCACGGTGCGATCGCACCGTCGCGCAGGGTCCGATCCGGGTAGGGAACGATCAGCGATTCGTCGTACTCGAGGATGGCACCGAAGCCGTTGCATTGCGGGCAGGCACCGCGCGGCGAATTGAATGAGAACAGCTGCGGAGTCGGAGCCGGCATCGTCGTGCCGTCGTTGGGGCATTCGAACCGCTCCGTGAAGCGCAGCCGCGAGACGCGTTTCCGCTCGAACGGACTGTCCACCGGCGTGGCCAGGAGGATCGTCGTGTCGCCGTCGCCCTCCCGGAAGGCCGTGGCGAGCGCGTCGGCGAGGCGTCCGCGCGCCTCCTCGCCGACGACGAGCCGGTCGACGACGACGAGCAGCTCCTTCGCGAAGGTCACGTCGATGTGCTCGACGAGGAGCTCGTCGAGGTGCTTGACGACGCCGTCGACGCCGAGGCGCACGAAGCCCTGGGCACGGAGATTCTCGACGACGACGTCGTGCGAGACCTCGTCGGAGAGGCGGAGCGGCGCGGCGACGTAGAATCGGGTTCCCGGCGGGAGCGCGAGCACGACATCGGTCACCGACTGGATCGTGTCCGGCTTGAGCTCGCGGCCGCAGACGGGGCAGATCGTGTGGCCGATGCGCGCCCAGAGAAGCCGCAGGTAGTCGTAGATCTCCGTCGCGGTGCCGACGGTGGAGCGCGAGGTCTTCGTGGGGTTCTTCTGCTCGATCGCGACCGCAGGGGAGAGCCCATCGATCAGATCGACGTCCGGCTTCTCCATTCGCTCGAGAAACTGGCGGGCGTAGGCGCTGAGGGACTCGACGTAGCGGCGCTGGCCCTCGGCATAGATGGTGTCGAAGGCGAGCGACGACTTGCCCGATCCCGACGGTCCGGTGACGACGGTAAACGACCGTCGCGGGATCTCGACGTCGAATCCCTTGAGGTTATGTTGCCGCGCACCGCGGACGATGATCCGGTCCTTCATGTGGACTGGAATCTAGCGTCGGTGGCACCGAATAAACACCGCATCTCGGCGTGGAAGGGCGACGGGCCCCGCCGCCAGCGTTCGGCGGACGGGGCCCGTCGTTCCGTCGTCCCGCCGGAGCTAGAGCGTCGTGGTCCGGTTGCGCGTGGTGAGACGATACACCCACAGCAGGAGCATGGCGCCGACGACAGCGAGGACGATGCTCCAGAGGGAGAACCCGTTCAGGCCGGCACCGGTGATCAGGTTGCCGATGAAGCCGCCGATGAACGCGCCGACGATGCCGATGAGGATCGTGACGATGAAGCCACCCGGATCCTTTCCGGGCATGAGCGCCTTGGCGATCGCACCAGCGATCAGTCCGAGCACGATCCAAGCGAGGATACCCATTGCACTGCCTCCAGAGGTGGAAGTGGACGACCGCCACGTCTAACGCAACGGCCGTACCAGCTACGCATGAGGGCGGCAGTGCCGGGGTAGGTGAGTAGGTG
>JBIOHU010000005.1:0-41796 GCA_044449225.1 Gemmatimonadales bacterium | reverse complement strand
GCACGAGCACGATCCGCATCAGGAAGCGCTCGCCACCGTGATCACCACCATAGCGCGGGTGCGGGTCGTCGACATCTTCTCCGTGGACTTCCGGTCGCTTCTCGAGGGGCAGTCCGAGCCGATGCACGGCGACGAGGTGGACACCTCGCTCATGCTGTACATCGCGCCGGACCTTGTCAGAATGGACCTGGCGGAAGACTATATGATGTCGCGCGACGAGCTCCGGCGATACCGCCGAGGGTGGTTGAAGATCCCCAGCGGCAGCTCCGGCTCCATCGGGCGTCCCAGTCTCGCGAGCGCCGCCAAGGGCGCGGCGATCTACTCCTGTATCCACGACCGCGTCCGCTCCCGGGTCTTTCTCGCCCCCGAGCCCGACGTCGACTGATCTGAAACCCCTCCCGCCACCGTGCCGTATGGGCGGTGACCCATCACACAGGAACCCCTCCCCGATGCGAACACTGGTGCTCGCCGCGCTCTCCCTCGTGCTCTCCAGTCCCGCGGTCAGCCGCGCTCAGGCGACCGCGGTCCCGAGCGGCACTCCACTCACCCTGGACGACGCGATCGCGCTCGCCCGGCGCAACAACCCTGTCTTCCTGGCGACGGCGAACAACCGCTCCGCGGCGGATGCCGCGGTGCGCAGCGCGCGCGGTGCCTTCCTGCCGTCCGCCGACGCGTCGTTCGGCGCCCGCTATCAGCAGGGTGGCCAGCAGGTGTTCAACGGGCTCTCCTTCAGCAGCCAATCGGCGACCGAGCAGTCGAGCTACGACCTCAGCCTCAACTACCGGATCAACAGTGCCACCTTCGTCAATCCGAGGGCGGCCTCGGCGAACCGGAACGCGGTCGAGGCGGACATCAACGGCTCCGCCGAGCAGCTTCGCGCCGCGGTGACCGAACAGTACCTCACCGTGCTGCAGTCGCAGGCGCGCTCCCGGCTCCAGGACACCCTCGTCACCACGGCGCAGACCGAGCTCGATCTGGCAAAGGCCAAGGTGGCCGTGGGCTCGGGGACGGCGCTCGACATCCGGCGGGCGGAGGTCGCGCTCGGCCAGGCGCAGGTGGCCCTCCTGACGGCGCAGAACGACGCCGAGGTCCAGATGCTTCGCCTCTTCCAGCAGCTGGGAGTGCCGCAGCCGGCTGGGGTCGTGCTGAGCACCGAGTTCCGGCTCGATCCGCCGCAGTTCTCCCTCGACACCCTGCTCGACCTGGCGCGCCGGTCCAATCCGGCGATCGTCGCTCTCCGGTCGCGCCAGCACGCCGCCGATCTCAACACCAGCGTCGCCAAGGCCGCGTACACGCCGACCCTGTCGTTGAGCACGGGATGGGGGGGCAACTCGTACCAGTACACCGATCCGAACTACCTGGTGAACCAGGCGCGCGGCGGCGTGCTCGCGTCGCAGGCGAGCTGCTTCACCAACGACTCGCTTCGCGTCGGAGCCGGCATGCCGGGTCTGGACTGCAACGCGCCGCGCTACACCTTCACCGATGCTCAGGCGCAGGCGATCCGCGGGAGCAACAACCAGTTCCCATTCAAGTTCAACCGCTCGCCGTTCGCTCTCAGCGCGCAGCTCTCGATTCCGATCTTCGACAACTTCGCTCGCGAGGAGCGGGTCCAGGTGGCGGAAGCGAGTCGCGACGATGCGATGTACGACGTGCGGGCGAAGGATCTGGCCCTGACGGCCGACGTGACCCAGGCGTACCTGACCCTGATGACGTCGGTGAAGACCGTCCAGCTGCAGCAGCAAAATGCCCAGAAGGCCCAGGAGGAGCTCGCCTTCGCCGACGAGCGGTACAAGGTTGGCGCCGCCACCTTCCTCGACGTCACGACGTCGCGCGGCACGTACGAGCAGGCGCTGATCGATCGGGTCAATTCAGTGTACGACTTCCACAAGGCATTCGCCGCGCTCGAGAACGCGGTCGGACGACCCCTCCGCTAATCCCCACCGAGAGACTCTCGATATGAGCAAGCGAGTGAAGATGTCCGTGATCGGCGGAGTGGTGCTGGTCGCCGTCGCGATCGGCGGCCTGACCGCCGCGAAGCGAGGCAACAAGGCGGTGGAAGTCCGCACCGAGCAGGTACAGAAGAAGGATCTGGTCGCGTCCGTGACTGCCAGCGGGCAGGTTCAGCCGCAGCTCAAGGTGGATCTGAGCTCCGACATCACCGGCAAGATCGTCCGGCTGGAGGTGAAGGAGGGGCAGATGGTCTCCAAGGGCCAGTTCCTCCTCCAGATCGACCCGCAGCAGGCCGAGGCGGCGGTCCAGCGCATGGATGCGTCGCTCGCCTCCTCCAAGGCCGGCATGGCCCAGGCCGAGGCGAATCTCCTCCAGGCGCAGAAGAGCTACGAGCGCACGGCGGCGATCAAGAAGACCAACCCGACGCTGATCTCCGACGAGCAGATGGAGCAGCTCCGGACGGCAGTCGACGTCAACAAGGCGCTCTACGAGGCGGCACGACACCAGGTGGAGCAGGCCAACGCGCTGCTTCGCGACGCCCAGAGCTCGCTCGGCAAGACCACCATCTACGCGCCGATGTCGGGACGCGTGACCCGCCTCAACGTGGAGAACGGCGAGACGGCGATCATGGGCACGCTCAACAAGGACGCGGCCACCCTGCTGACGATCGCCGACATGAGCGTCCTCGAGACCAAGGTCAAGGTCGACGAGACCGACGTGGCGCGTATCGCCGTCGGTGACTCGGCGGTGATCCAGATCGACGCCTTCCCCGACACGACCTTCATCGGCCGCGTGACGGAGATCTCGAACAGCGCCGTGAAGGCGACCTCCGCGACGACGAGCACCGACCAGGCAGTCGACTACGAGGTGACGATCCAGCTCGTCAACATTCCTTCGGAGACCCGCCCCGACTTCTCGGCCACGGCGAAGATCATCACCGACACCCGCAAGCAGGCGCTGTCGATCCCGATCATCGCCCTCACCGTGCGGGAGAACCAGTCGCTGACCCCCGGTGACACCGCGGTCGGCCTCGGCAAGCCGCGGCCGAAGGTGGAAGTCGGCAAGAAGGACGTCGAGGGAGTGTTCGTCGTCGGGAAGGACAACAAGGTGACGTTCCGGCCGGTCAAGGTCGGCATCGCGGGCGAGAAGGACTTCGAGGTGCTGGACGGCCTCAAGGCTGGCGACAAGATCGTCGCGGGTACCTACCAGGCGATTCGCGAGCTGAAGGACGGCGCGACGGTTCGCGAAACGAAGGTGGATACCAAGGACGCCAAGAAGCCGGCGGCCAAGACATGAGCCAGAACATCGTCGAGGCCCCGCTCGGCGCGACTGCCGAGCGGCAGGCGATCATCGCGGCGCCGGGCGAGGCGCCCGGCAAGGACTGGATCATCGTCACGCGCGGTATCAAGCGGGAATACGACATGGGAGGCGAGATCGTCCGCGCCCTCCGGGGCGTCGACCTCGCCATCTCCCGCAACGAATACGTCGCGATCATGGGTCCGTCCGGCTCCGGGAAGTCGACGCTGATGAACGTCATCGGCTGCCTGGACACGCCGACCGAAGGGGAATACTGGCTCAACGGCACGCGCGTGTCGTCCATGTCGGACGACGCGCTGGCCCGGGTGCGCAACAAGGAGATCGGGTTCGTCTTCCAGACCTTCAACCTCCTGCCCCGCGCCACGGCGCTGCACAACGTCGAGCTGCCGCTGGTGTATGCCGGCGTCGGCGCAGTCGAGCGAAAGAAGCGCGCCCGCGAGGCGCTGTCTCGCGTCCAGCTCGACGGACGCATGGACCACCGCCCGAACGAGCTCTCGGGAGGCCAGCGGCAGCGCGTCGCGATCGCCCGGGCGCTGGTGAACAATCCCTCCATTCTCCTCGCCGACGAGCCGACCGGCAACCTCGACTCCACGACTTCCGAGGAGATCATGCGCGTGTTCGAGTCGCTCGCCGATCAGGGGCAGACGGTGATCATGGTCACCCACGAGCCGGACATCGCGCAGCACGCTCGCCGCGTGGTCGTGCTCCGCGATGGTCTCATCGCCTCCGACGAGCGGCGCTCCGCGTTCGTGGAAAAGCTCGGCCTGACGGTCTGACGGCGGGCGACCCTAGATTCCCTGCATGCCCTTCTTCGAAGCAATCCGTCTCGCCCTCCAGCAGATCTGGGTGCAGAAGCTGAAGAGCTTCTTCACCCTGCTCGGCGTGATGATCGGCGTCACCTTCCTCATCGCCGTCGTCTCGATCGTGAGCGGCATGAGCCGCTACATGACCGACCAGCTCGTCGGCAAGATCATGGCGGTGAACTCGTTCGAGCTGCGCAGCCGCCCGAACATCAACCTCGGCAACCACGACGAGTCGTACTTTCGCGAGATGCGCCGGCGCCCGCGCATCAAGGACGTCGACATCGCGCCGGTTGCCGCCGCGCTGCCGGAGGGGGTGCTCTGGGCGGCGGTCGGACAGGACAACCTGCCGGTCGAATCGAAGTACGTGTCGAAGCCGCGCCCGGTCCTCGCCTACGCGGTGACGGAGGACTACTTCACGATCAAGAAGATGGAGCCGGTCGAGGGACGGCTGTTCAGTCCGCAGGAGTACGCTCGCGGCATGAACGTGATCGTCATCGGGCAGGACGTCGCCGACTTCTACTTTCCCAACCTCGATCCGATCGGCCGACAGCTCACCGTGCGCGGACTGCCCTACACCGTCGTCGGCCTGATGGAGAAGCAGGGGAGCGCCTTCGGGATCTCGTTCGACAAGTTCATCATCGCACCGCACAATGCCGAGCTGAATCGCTACGTCAATCCTCACGGGGTGATCGACGCGGTGATGATCCAGACGCCGAGTCGCGAAGGGATGCTGACGACGATGGAGAGCGTGCGCCAGGTCATGCGCGCGCGGCATCACCTGCGGCCGAACCAGAAGGACGACTTCGAGCTCGAGACGTCGGATTCGGCCCTCGCGTTCTGGAACAAGATCAAGGGTTACCTGGTGATCGCCGGCGTGGCGCTGCCGGCGATCGGACTCGTCGTCGGGGCGATCGTCATCATGAACATCATGCTCGTCGCGGTCGCCGAGCGTACGCGGGAGATCGGCATCCGGAAGTCGCTCGGCGCACGGCGCCGCGACATCATGAGCCCGTTCCTGGTCGAGAGGGCCCCGCTGAGCACGGGCGGCGCGGGGCGCGGCGTGTTCACCGGCGTCGCCGTCGCCCAGCAGATCGCGGCGCTCACCCCGCTGCCGGCGGCGGTGGAGCTCTGGTCGGTGCTCGTCGGCGTCGGTATCGGGGCGGGTGTCGGCATAGTCGCCGGTGCCTATCCGGCGAGTCGCGCCTCGCGGCTCGATCCCATCACCGCCCTGCGGGCCGAGTAGCGATGTCCGTCCTTCAGCAGCGGCTGCACGGAATGAGCGAGGGAGTCACGATCGCCCTGGATTCCATTCGTGCCAACAAGGTCCGCGCCGGCCTCACCATTCTCGGCATCGCCGTCGGCGTGTTCGTCGTCGTCGTCATCTCGGCAGCCATCCACGGGATCAACGAGAGCGTCGCGAAGGACTTCCAGAGCACGGGTCCGACCACCTTCTTCGTCTCGCGCTACCCGATCACCTTCGAGGCCTGTGACGGCACCGACGACACCTGCAAGTGGCTTCGCAACCCGAAGCTCTCGCTCGCCGACGTCAGCACCCTCGACCAACTCCCGTCCGTGCGCACGGCGGGAGGGCGACTCGACACGTCGCGGCCGGTCTCCTACAAGGACAAGCGCATCGCCGGCGTCCAGATCAGCGGCTTCACCGGCAACTGGCAGCAGATCGACGGCGGGGGGGACATCTACCCCGGGCGCATCTTCACGGCGAACGAGGCGAGCGCCGGCGACCGCGTCGTCGTCATTAACGACGAGCTGGCGACGGAACTCTTCGGCGAATCCGACCCGATGGACAAGACGATCGACCTCGGCGGCGTTCCGTTCCAGGTCATCGGCATCTACCACTACGAGGCCAGCTTCCTGTCCGGCGGCAACAAGCCGCGCGCCATCGTTCCGATCGAGTCGGCGCGGAAGAACCTGCAGGCCTCGTTTGCCGACATCGGCATCGCGGTGATTCCGGCCACGGGAGTGAGCCGCGCCCAGGCGATCGACGACGTTATTGCCTCGATGCGGGCCCGCCACGGCCTCCGGCCCGCCGCCGAGAACAACTTCGCGATCATCACCCAGGACCAGCTGTTCGACGTCTACAACAAGATCTTCGGCGCCTTCTTCCTCGTCATGGTCGTCCTCTCCGCCGTGGGGCTGATCGTGGGCGGAGTCGGCGTGGTGGCGATCATGATGATCTCCGTCACCGAGCGGACGCGCGAGATCGGCGTCCGCAAGGCGCTCGGCGCCACCCGCGGCACGATCCTCTGGCAGTTCCTCGTCGAGGCGGTCACCCTCACCGGCATCGGGGCGATCATCGGACTCGTGCTGGGGACCCTCGTCGCCCTCCTGATCAAGCATACGACCCCAGTGGCCGCCAGCGTGCCGCCGCTGGCCGTCCTCGCCGCCCTTCTCTCGAGCTGCTTCACGGGGGTCCTGTTCGGCATGCTTCCGGCGGCCAAGGCCGCGAAGCTGGATCCGGTGACGGCGCTGCGATACGAGTAGGGGCTGCACTTCCGGCGCCAGCATGGGCGCCTGCCACAGGGACTGCGCCCGGTACGGCGAACTCGCCGAGGCGCTCTCCGCGATGCTCGCTCGATCCGACGCGATGAGCCCTCGATCCGACGCAATGAGCGCTCGATCCGACGCAATGAGCGCTCGATCCGACGCAATGCGCGCTCGATCCGACGGGTTTGACGCTCCATCCGTGCGGTGGTGCAGGCCGAATCGGGAGGGGTGTCGGTCATTCCGTCCATGGTGCAGGCCGAACCGGGCGGTGTTGCAGCGCGATCGCGCGGCGTTGCGGTCCAACCGCACGAAATGTCGGCCCAACCGGGAGGCGGTGCGTCCAGATCGGCCGCCTGCACCCGCCGCATCGGGCGAGGTGCAGGGCGAATCGGGCGACGTGCAGCCCCGATCGGGCGCGGTGCAGCCCCGATCGGGCGCGGTGCAGGCGGATTCGGGCGCGGTGACGCTCCACCCGCGTGCGATGTCGCACCAACTGACTGACTCGCAGGTCCAACCGGGTGCGATCGAGGGCGAATCGGGAGGCGCTACACCTCTTCCGCGCCTCCGACCGTCGCGATCCCGGACGCCGCCGGACAATCCGTCCATGCGTGAACTGACCTCGACGAGCCTTCTTCGCCGCGCCGCAACGCGACCTGACACTTTCCCTGCGCCTTGGCCGTAGTCCCCGCACCACCCTCTCCAGGCGTCACGCCATGCCCTTCCACGAGGCCGTCCGGCTCGCCCTCCAGCAGATCCGCGTCCAGAAGCTGAAGAGCTTCTTCACCCTGCTGGGTGTGATGATCGGCGTCATGTTCCTCATTGCCGTCGTCTCCATCGTCACCGGCATGAGCAAGTACATGGAGGACGACTTCGCCGGCCGGCTGCTCGGAGCGAACACCTTCACTCTCCGACGCTTTCCCTGGTTCGGCAACAACGTGACGCAGGAGGAGTGGCGCGAGTGGCAGCGGCGCCCGCGCGTGTATCACACCGACGTCGACCTCGTCCGGAACGCGCTGCCCACTGGCACTCGCTACGCCGTGGAAAGCGAGGACAACGAGTGGGCGACCACGCCCTGGGCGCGGCCGCGACAGGTGGACGCTCACGCCGTCGAAGGAGACTACTTCACGATCAAGAAGTACGATCTCTCGAGTGGACGGATCTTCAGCCAGCAGGAAGCGGAGCTCGGCTCACCCGTCGTCGTCATCGGTGACGAGGTCGCCAACTACTTCTTCATCGGCCTCAATCCTCTCGGTCGCCAGCTTCGTATCGGGGGCATCCCGTACACGGTCATCGGCGTGATCGAACATCAGGGCAACCTGTTCGGCATCTCGCTCGACAAGACCGCGTATGCCCCCTTCAACTCGCCCCTGCATCGGCTCACCAATCCCCGCGGCGACATCGACGGGCTGCTCGTGCAGGCGCCGAACGATTTGATGATGAACGAGGCGATGGAGACCGTGCGCGAGGTGATGCGCGCCCACCGCAAGCTGCGCCCCGCAACGCCGGACAACTTCGTCATGGAGACGTCGGCCTCGGCCCTCGCCTCGTTCGAGAAGATCAAGGGGATCATGACCATCGCCGGCACCGCTCTCCCCGCGATCGGGCTCGTCGTCGGCGGGATGGTCATCATGAACATCATGCTCGTCGCCGTTGCCGAGCGAACCAGGGAGATCGGCATCCGGAAGTCACTCGGGGCGCGGCGCAAGGACATCCTGCGCCAGTTCCTCGTCGAGAGTGCGACACTCAGCACCCTCGGTGCGATCCTCGGCATCCTGCTCGGCATCCTGAGCGCGAAGGTCATCTCCTGGAACACCCCCTTGCCGGCGGCGATCGCTCCCTGGTCGCTCGTCGTCGCCACGCTGCTCGGCACCGTCGTCGGCGTCGTCTCGGGGATGTACCCGGCACGGCGCGCCGCGTCGCTGGATCCCATCGACGCGCTGCGCGCGGAGTAGGCGATGCGCTTCCTCGCCCCCTTCTCGATGGCGTTCGAGGGCATCGGCATCGCCTTCGATGCGCTCCGTGCCAACAAGGCCCGCGCCGGCCTCACGATCATGGGCGTCGCGCTCGGCGTCTTCGTCGTGGTCGCGATGTCGTCGGTCGTTCGCGGGATCAATGAGTCGTTCCGCCGGGACATCGAGGCAGCCGGCCCGACGTCGTTCTTCGTCTACCGGCGGCCGATCGGCGGCTTCAATGCCTGCGACGGCACCGACGAGACCTGCCCGGAACGCCGCAATCCCGCCATCACGATGGACGAAGTCGCGGCGATCGAGCGCCTGCCCTCCATTCGCGCCGTCACGGCGCACGTCGGCACGGGCGCGTCCTTCAAGTACAAGGACAAGGTCATCCCGAATGCCGGCATGGAAGCCTACACGCCGAACTGGACGGAGGTCGACGGCGGCGACATCTACCCGGGGCGAAGCTTCACGTACGCCGAGAACGCCACCGGCGCGAAGGTCGTGCTGGTGAACGACAAGCTCGCCGAGCAGCTCTTCGGCACCTCGGATCCGATCGGCAAGACCATCGTGATCAACGACGTGCAGTTCGGGGTGATCGGCCTGTACCATTACACGGCGAGCCCGATGGGGACACCGACGTCGGCCGGCGGAGGCGACTCGCCGAAGGCGATCGTCCCGTTCGAGAGCGCGCGGCGCCACCTCAACCTCTGGATGCGGGGCAACAACCTGATCGTGAAGCCGCGCGCCGGCGTCACGACCGAGGAAGGGGTCGACGACGTCATCGCCTCACTCCGGGCGAGCCGCGGACTGCACGCCCGCCAGCCGAACAACTTCGACATCGTGACCCAGGATCGGCTCTGGGCCATCTACAACAAGTTGTTCGGCACTTTCTTCGTCGTCGGCCTCGCGCTGTCGTCGGTCGGGCTCCTCGTCGGGGGAATCGGCGTGATCGCGATCATGATGATCTCCGTCACCGAGCGCACGCGCGAGATCGGAGTCCGGAAGGCGCTCGGCGCCACCCGGTGGACGATCCTCTGGCAGTTCCTCGTCGAGGCGGTCACGCTCACCGGGATCGGCGCCTCGATCGGGCTGGTGCTGGGCATCCTCGTCGCCGTCGGCGTGCGCACTGCGTGGCCGGCCATCCCCGCCGCGACCTCGTGGGGTAGCGTCGCTGCGGCGCTGGGTATCAGCGCCATCACCGGCGTCATCTTCGGCATGCTCCCCGCCGTGCGCGCCGCGCGCCTCGACCCGGTGGTGGCGCTCAGGTACGAGTAAGCGGACGGCGAATAGTGAATGGCGAATGGTGAATGGTGAATGGTGAATGGTGAATGGTGAATGGTGAATGGTGAATGGTGAGAGGTGAGAGGTGAGAGGTGAGACGTGCCAGGCGAGCTGTCTCCAGCCGCCGCAGGGCGGGACCATTCACGTCTCACGATTCACGTCTCACGTGCTCTTCACGTCTCACGGGCCTTTCACGTCTCACACGCTCTTCATTTCTCACGAGCCGTTCATCTCTTTCTCGCCGCGTGTATATTCACGGCCATGCCACCAACCACCGTGGATGTCCTCGCCATCGCTGCCCATCGTGACGACGTCGAGCTGACCTGCGGGGGAACGCTCATCAAGGCGGCGCGGGCCGGCCAGCGCACCGCCATCGTCGACCTGACCGAGGGCGAGATGGGGACGCGCGGGAGCGCGGAAATTCGGGGCCAGGAGGCGTCTCGGGCCGCCGAGGTGCTCGGATGCGTCGCCCGCGAGACCCTCGGCCTCGCCGACGCTGGCGTCGAGAACACTCCGGCCACTCGCGAGGCCCTCGCTCGACTGATCAGACGCTTTCGTCCGCGCGTCGTCATCGCCCCGGCGCTCGAGGGGCGGCATCCGGATCATCGCGTCACCGCCCAACTGGTTCGCGATGCCTGCTTCGTCTCCGGACTGGCCAGGATCGCGCCCGACGTGCCGACGCACCGGCCGCACAAGATCCTTCACTGCCTCGCCTACCGGCAGGATTTCGTCCGGCCGACCTTCGTCGTCGACATCAGCGGGGAGTTCGAGCAAAAGATGGAGGCGGTGCGCTGCTACGCCTCGCAGTTCGACGGCGTGATCCAGGCCGGCGAGGTCTATCCCACCGGCGAGCCCCTGTATGATGCCGTCACGCACTACGCGGCCTATTACGGGTCGTTGATCCGGACTCGCTACGGCGAGCCCTTTTTCACCACCGAGATGATGCGCGTCGACGACGTCGGCGCGCTGGAGGTCGCGACATTTTGAGCGCCGACGCGACCGACGCCGTCGACTACGGCTCATATCTCGCGCTCCCCGCCCTGCTCGAGCTACAGCGCCCGCGGTCGGACAACGCGGACGAGTTGCTGTTCATCGTCGTCCATCAGGCGAGTGAGCTCTGGTTCAAGGAGATCCTCCACGAGCTGGATCTCCTCCTCGATTCGCTGGCAGGGCGCGAGGCCGAGTTCGCGCTGTTCCGCATGAACCGCATCAACGCGCTCATGCGCATCGTCTCCGCCCAGCTGTCGGCACTCGAGACCCTGCCACCGCAGCACTTCGCCGCATTTCGCGGCCATCTCGGCACGTCGAGCGGCTCGCAGAGCGTGCAGTTCCGCGCCATCGAGGCCGCCTCCGGCCTTCGCGAGCCCCACTTCATGAACGTGCTCCAGGAGCACGGTGAGATTCCCCCGCTCGTGCGTCGCGCACTCGAGCGACCGACGCTGCAGGCGCTGTTCCTCGAGCTGCTCGCGGCGGAGAAGACCGAGCTCGAGACGCTCTACACCGGCTCGAAGCCGACGACGCTGTTCTTTCTCGCCGAGGCGCTGCTGGAGTACGAACAGCAGTTCGGGCTCTGGCGGTTCAACCACGTGCAGCTCGTCGAGCGCGTCCTCGGTCCCCTCACCGGCGGCACTGGCGGCACGCTCGGCGCGAAGTATCTCGCGCGCACGGTGGACCAGAAGTTCTTTCCGGCGCTCTGGACGATGCGGGCGAAGTTCTACGGCTCCCGGTCCGGAGCGTGATCCACGACATCTCGGTGCTGGTGGGCGAAGGCACGTCGGAATGGCCGGGCGACGTCCCCTTCTCCTGTGGCTGGACGTCGCGCCTCGCCGACGGGGCGACGGTCAACCTGTCCCATACCGCCGGCAGTCCGCATGTCGGCACCCACGCCGACGCGCCCCTGCACGTGCGCGACGGCGCGCCCGCGAGCGACGCGATTCCGGTCGGGGCGTTTCTCGGGCCCGCCCTCGTGCTGGACGTCAGCGTGGCTCCCGCCGGCCGGCTCGCGCTCGACGCGCACGATTCCCGACTCGCCGGCTGCGTGCGCCTGCTGCTCCGCACCGGACGCACGATCGCCGGCGGGAGCTTTCCCGACGACTGGCCAGTGCTCTCCGCGGCTGTGGCCAGCGCGCTGGCGAAGCGCGGCGTCCGCCTCGTCGGCGTCGATGCACCGTCGGTCGACGAGCGGGAGAGCAGAACGCTCGAGGTCCATCACGCGCTGTTCGACGGCGGCGCGTTCGTCCTCGAGAACCTCGATCTTCGCGACGTCGCTCAGGGGCGCTACGAACTGATCGCGCTGCCGCAGCGGCTCGCCGGCCTCGATGCAGCGCCGGTGCGAGCCCTGCTGCGTTCGCCCTGAACTAGCGGCCCGGTTCGCGCACCCGCACTCGGACCTCGGACATCACCGCGCTGCCCTTCACGCGCACGTGAGGCGCCCAGTAGCCGCTGGCCGGCACACGCGAGGCATCATTGCGCGTCGTTCCCATCACCGGGGACACGTCGAAGTCGATCATCATGCCGGGCGGCGCGATGATGCCGACGTTCGCCATGATCGCCCGCACTTCGATCGTGCATCCCTCCGGAATGATCGCATAGCGGAGGTCGATCCGCATGTTGCTCATCACGGCGAGGATCCTCAGCCGCTGGGGCACACGCCACGGGCCCTGGCGACGCGATTCGCTCATGATGCCGACGATGCGCTCCTCGGCAGGCGCCACGATGGAGCCAGGCATCGTCGCGGGCGGCAGGTGCGGGTGGTTCGCGCGGGTGAGATCGGTCACGAGCGCTTCGACCTCGGCGGGCGAGTTGGCGAGACTTAGCTGCCCCAACCGCCATTCGAACTCGGCTTCGGTCAGGACGTCGTACGCGTAGCCGTCGCTGAGGAGCCGGATGGCCCGCTGGCGGGCGTCCTCGACGGCCAGCCCGAGCGAACTGCCTGGCGCCGGTGGTCCTGGCGCGGTGTATGGCGCGTTCATGGGATCGTTCATGGCCACTATACGGGCGTCAGCGCTCTCCGGTGTCAAGCTCGCCTGGTCCTGGCAGCGGCGACGGATGTTCCGGTGTGGCGTCGTGCCCACTATGATTCATCAGCATGCCTGAGCCCATCTACCTCGACCACGCCGCCACGACTCCCGTTCGTCACGAGGTCCTCGAGGCGATGCAGCCCTTCTTCGGCCCTCGCTTCGGCAACCCGTCCAGCGTTCACCGCTGGGGACGCGCTGCGCGCACGGCGCTCGACGAGGCCCGTGAGCGGCTCGCCGGCACTCTCGGGGCCCATCCGGACGAGGTCTGCTTCACCTCCTGTGGCACCGAAGCGGACAACATGGCGCTGATCGGTGTCTGGCGGGCCCGGCGCGGGAGCGGTCGGCGGGCTGCCGTCACCACGCCCATCGAGCACAAGGCCGTGCTCGGCGCCCTGCACGAGATCGGACAGGAGGGGGGCGAAGAGCGCCTCGTCGCCATGCACTCGTGCGGCCTGGTCGACGACGCCTCGTTCGACGCCCTGACCGACGACGACGCCGCGGTCTGCTCGGTCATGTGGGTCAACAACGAGATCGGGGTGCTGCAGGACATTCCGGGGCTCGCGAAGCGGGCGAAGGGGCACGGTGTCGTCTTCCATACCGACGCCGTACAGGCGTTCGGCAAGGTCGCGATCGATGCGAAGAGCATCCCGTTCGACGTGCTATCGATGTCCGGACACAAGATCGGCGCGCCGAAGGGAATCGGCGCGCTGTACATTCGCCGCGGGACCCCGATGTCCCCGCTGATGTTCGGAGGCTCGCAGGACCGCGGTCGGCGGCCCGGGACTGAGAACGTGGCGATGGCCGTCGGTCTCGCGCGCGCCGCGGCGCTCGCCGTGGCCGAGCGCGAGATGGAGTGCACCAGGCTGCGCCGGCTCCGCGACCGGCTCGAACAGGCGCTGCTGGCGCGAATTCCCGACGCGACGATCCACGGCCGCGGTGCACCGCGCGCCCCCCACATCACCAGCATCTCCGTTCCCGGCACGGACAGCGAGTCGCTACTGATGGCGCTCGACCTGCGAGGCGTGGCCTGCTCGGCCGGCTCCGCCTGCCAGAGCGGCAGCATCGCGCCGTCGCACGTCCTGACGGCGCTGGGCGTTCCGGCAGATCTCGCGAGCGCGGCGATCCGCATGAGTCTTGGCTCGCTGACTACCGACGCGTGCATCGACCGCGTGTCGGAGCTCTTCCCGACGCTGGTCGAGAAGGCGCGCCGCACCGCCGCGGCGTGACCGGCTGATGCGCGAGCGCGTGCTGGTGGCAATGAGCGGCGGCGTGGATTCGTCGGTCGCTGCCGCGATCCTCGTCGGCGAGGGATACGACGTCGTCGGCGCGACGATGAAGCTCGGCTGCCACGACGCCGAGGACCTCCCCGACCGTCCCTGCTGCTCGCTCGACAGCGTGAACGACGCGCGCCGCATCTGCCAGCAACTTGGCGTGCCGCACTACGTGCTCAACTTCGAGAGCGCTTTCAGCCGCGACGTCGTCCACGATTTCGTCGACGAATACGCTCGCGGCCGGACGCCGATCCCGTGCGTGCGCTGCAACACCTTCACGAAATTCCGCGACCTCGTCCACAAGGCCGACGCGATCGACGCCACGTGGATCGCCACCGGACACTACGCACGGCGATGCGACGGCGAGCTCCGTCGCGGGCTCGATCCGAACAAGGATCAGTCGTACTTCCTGTGGGGCATCGAGCGAGCCGTGCTCTCACGTCTCCTGTTGCCGGTCGGCGGCCAGACGAAGGCCGAGACGCGCGCGGAGGCGCATCGGCTCGGCCTCGAGCTGATCGCCGAAAAGGCGGAGAGCCAGGACATCTGCTTCGTACCCGATGGTGACCACACCAAGGTGATCGCCCGCCATCTCGGTGCCGACACGCCCTCGCTGTCCCGCGGCCCGTTCGTTCGCCGCGACGGCAACATCGTCGGCGAACATGACGGATTCGCGCGATTCACCGTCGGCCAGCGTCGGGGCCTGCCTGGCGGATTTTCCGAGCCGATGTTCGTCGTCGAGATCCGTCCCGAGTCTCGAGCCGTCGTCATCGGGGCGCGTGAGGAGCTGCTCGGTAAGGGAATCGTGGCCCGGGAGATCAACTGGCTCGTCGACCCGCCGACCGCCGGCTCGGATATCGAGGTTCAGGTTCGCCATCGCGCGCGGCCGGCTCGTGGCACTCTCGTTCGCGTCGATGCCGCGGAGCTCGAGATCGCGCTCGACGAGCCGGTGTCGGCGATCACGCCGGGGCAGTCCCTCGTGATATACGATGGAGCGAGAGTGCTCGGCGGCGGCGTCATCGATCGGGCGTCGCGACGCGACCTTCCGGTGATGGCGGCCTGACGCACGCCGCCGCGCCGCTACGCCTTGTATTCCATCGTCTCGGCGAACCGCCGCATCGCCTCCTCCTGCTCCGGCGTGAGCTTCTCGGGCACGGTCACCCCGACCTCGACGATCAGATCTCCGCGCGATCCGTCGCGCTCGATACCCTGAGCGCGCACGCGGAAGCGCTTCCCTGACGTCGTTCCGGCGGGAATCCTGATCGTCACCTTCTTCCCGTCCAGCGTCTTCACGCTGATCTTCGACCCGAGCGTCGCCTGCGCGATGTTGATCGGCACCGGCGCGATCAGGTCCAGTCCTTCGCGCTTGTAGAACCGATCCGGTCTCACCTGAAAGGTGATCAGCAGGTCGCCTGCCGGTCCGCCCTTGAGCCCTCGCGCGCCCTGTCCCTTGAGCCGGATCTTCGTGCCGTCGTCCACGCCCGGCGGCACGGTGATCATCACCTTCCGGCGCGTGCGTACCTCGCCGCTGCCGTTGCAGGTGGGACAGCGCTCCGTCGGCACTTCGCCGCGTCCCAGGCACACCGGGCAGGGACGCTGCACGGCGAAACCACCCTGGCCAAAGCTGATCGTGCCGCGGCCATTGCACTCGGGGCAGGTCTGGAGCTTCGCGCCCGGTGCGGCGCCGCTGCCATGGCAGGTGGCGCACTCCTCGGTCAGGTCGAGCTCCACCGGTACCTTTCCACCCTGGGCCGCCGTGCGGAAGGGAATCTCCAGGGAGGTCTCGACGTCCTGTCCCCGCTGCGGCCCTCGCGGCCGCGCCCCAGCCGTCGTGCCGCGCGCCGCACCGCCACCGAACATCGAGCTGAAGATGTCGCCCAGGCCGCCCAGCCCCCCGAAGTCCCCGAGATCCTCGAACCGGACGTTGCTCGCTCCGCCCGGAGGATAGCCGTATGCGCCGCCTCGGCTGCCCGCGGACGTGCCGCTCCGCGCGCCCCCGCCGAATCCGCCGAACGCGCCCAGCTGCCGCATCTGATCGTACTGCTTCCGCTTCTCCGCGTCGCCGAGCGTCTGGTACGCCTCGGAGATCGCCTTGAAGGTGTCGGCGGCTTTCGGGTCGTTCGGATTCTTGTCCGGGTGGTGCTTGGCGGCGAGCTTGCGATACTGCTTCTTGATCTCGTCCTGCGACGCGGATGCGGGAACGCCGAGGACCGCGTAGTAGTCTTGCTGAGCCATGGCGGACCCTACGCGGTCAGCCGTTCCACTGCTTCACGACGACGCGAGCGGGCCGGAGGAGCTGCCCATTGAAGAGGTAGCCCACCTGGAACACCCGCGCCACGACGTGATCCTCCTCCTTCGTGACGGCCGGCTCGGTCATCACGGCCTCGTGCAACGCCGGGTCGAACGGATGATTGAGCGGGTCGAGCACCTCAAGCCCATGTCCGGCGAGGGTCTTGAGCAGCTTCTTCTCCACCATCGCCACGCCCTCGACGACGGTCGTCACGTCGGTCGTCGCCGGATCCACGTGCGCAAATCGGCCGAGATCGTCCAGGGCGTCGAGCATGCCCTTGAGCAGGTCGCCCTGCCCGCGCCAATGGGCCTCCTGGCGCTCCTTCGTCGTGCGCTTGCGAAAATTGTCGTACTCGGCGGCGAGGCGCAGATACTTCTCGCGCTGTTCGGCGAGCTGCCGCTCGATGCCACCGTCCACCGCGAGGCCGGCGGTGTCGCCCTCGAGGGGCGCGTTCGCCGATGGCGGCGACGCGTCTTCCTCTCCCATCTCAAGCTCGCGCTCGACGTCGTGCTGTTCGACCATGCTCACCCGGAATCGGACTGGAGTCTCCTGACCCTTGTAATGTCACCACGGGCGATCGGGGGTGCAACGCCCGTGCCTCCTGTGGGACAGACGACTGCGTCGCACCGATCGATCGCGCGCAGTCACTCAGCGCGGCGGCGCGACCAGTCGACGGCGCAGCAGTTCCATCGCCGCCTGCGCGGAGCGCTGGCGAATCTCGCTCCGGTTCCCCCAGAGCCGTAGCAGTCTCGATTCCAGATGTCCCTGCACGTCGGCCGCGATCCACACCGTGCCGACCGGCTTCCCGGCGCTCCCACCGCCCGGACCCGCGATGCCGGTGACGGCGATCGCCACGTCCGCCTGGAGCGCGCGACGCGCCCCCGAGGCCATCGCCAGAACCACCGGCTCGCTCACGGCGCCGTGCTGCCGGATCGACTCCGCGGGCACGCCGAGGAGGGCGATCTTCGCCGAGTCGTCGTAGGCGATCACGCCACCGCGCACGACGTCGCTGCTGCCGGGAATCGCCGTGAGCCGCGCGCCGAGCATGCCTCCCGTGCAGCTCTCGGCCACCGCCAGCGTCAGCACTGCCGAACGGCAGTGGTCGAGGAGGATCGCGGCCAGGTCGGCGTCCCCCTCGCCGTAGATCGACGCGGTGAGCACCGTTCGCAGTCGCGCCGCCGCCGCGTCGAGGCGCTCGTCGGCTTCCCGCGGCGGCGCATCACGCACGGTGAGGCGCAGGTCCACGCCGTCGGTGTTCGGCAGATACGCCAGGTCTACCTCGCCGACGCCCCCGGGGATCGACGCCACCTGATCGGCGACGAGCGACTCGGCCACTCCCGTAGTGCGGAGCGTGCGCGAGCGCACCACGCGGGCGATCTGGCCGGCGCGCTGACGAACGAGTGGCAGCAGCGTATCGGACAGCATCCCGCGCATCTCGCTCGGAACGCCGGGCAGCATCGCCACCCAGCGTCCGCGTTCGTCCTCCAGCCAGATGCCCGGCGCCGAGCCGTGCTTGTTCGCCAGCTTGCGCGCCCCTTCGGGAATCATCGCCTGCCGCACGTTCGCTTCGGGCATCGGGCGCTCGGGCCACCTCGCCGCCCACCGGGCCCGCATCCAGGCGAGGTGCTCGTCGTCGAGGGTCATCTGGCGGCCGAAGAGCGCGGCGATCGAATCCTTCGTCAGGTCGTCGCTCGTCGGCCCGAGGCCGCCGGTGGTGATCACGGCGCCGGCGCGATCGAGGCCTTCGCCGACGGCAGCGGCGATCGATGCCGCGCTGTCGCCGCAGGTGGTGCGACGCACGATCTCGACACCGATCTCCGCCAGCGCGCGCGCCAGGTGCGCGGCGTTCGTGTCGACGGTGTAACCGAGCAGCAGTTCGTCGCCGATCGTGACTACTTCGATTTGCACCGTGCCGGTCCGGACCGGGAGCGCGGCTAGCCGCGCCCGCGCACGGGCGTGCCAAGGAAGACGTGGCCGTAGGTGCGGGCGTACAGCCCGAGCGAGTACAGCGTCAGCACCACGGCGCCGGTCATCGCCGCCACGCCCACGATGCCGTTGAAGCTCGCGAAGCCCCGCCAGGCCGGAGTGTTCCACCCGCGCGCCGCGGCGACGGTCGCGGCGAAGAACCAGAAATAGGCCGAGCCGACCCAGAGCGACTGAAAGCCGGTCTTCCATTTCGCCGGACCGATCGCCGAGATCACCACGCCGCGTCGCGCCGCGGCCTGGCGAAAGACCGTCATCACCAGCTCACGTCCGAGTACGACGGCGATGATCCACCAGGCGAGCGCCACGTCGCCGAAGGGCGTGTGGAAGGGGAGCACGTTGTCGAGCGCTTTCGTCGGCCACGGCTCGGCGGCATGAGCGGATGGGCGCATGAGGAGAAACATCGGCACGAGCGTGGCCAGCAGCAGCAGCTTGTCGGCGAGCGGATCGAGCAGCCGGCCAAGATCGGTCTCCTCCTTCCGCGAGCGCGCCAGCCGACCGTCGACATAGTCCGTGACCGCGGCCATCACGAACAACAGGAACGCCGTGAGCCGCAGTCCCGAGGTAGGCGCCAGCGGCAGCCACGCGATGAGCGGCGTGATGGCGATTCGCGCGACGGTGACGGCATTCGGGAGGTTCACGGGATGACCGATCAGGCGAGGGACTTGAGCACGAGCTTGCTCACGGCGCGCAGCGTTTCGAATACGCCGTCGCCGGTGACGGCGACCGCCTCGAAATAGGGCGCTCGCTCCACCCATTCGCCGGTCGGGAGCTGCTCGACGAGATTCTCCCCGACGTGCGCCGCGTCCGGGGTGATTCGCTGGCGTGCCGGCTCCGTCACTTCCCACCCCGGATTCAGTGCAGCCTGCAGTTCGCGCACGGGCGCCGCATTCGGCAGATCGCGCTTGTTGTACTGGACGATGAACGGCATCCGGGTCAGGTCATAGCCGTACTCGGCCATGTTGTCGTACAGGTTCTGCATGGCTTCCTGATTGGCCTCCGTACGCTCCACTTGCGAATCCGCCACGAACACGATGCCGTCCACCCCTTTCAGGATCAACTTGCGGCTCGCGTTGTAGTAGACCTGGCCGGGTACGGTGTACAGGTGGAATCGGGTCTTGAAGCCACGAATCGTCCCGAGATCCACCGGGAGGAAGTCGAAGAACAGCGTGCGCTCGGTCTCCGTGGCGAGCGAAATGAGCTTGCCGCGCGTGTCCGGCTGCACCTTTCCGTAGATGTGCTCGAGATTCGTCGTCTTGCCGCCGAGACCAGACCCGTAGTACACGATCTTGCAGTTGATCTCGCGCGACGCGTAGTTGATCATCGACATGGCCGCCTCTCCTCTTACTGGAACAGCTTGTCGATTTCGTCGTCCGCGCCCGCCAGGAGGCCGGGAGCGCCGCCCTGCGCTTGCGTGGGGCGGTTGAACACCTCCTCGAACAGCGTCGTCAGCTCTTCCACCGTCTGCTTCATCTTCAGGCGAACGAGCCCCAGCGTGGTTCGGCTGTCGAACAGGACGACGAGGATCACCCGACGCGCCACGTCGGCCAGGTACATCGACTCCTTCTCGCCCTGGTGAAAGAGCGAGTTGAAGTCGCTTTCGCCGATCAGCTTCGCCAGCTGATCGTTCGCGCTGAAATCGGCCGCGGTGAGGGTCGCGAAGGCGGTCGGATCGAACCGCGGCTGCTCGCCCACGGTCGCGACGAGCTGACCGCTGCGATCCACGAGCAGGGCGCACCGCGCATTCGCGTCGTGGAGAAAGCGCTGGAGTGCCTGCGTGATGGCGGCGAAGTCGCCTTCGGTGAACGACCAGCTCGCGCTGCCAACGGCCATGAGGACGATCACCTAGTCGAGGTAAGCTTCCATGCGTCGCAGCAGCACCTCGCCGCGGCGTCGGAGCGCGGGGCGCGTCTCCCAGTTCAGGTACTCTCCGAGGAGCCGGGCCGTCTCGAGGCCTGGCTGCCCGGCGAGATAGCCCAACGCCGCCAGCCGCCGGACCCGCGACCGGTTGAACAGCTCCCGCCGGCTGCGCTGAACCTGCGTACCCCAGACGATCAGCCCCACCGTCAGGCCACCGACGAACCCGGCCGCAGCGAACCGCGCCGACGCCGCGGGCCTCACATCGCCCTCCGCGCCGAGAGCGCCTGCGCGATCGTGACGCCGTCGGCGTACTCCAGGTCGCCGCCGACCGGAAGGCCGCGCGCGATGCGGGTGACGCTGAGCGGATAGCCGGCAAGCTGTCGCTGGACGTACAAGGCGGTGGCCTCCCCTTCGAGACTCGGGTTCGTGGCGAGAATGACCTCGCGCACCTCGCCGGTGGCGATGCGGCGCACGAGCTGCGGAATGGTGAGATCGTCCGGCGTCACTCCGTCCAGCGGTGACAGCCGGCCACCCAGCACGTGGTACTGTCCCCGAAACTCCCCCGCCCGCTCGATTGCGCCGATGTCCGCTGCCTCCTCCACCGTGCAGATGAGCGCCGCGTCGCGGCGCGGATCGCGGCAGATCACGCAGAGCTCCTCTTCGGTGAGGTTGAAGCACCGGGAGCAGGGGCGCACCTTGTCGGAGAGCGTGCGCAGCGCATCGGCGAGGCGGCGGCTCTGCTCCGGCGGCTGCTTGAGCAGGTGATAGGTCAACCGGAGCGCCGTCTTGCGCCCGATGCCCGGCAGCCGCGCGAGCTCCCCCGTGAGGTCGTCGATCGCCGACACGAGTGTCCGGGGCTAGAAGGGAAGCTTGAACGGCAGGGACATCCCACCGGTGAGCTTGCCCATTTCCGCCTGCGCCGCGTCCTGCGCCTTCTTCTGCACCTCGGTCACGGCGACGAGCACGAGGTCCTCGAGCATCTCGACGTCGGACGCCTTCACGACGGCCGGATCGATCCGGATCGAGCGCACGGTACCCTGCCCGTTCGCCTCGACCGTGACCATGCCGCCTCCAGAGGACGCCGTGAGGGTCTGCTGCGCCAGCTCCTCCTGGACCTTCTGGAATTTGCCCTGCATCTCCTGCGCTTGCTGCAGGATTTTCATGAAATCGGCCATTCTGCACAACGGGTCGAAGTGGAGAAAGTTAGCCCGCGGCGCATGGTCGAGGCAAGCGAGAATGACCGTCGCGCGCGTCAGTCCGCGAGGTCGAGATCGAGCGCGTCGATCGCGGCGCCAAGCACCGGATCGCGCCGGCGAAGCGATGCGAGCCGCTCGGATCGCACCATCTCGTCGGTCAGGCGAACCGGGGGCGTCGCGGAGCCGGTCGCCGCGCGAATGGCGACACGCTGCACGCCCCCGAACCAGTGCCGGAGCTGCGACGCGACGGTTGCCTTCGCCGCCTCGAGCGCCTGTTCGTAGATCGGACTGGCCTCGTCGAGCGCGATCGCCACGTCGCCGCGTCCGGTCACCGCCACCGGCGCGGCATGCTCGAGCGCCGTCGCCGCGACGCTCTTTCCTGCCCCGCGCACGGCCGAGACCAGGTCGCCCCAGCGCTCGACGATCTGATGCAGGTCGGGAGGCGCGACGCCCGCCGCCGAAGCGGGCACCGTCACGGCCGCCGGCGCGCGATCGGCATCGCGCACCACCGATCGCCACTCCGATGCCGGCGCGTCGCGCCCCGCCGGCGCCGCGTCGCGTCTCGGCGCCGCCGCGCCACTCGCTCCGCCCGCGCCACCGAGCTCCCTCAGCATACTCTCCAGCGTCAGCGTCCGGTCGAGGAGCGCGAAGCGCACGAGCAGCGCTTCCAGCAGCAATTGCTGCTGCCCGCTCTTGCGGAAGCGGGGCTCGAGCTCGGTCAGGCCGGACAGCATTCGCAGCAGGTCGCCGGCAGCGAAGGTCTCGCGCCGCGCGACGAGCGTCTCGCGGGTGCGCTCGCTGACTTCCGGCGGCACGCCGCCGAGCGTCACGGCGAGCTGGGCCCGCACCATGTCCGCGAACCCGGTGAGGAACTGACCGAAGTCGATTCCGGCGTCTGCCAGCCGAGCGACGAATCCGAAGACGTCGGCCGCGCGCCGCTCGGCAAGCAGGGCGAGCAGAGCGAGGTACTCGTCCTCCGCCACCAGCCCCAACGCGTCGCGCACTCGCTCGGGCGTGACGGCGCCGTCGCCCATCGCGAGCACCTGGTCGGCCAGCGAGAACGCATCCCGCATCGAGCCGTCAGCCGCCCGCGCGATCATCGCCAGCGCATCGGGCTCCGCCGCGATCCCCTCGGCGGTCAGCACCCGCTCCAGGCGCTGGCGAATATCGGGCAGTCCGATCCGCTTGAAGTCGAACCGCTGGAGCCGGCTCAGCACGGGCGCGGCCGACTGGGCGATCTTCTGCGGCTCGGTCGTCGCGAAGACGAACACGACCCGCGGAGGGGGCTCCTCGAGGATTTTCAGCAGCGCATTCCATGCCTCGCGAGTCAGCATGTGAGCCTCGTCCACGATGTAGACTTTGTAGCGGTCGTCGCCGGAGGGCGCGTACATCGCGCGCTCGCGCAGGTCGCGCGCGTCGTCGACGCCGCGGTTGGACGCCGCGTCGATCTCCACGACGTCGAGCGACGAGGAGCCGGCCCAGATGCGCTGGCAGGAGGCACAGGCGCCGCAGGGCTCGCCGTCGAGCGCCGGATCACCCCTTCGGTCGCAGTTGAGCGCCATCGCCAGCACGCGTGCCAGCGTCGTCTTTCCGACTCCACGCGGGCCGCACAACAGGTAACCGTGCGCCACCCGGTTCCGCGCGATCGCACCCTTCAGCGTCATCGCGACGTGGGACTGCACGGCGACGTCGGCGAATGTGCGTGGGCGATACTTCCGGGCGAGTGCGAGAGCCATCGGCGAAAGTTAGCGCCTCGCCGCCAGCGAGGTCAGGAGCGCGTCGCCGGACGGCCGCTCGACCCAAAAAAGGCGCGGGCCACAGCCATCGCTGCGCGCCCGCGCCGAGTGCCCCAGGCCTGACGAAGCGACGTCAGACACCTCATGCCGCTGCTACCTTCGGGGTCCTGACGGAGTTAGAAGGCTGCCGCCCTCCGGGACCTGGGACATCTGCAAGCTAACCGTGGATCGCGCGCCGGACAACGCGCCGGCGCGATCAGCGGGCGCTCGCCTGGATCGCGCTGCGCACCACTTCGGCGGCGCGTGCCACCGCGACTCGGTCCGCATCGAGATGGGTCACGGCGCGAACCCGCGTCCCACTCCACGGGCTGAGCAGGACGCCGCCCTCCTTGGCCCGACCGACGACGTCACCGCTCGAGACTCCCACCGGCAGATCGATCATCACGATGTTGGTGTCGGGTGGAACCACCCGCGCCCCCGCCGCTCCATCCACGCCGTCGGCGAACAGCCGCGCATTGGCGTGATCTTCCGTCAATCGGTCGAGGTGAGCGTCCAGCGCGTGCAGCGCCGCCGCGGCGAGGATGCCCGACTGCCGCATCCCGCCCCCGAGCCGCTTCCGCACGATGTGCGCTCGGTCGATCGTCGGCCCGTCTCCGACGAGGATCGCCCCGACCGGGCAACCGAGGCCCTTGGAGAAGCTCAGCATCACCGTGTGCGCGCAGCGCGCAAACTCGGCGAGGGACGTCCCCGTGGCAGCGCAGGCATTCCAGAGCCGCGCCCCATCCATGTGCACCGGGAGGCCGTGCGCATCGGCGACCTCGCGCAAGGCGCGCAGCTCGGTGAGAGGCGTCACTTTTCCGCCGGCGCCATTATGGGTGTTCTCGAGACAGACCAGGCTCACCGCCGGGGCATGGATCGACGCCGGCCGAATGGCCCGCTCGAGATCGCTCGCACCCATCGCGAGACGGCCATCACCCGGCTGCACGGGTCGCACCTGTACTCCCCACAGCGCCGCCGCCCCCGCCATCTCCCAGTGGATGATGTGCGCGTTGGCGTCGAGCAGCGCCTCGGTGCCGGGCTGCGACAACACGGCGATGCCGGTCTGGTTCGCCATCGTCCCGGAGGGAAAGAAGCGCGCCGCCTCCTTCCCGAGCATCGCTGCCACGCGCTGTTCGAGCCGGCGCACCGTCGGGTCGCCATCGAGGACGTCGTCGCCGACCTCCGCATCCGCCATCGCGCGGCGCATGGCGGGGGTCGGCCGGGTCACGGTGTCACTTCGTAGATCGATCACGGACAGGAAGGGTTCGTGGTGGCGGGAACGACGGCGACGGAAAACGGCACCCCGTAATTAACCGGCGTGCCGCTCCGACCCACAGACCTGCCGACCTTCGACCAGCTTCCCCTACGGCTTCGTGACCTTCACCGTCGGCGTCTTGACTTCCGTCTTCTTGGTTCCGACGACCGGCTTGTCGACGATGATCGTGTCCTTCTTCGTTCCGACGACCGGCGTGTTGATCGTGTCCGTCCTCGTTCCGACATCGACGCTCGGCGTCGTCACCGTGTGGGTGTCCGTGCCGATGGTCGGCGTCTCGACCTGGTACTGGTTGTCGCCGGTCTTCTTGCACGCGGCGAGCGGCAGCGCGAGGAGCGCGGCGCCGAGCAGCATCTTGCGCATGGTGTGGCCTCCAATGGGTGGCACGTTCGCTCGCGCCGTGAAGCAACCTTCGCGCCACGGATCGGCCCGTCAGTCCAGGAACACCTCGCGCTGGCGCTTTCGCGTCCGCCGCAGCTCGAAGACCTGGCCGACCTCGCCGCCGAGGATGAAGATCAGCGCGGCATAGTAGGTCCAGAAGACCACCACCACCACCGCCGCGACCGTACCGGCATAGAGCGACCCCGGGTTGAACGAGCTGACGTAGTAGGCGAAGACGAGCTTCGCCGCCTCGAACATCACCGTCGTGAAGAGCGCGGCGACCCAGGCCGCCTTCGTCCGCACCCGACGCACTGGCAGGAACTTGTAGAGCGAGAAGAACATCACCGCCAGGAGCATCGACGCCACGAGATGGGTCCCCCAGGCTCGCGCCTGTCCCATCACGTCGGACCGGATGCCGAGGTCCTCGAGCACCTGCACGCTGCTCTTCGTCGCGACCAGCACGTAGGTGCTGATGAGGGTGTTCGCCGTGATGAGGACGGTGGAGAGCACGGTGATCATGATGTCGAACAGCTTGCCCTGGATGATTCCGCGCTCGCTCTCGATGTCGAACACGCTCGCCAGCACGGTGCGCAACGAGCCGAAGAGGCGCGTCGAGAACCAGACGAATCCGATTGCGCTCCAGAGACCGAGCGACCGATGGGTCGTGAGAATGTCGCTGATGAGCTTGTGGGTCGCCGCGTCCGGGCTCTCGACATGCGAAGGCAGCAGCCGGTCCAGGTAGCGCACGATGATCTCGTTGGCGTCGGCCGACGACCGGTTGAGCAGCGTCGCGAGACCCCAGACCAGCAGGAGCACGAACGGCACCGCGGCGAGGAGGATGTTGAAGGCGATCCCGCCGGCGAGAAACAGGACGTTGTCCTCACCCGCATTGTCCCAGACGCGCTTCGCGTAATCGCGTAGCGTCCAGCCGATGCTGACGAGGTGCGAGCGCTTGGCCGCGCGTGGCCCCGGCGTATAGACGGCGATCGGCGTACCCGCCTCAGGGGGTCAGACGTCCGATCCGTTGCGGGCGTCCGGGCGCACGGCGGCCGAAGAGCGGCTGCTCCGCGCGACGTCGGCGCCGGCATTGTACGCCGCCTTCGTCTCCGCCAGCCGTCGCTCCAGGTCGCCCCGCGCCTGCTGTGCCGCCTCACGTCCGGCCTCCATGGCGCGCGAGACCTGCTCCCGCTTCGTCTCCAGCGCCGATCGCGCCGAGTCGATCTGCTGCTCCACCCGGCTGCGTGCGCTCTCGAAGGTATCCGCGACCTGGTCGCTCACCCCTTCGGCGACACCCTTCACCGTGTCCCCCGCGCGCCGCGCGCGACGCTTGATCTCCGAGCGCGTCGCCTCGCCCGAGCGCGGCGCGAACAACAGGGCCACGCCCGCGCCGATGAGGACCCCCACCAGCAGGTTGCCGACTCCGCCGCTGTGCTTTTCGATGACGATGTAGGGCTGTTCGTCCTGGTCGTGATGCCGCATGTCCGCTCCTCGAGACGTGACCTAGCGTCCCCGCTTGGCCGTGGTTTTCTTCGCCGCTGTCCTCGCCGGAGGGGCCGCCGCCTCGGTGCGGCGCGCTCCCCGAGGCGCCGGCACGTCCGGCACCGCGCCATTCGTCGCCGCCACCCCCGATGCCGACCCGCGCGGCCCGTGCTGCACGAGCGCGAGCAGCTCTGACCGCACCTCCTGCTCCGACAAGCCGAGCACTTTTCCCGTACGCGCCGCGTCCCCCGACGTCGAGGCGAAGGTACGCAGTACCAGCTGCTGCCGCGCCTCGGCCGCCGTAGCGCCGACGGGAATCGTCAGTGCCGACGGCATGTCGCCGCTCCGCAGATGCCGCGGCACGATGTCCTCCGTGCCGATCGTCGTGCCGCGACTCATGATCACCGCGCGCTCCACCGCGTTCTTGAGCTCGCGCACGTTGCCCGGCCAGTGGTAGCTCATCAGCCAGGCCCACGCGGCGTCGTCGAAACCGGTGATCGACTTCCCGTTCTGCTGCGCGAACCGGACCAGAAACTCGTTCGCCAGGAGCTGGATGTCCTGCGAGCGTTCGCGCAGCGGCGGCAGGTCGATCTCCACCACCGCCAGCCGATAGTAGAGGTCCTCCCGCAGCTCGCCGTCGGCGATCGCCTTCTGGAGGTTCTTGTTCGTCGCGGCGAGGATCCGGATGTCGACGTTGATCTCCTTCTTGCCGCCGAGCCGGCGAACCTGCCTCGTCTCGATGGCCCGGAGGAGCTTCACCTGGATGTCCGGGGCCATCTCGGCCATCTCGTCGAGGAAGATCGTTCCCCCACTCGACATCTCGAACGCACCCGGCTTCTCGTTCGTCGATCCGGTGAACGCTCCTTTTTCGTGTCCGAACAGCTCGTTCTCGAGGATCTCCTTCGGCAGCGCCGCGCAGTTGAGAGCGAAGAACGGCCCCCTGGCGCGATCACTCTTCGAGTGCAGCGCGCGCGCCACCAGCTCCTTGCCGGTCCCGCTCTCGCCGAGGATCAGCACGCTCGCGGTCGATGGCGCCACCGCCTCGATCACCTGGTAGACCGAGCGCATCGCTTCGCTCTGGCCCGTCAACTCCCCGTAATGCGTCAGTCCCTCGAGCTTCGACGCCAACTCGCGGTTCTTCTGCTGGACCTGGTACTTGTCGAGGGCCTTTGGAATCAGCGCCTTCAGGCGATTCAGCTTCTCGGCATTGAGCGGCTTCTCGATGTAGTCGTACGCGCCCTGCTGCATCGCCTGCACCGCGGAGTCCACCGTCGCCTGCCCGGTGATGATGATGCACTCCGTGGGAATCTCGCGCTGCTGGAGTTCGCGCAGCAGCGCCAGTCCGTCCACCTTCGGCATCTTCAGGTCGGCGAGCACGACGCCGTAGCGCTCCCCGACCAGCTTGTCGAGTGCCTTCTGTCCATCCGCGACGACGTCGACGCTGTAGCCGACGTCCTCGAGGATGGCACTCAGTCCCGTCGTGATCGCGGACTCGTCGTCCGCGATGAGAATCCTGGCCTGCTTCATCTCGCCTCGTGCATCGTCTTTCCGCTCGCCCGGCTGGTCAGGCGCGCGGAAAGACCAGTGAAAGATCTCCTTCGTCCCCCTCTCCTGCCGTCCATCGTACCCCCGCCGCGCGCAGGGCCTCCTCTACCGCCTCGGGCATGGCCACCCGCCGGCCCGTCGCGGCAATGCGGACCACGACCCGGCTCGCATCCGTGTGCAGCGTACACCGCACCGGGGAAGCGCGCCTGCTGCGGTTGTTCCCCACCACGGCCTCGATCAGCGGTGCGGCGAGTGCGAGACGCACCACGTCGCCGTGAAGGCTGGTCGTAGACTCGTCGGCGCTGGTGTCATCCACCTCAACCAGGGCATCGGCCGGTGAGGAGGAGGCACCGCTCAACGCGGCGACTCGCCGCAGCGTCATCGCGACATCCAGTGGCTCACGCTCCGCCCGACCGACCGACAGCACCGCGTCCAGCAACCTAGTCAATCGGTCGAGTTGCTGCCCCGCCGCATCGGCGAATGGCGCGACCGCCGACGGAACCAGCTCGGGCCTCGCGGCCCGCGACCGGATGACCTCGAGGTTCACCGATACACCGTTCAGCGAGTCCTTCACGTCGTGCGCCACCTGAGCGAGCAGGCGTTGCAGCGTCGCCAGCCAAAGCACGCGCACGTCCTCCGCCGTCGAGAGCGCGGCCATCTAGTCCGACAGGTCCATGTCGTCCGGAGCGGCGGCGTGCGCGGGGGTCGCATCCACTGGCATCACGCGATGGTGCACGAACGGCCTCACGTGGCGCGCGACCACGTCCACCGTCCCCCCGATCGCCAGCTGTTCGAACAGGAAGTGAAACTTCTCGTCGTACGCCGTGGCGATCGTGCGCTTCGCGTCGGGGGGCAGTCGCCAGAGCTTCTCCTTGAACGGCCCGAGCGCCTTCTTCCGCGTGCGATAGTAGAACTGCGCGTCCGTGTCGGTCGACTTCCGCTCGTCCGTCGCGTTGTGGTCCAGCCAGCGGTAGATCTCATCCCGCAGGCTGGCCGGCATCCGGTCGAAGAGCATGTTCTGGAAGTTCGTCGCCAGATGGATCTCCGCCGTCTCCCGTGTCGGGAAGTTGTGGAACTCCGAATCGGGGAGGGTGGACGCGCCATGCTGCACTGCGCCCGCGAGCCCGTACTCGTCGCGGGCGACCCGGCTCAACGTCTGCAGGGTGTCGAGGTCGAGCTTCACGTCGGCGATCGATCCGTCGGCGAGCACCACGCCGCCGTGCGACGTCCCGCTCTGCACGCTGATCTTGGCCAGCCCGGTCATCCCTCGCGGCAGCGCGGCGTTGAATCCATCCATGTACGCCTCCAGCTCGCCGACGGTGGAGTTCTCCGTCCCAACCTCCCCGATCTCGCCGCCGACCGAGATCGTGAGCCCCGACGGCTGCGCGGTGCGCACTTCCTTGAGGATGTCGATCCCGACTTCGTAGTTGAGACGCTGCTGCTCCGCAAGTGTCGGCTTCGAGAGGTCGACGAGCGTCGAGGTATCGATGTCGATGTTGTAGAAGCCGGCGCCGACCGCCTCGCGCACCAGCGCCTTCACGGCGTCCACTTCCGGCTTCGGGTTGGCCGCGTACTTCTTGTGGTTCACCTGAAAATGATCGCCCTGGATGAACACGGGCCCGCGAAAGCCCTCGCGCAGTGCCGCAGCCAGCATCACCGAGACGTACTCCGCCGGTCGCTGATCGGTGTACCCGATTTCGGAGCGGGCGATCTCCAGGATGAACGCGCCCGCCCGCATCGAGATCGCCGTCCGGAATATCGAGCGTGCCGTATCGTACGAGTCGCCGCGCACGTTGATCGCCGGCACGGTGAACCCGTGCACCTCGCCGCGGCCGCGAGCCATGTACAGCTCGTAGATCGACGATGGCTGCACGCCGGCGGCCTGCGCGAGCTCCCACAGCATCCACCGCGCGTACTCGCGCGTCGCCGGCTCGCCGAACACGGCGGCCCGCGCCAGCTCGTCCATCGACGGCGAGGCGAGCGCCTCCGGCCGGGAAAGGGTCAGGCGGCCGTCGGCGAACGACACGGCGCCGCCGAAGAGGGCATTGAGGCTGTCGACATCCTGCATGGCGTCCTCGAAATGGTGCAGCCGCCATTGGCGGCGATGGTTTCGTGAAAGTCAAAGAAGCTCGCCCGGCGCCGATGACCTCGCAACCCCGGCCCCATGGCGACGCGAGAGAGTCGTCGCCTAGATCACGCGCGCCGGGTCCGACTTCGGCAGCAGGTTCCATTCCCGCCGAGCCTGCTCCGCATCGGCGCGGCCGAGCATGGCGTAGGTGAACTGCTTGCCCAGCTCGACTCCCGGCTGATCGTATGCGTCGACGCCGTAGAACTGGCCTGCGTACGAGGTGGCGATCTCGAGCAGCATCATCAGTTCCCCGACATGTCCGGCGTCCACCCGCTCCATCGTGAGGGTCATGTTCGGACGCCCTCGCCGCGCCAGCGCTCCCGCTGTCGCACGACGTTCAATGTCGAGCAGCTCGCCCAGCTCGTGTCCCCCGAGATATGCCAGCTCGGGAACGTCGCCATGCAGCCTGGGGATCTCCACGGCCTCGATCAACTGTTGAACCGCGATGAAGGTGACGGTCTTGTCGCCCGGTCCTTCCATGAACAGCTGGACCTTGCTGTGCTGGTCGGTGGCGCCCAGCGCTCCGAGCGGCGTGGGTCCGACGCCGGCATCCCCCGGCACCCGGTGCTTGCCGAGGCTCTCCGCCCACAGCTGCACGAACCAGTCGGCCATGTCGCGCAGCGCGTCGCTGTACGGCATGAGCACCTGAATCGGTCGATGGTGGGCGCTGTCGGCGAGATACTGCAGCGCCGCGAAGGCGCCGGCGATGTTTTCGGTCAGAGTCGCCGACTGGCATCGCAGCCGCATGCGTTCCGCACCGGCGAGGAGTGCCCCGGTGTCGATGCCGATCAGCGCCGCAGGTAGCAGCCCCACTGGCGTCAGCACGCTGAACCGCCCGCCCACGTTGGGCGGGATCTCCAGGGCGGCGACCCCCTCGCGCTTCGCCAGCTCGCGCAGAGCTCCCTTCGCCGGGTCGGTGACGAACACGAGACGCTGCCTCGCCACGTCGTCGCCCAGCTCGTGCGACAGCCGTCCGCGGACGACGAGGTACTGCGCCATCGTCTCCGCCGTTCCCCCCGACTTCGAGATGACGACGAACACGCTGCGCCGAAGATCCAGCCGATCGAGCAGGGAAGTGATGTTCGCCGGGTCGACGTTGTCCAGCACGTGCAGCCGCGGGTTGCCGTGCCGCGCCGCGTCGTCGAGCAGGTTCCACTGGGGCGGCCGCAGGGCTGTTCGCAGCGCGATCGGACCGAGCGCCGAGCCGCCGATCCCGAGCACCACGACGTCCGCCAGCGCGCCCGTTCCATCGCGCGCGGTCGACCGGCTGACGAAGTCGGTCGTCTGCGCGTGCAGCGCGCGGTTCGTCGGCAGGTCGAGAAACCCGAGCACGCCGTCCGCATGCAGCTTCGCCACCGCCGCGTGGGCTTCGCGAAAATGCGGGCCGATCGCCGTCCACTCGGAGCCCGTGATGCCGCCGTCGATCGGCGGCGCCATCATGTTCGTGTAGTCGAGGTGGAGCGGCATGGGTTGGCGGACGCTAGACGGTGATGGTCAGGCCGTCGTGGGCCGGCGCGACGCCGGCCGGCAACTCGGCCTCGAGGAGGGCGTGAAAGTTGTCGTGCGTGAGATGCGTGAGGTACGTGCGCTCCGCCCCGACCTCTCGCGCGGCAGCGATCGCCTCGGGAATGCTGAGGTGCGACGGATGCGGCCGGCGGAACAGTGCGTTGATCACGAGCACCCGCGCGCCGCGCAGCAGTGCGACCGCGTCCGGCGGAACGCTCTTCGCGTCGGTCACGTAGGCCAGCGCTCCGATGCGATATGCAAATACCGTGACAGGCCCGTGCGGCACGGGCACGGCGGTGACGCTCACGTCGGCGATGCGCGTCGCGCGGCCCGGCGTGAGCGCGATCGCTCGCCCCTGGGGCTTCGACGTGCCCGGCAACGGCTGGATCCGGTCGTCGAAGATGTAAGCGAACTTGCTCGCCAGTCCATCGAGCGTGTCCTGCGACCCGTACATCGGCAGATGCGTGTCGGCGCGCGCCGTGATCGCGCGCAGGTCATCGATGCCGTGGGTGTGATCGGCGTGACCGTGCGTGTACAGCACGGCATCCACGCGATCGATCTGTGCTGCGAGAAGCTGCAGCCGCAGCTCGGGAGGCGTGTCGATGAGCAGGATCGCTCCGCCGTCGGTCTCCACCGCGGCGCCGACTCGCATCCGCTTGTCGCGCCGATCGGACGAGCGGCACACCGCGCACTCGCATCCGAGCTGTGGCACCCCGAAGCTCGTTCCCGTCCCGAGGAACGAGAGCTTCACGATGCCGGCGCGCCGGCGCGCGCCACGTTCATGCCGTCTCGACCTTCATGAGATTGGTCGTCCCCGGCACGTCGAACGGCACGCCCGCTGTGACGACGACGCGATCGCCCTGGCGCGCCAGTCCCCGCGTGCGTACGGCGTCGAGCGCGAGCCTCACCATGTCCTCGTAGGTCGCACAGTGCTTCACGAGACAGGGAATAACTCCCCACACGAGCGCGAGCTGGCGATAGGTGCGGTCCTGATCGGTGAGAACGAGGATTGGGACGTCCGGCCGGTGCGATGCGACGACGCGAGCCGAGAACCCGCTCTTCGTGAATACGATCAATGCGGGCGCTCCGAGGCTGCGCACGGCCGACGTCGCTGCCGCAGCGATCGCATGTTCCGTCGACACGGCGAGCTCGGCGTCGGAGCGGTCGTCGGCGCGCGTGCGTCGCGGGTGCTTCTCGATCTCGAGGATGATCCGCGACATCGCCTCGACGGCGAGGCGCGGATATTGTCCCGCCGCCGTTTCCGCCGACAGCATCACGGCGTCCGTCCCGTCGAGGATGGCGTTGGCGACGTCACTCGCTTCGGCCCGCGTTGGCCGCGGGTGCGTGATCATCGACTCGAGCATCTGCGTCGCCGTGATCACCGGACGCCCGACCCGGTTGCAGAGCGTGATGATCCGTTTCTGGGCGATCGGCACCTCCTCGTAGGGCAGCTCGACGCCGAGATCGCCGCGCGCCACCATCACCGCATCCGACGCGAGGACGATGCTTTCGATGTTCTCGAGCGCCGAATCCTTCTCGATCTTCGCGATCACGAGCATTTCCTTCGGAATGCGCTCGCGGAGCTCGGCGATGTCGCCGGCGCGGCGCACGAAGCTCAACGCCAAGTACTCGAGCTTGTGCTCGACGGCGAACGCGACGTCCGCCCAGTCCTTCTCCGTGATCGACGGCGCGCTCACTGAGACACCCGGCAGATTCATCCCCTTGTGGCTCTTGATCGTTCCGCCGTGCAGCACGCGCGCCGTGACCGTCGGCGAGTGGACGTCGAGCGCCACGAGCTCGATCAGCCCGTCGTCGACGAGGATGCGATCCCCCACCTTCACGTCGTCGCACAGGTGCTCGTAGGTCGTCGGGAACTGGCTCGGGCCGGCCGCCTCCCCGGCGACGAGCACGACGTCCTCACCGTCGTGCACGTCGCGGGGTGCGGCGAGGTCGCCGATGCGGATGCGGGGCCCCTGGAGGTCACCGAGGATGGCGATCGGACGGCCGAGCTCCGCCGCCGTCTCGCGCACCATCGCCACGGTGCGCGCATGCTCGTCGTGGGTGCCGTGGGAAAAATTGAGCCGGGCGACGTTCAACCCGGCATCCATCAGGCTACGCAGCGTCTCGCGGGAGGCGGTCGACGGTCCGAGCGTGCAGACGATCTTGGTGCGCGGATAAGGCACGGAAGAGTGATCGGAGTGGCGGGGACGGGCCAGCGCGACGGGAGCTGCCTGCTCGCGTCGGCCCGATCGGCTCAGCGCGCGTGGGCCATCTCCTGGCCCAATGCCGACGACTTCTTCGCCAGCCGCGCGGTGAGCGACTCGAAGCTGATCTGAAAGCTGGACAGCCCGTCGCGCAGCAGCTTGGCAGTCACGTCGGTCAGATCGATGCCGACGGCGGCCAGTTCCGCGAGGGTCCGCTCCGCAGCGGGGAGGTCGGCATCGACGGTTCGGGCGACCCGACCATGGTCGCGAAACGCCTCGATCGTCGCCGGCGGTATCGTGTCCACGGTGTCCGGTCCGATCAGCTGTTCGACGTACATCACGTCCCGATACGCGGGATTCTTCGTGCTGGTGCTCGCCCAGAGCGGTCGCTGTGGGGCCGCGCCCGCCGCCTTCAGTGTCGACCAACGCCTCCCCGAGAAGGAGTCGAGGAACAGCTTGTACGCCATCCGAGCGTTGGCGATCGCCGCCTTGCCGCGCATCGCGAGCACCTGGTCGCGCTTGGTGCCGGCGGCCGTCGCGGCGATGGCGTCGAGCCGCTTGTCCACTTCCGTATCCACCCGGCTGACGAAGAACGACGCCACGGACGCGATGCCGGACACCGGCTTCCCCGCCGTGAGGCGATCCTCGAGACCGTCGAGATACGCATCGATCACGCGCCGGTGCGCCTCGATCGCGAACAGCAGCGTGATGTTGACGTTGATGCCGGCGCCGATCAGCGTGCGCACGGCGGTGGCGCCCTCCGTCGTGCCCGGCACCTTGATCATGACGTTCGGCCGGTCGACCATCGCCCACAGACGTTGGGCCTCGGCCACCGTGGCGCGCGAGTCGTTCGCCGCGCCGGGCGACACCTCGATCGAGACGTAGCCATCGCCCCCCTTCGTCTCCGCGTACACCGGCGCGAACAGATCGCAGGCGTCGCGCACGTCCGACGTCTCCACCAGCTCGAACAGCTCCATGGCCGTGCGGCCGGCTGGCGCTCCTTTCAGCTGGTCGTCATACGCAGTGCCTTCGGCGAGCGCCTTCTCGAAGATCGTCGGGTTGGATGTCATCCCGGTGAGCGCATCGTCACGAATGCGGCGCAGGAGGTCGCCGTTGCGGAGGATCGAGCGGTCGATGAAGTCGAGCCAGATGGACTGGCCGGCGTCGTGGAGCTGACGAAGGCGATTGTCGGGCATGGACGGACTCGCAAGCAGCGGTGAAGTGGAGCGCGCCGGGCGCGTGTCCACATGTTTCAACATACACGGCCGGTCCGGGGGAAGTCAGCGTTCAGTGACATCCGTCACGTCGGAGAGGCGACGATCGCGGTCGGGCGTGAGCGAGGTCATCCAAATGTTTATGCGGGCGGAGCACGACAATCCCACTCGCGCTCCCACTCGCGCTCGAACGCGACACCCGCCAGTATTAACATTCATCTCGCGTCGCACGATGGGCGCGCGAGCATCGCTCAGGTTGGTCGCGCCGCTGCGACTACACTCTTCCACGGGCCAATCGCCCTAACTCACGTCGGTGCCGTCGTCTGCGCCGACGTGACGAACGAGCCGCTTGCAGGGTGTCGGTGAGGAACGCAGTACACGTCGGGCTGCACCCGCTGCACCAACGTCGCAGAACTCCGCCATGATGTTTTTCGCCGCTTTGTCGGTTCGTGGCGATTGTCTTGCAAGGGGCTGTGCGACGCTCTCGCAGGAACGGGCTCTCCGGGGATTTCTTCCCGAGGCAGTGGAAGCTGCAACAATTCACGCTATATTCTGCTCCCGCGGCACGGGGTGTGCCATTCCCCGAGCCCGGTAGAATGCGACGACTCTCGTCGCACCCGCAACCTCGCCCGCGGGGAACCAGAAATCAGGGCGACGGCGACGGAGGACAAGGATGAAGACTCGGAAATTGGTGTTGTACGCGCTCGGCCTCGCAGCCGCCATTACCGTTGGCGCAGCCCCGACGGCCAGTGCCCAGGTGAAGAAAAAGCGGGCAACGTCTCAAAAGCGCATTCCGGTTCGCAAGGAAGTGCCCGCTCCCGCTCCGCGCGTGGATACGGTCACCGTCACGCGCGTCGACACCGTCACGGTACGGAGCACGGATACGGTCAGGACCACGGTGGTGCAGTACGATACCGTCACTCGCATGGTGTATCCGCCTCTTCAACGGCTGCCCGGCCTCTTCTTCGGCGTTGGCGCTGGTGCCAATATCCCGATGAACAACATCCGTGCGGTCTTCAAGGACGGCTACGCGTTGCAGGGACAGGTCGGCTACTTCCCGGGCGTCAGCCCATTCGGCATCCGTGCCGATGCCACTTGGGGCAAGCTCAACAACTACGATACGTCCTGCCCCGGTTGCGCGAGCCCGAATGTCTGGACGGTCGGTGGCGACGTGATTCTGCGTTGGCCGCTCGATCGCTCGAGCAAGCTCAACCCGGTGTTGTACGCCTTCGGCGGCGGCGGCTGGTCGCACTTCGGTGACATCACGGTGCCTCAGCAGGTCGTCAACTTCGGCGGCAGCCCGAACAAGCAGGCGGACGTCAGCGGCGGTCACGCCTACTGGGACGTGGGTCCCGGCGTGGACTTCAGTGCCGGCAACCTGCACTTCTACGCCGAGGGTCGCTACATGACCATCTTCACCAAGGCGAAGTATCCGGGCAGCGAGAATGGCCATGCGCACATGTTCCCCGTCTACGCTGGCCTCAAGTTCTACTAGTCCCACGGAAGCAGTTCGACCAATCCTTCTCACTGGAACGGTTGCTGCGGAGGGAGTGAACATTCACTCCCTCCGCAGTGTAGTTTCACGACCATGAAGCGACCCCGGATCTCTCCATTTCTGCTGAGCCTGCTCCTGATCGGCTTGCCCCTCGCGGGTGCGGCCGCCCAGAGCTCCGCGCCGGCCCCCGACTCCAGCTCCACGGGCGCGCGCCAGGACTCGGCGCAAGGCGGCCGGAGCTGGCTCGTCGCTCTGCTCCGCAAGATCGCACGCAAGAGCGACGACAGCCTTTCGACGGCGACCACGCAGTCCGATGACGGCGACGTGACCGAGAACGCGGCCGAGCGCTCGGCTCGACTCGTCTTCCATTCACGCAAGGACAGCCTCGCCTACGAGTCGGCTCACACCGCGGCCGACCGCTCGAAGGGCTATCGCGTCGTCGTCGATCTCTTCGCGCACGAGTTGTTCGTCATCGACGGCGAGGACACCCTCCGCACTGCCGCCGCAGCGACGGCGATGAACTCGTCGCTGACTTATGGCGGCCAGACCTGGCGCTTCGAGACCCCTCGCGGCGTGCGGCGCGTCCTCGGCAAGGACAAGGACCCGACCTGGACGCCACCCGTCTGGCACTTCGCCGAGGTGGCGCTCGAGCATCACCTCAAGCTGCGCACCCTGCAGCGCGGCCAGGTCGTGCACCTGCAGGATGGAACGAAGCTGCTAACCAGAGGTGACGAGGTCGGCGTCATCTATCCGGGCGAGAAGGAGTTCGTCCCGATGGTGCTGGACGAGCACATCGTGTTCGACAACACGCTGTTCATCCCGCCCGCTGGTACCAAACAGCGCTCCATCCAGGGCGAGCTCGGCCACTTCCGCCTCTCGCTGGGCGACGGCTACCTGCTGCACGGCACGCCCTACGCCAATTCCATCGGCTCCTCGGTGACCCACGGCTGCGTGCGCCTCAGCGACGAAGACATCGAGTGGCTCTACGACAACGTGCCGGTGGGAACGAGGGTGTACATCTACTGACCGTGAGACGTGATCACGTCGCGTCTCATGTGTCGTCCATCCACCGCGGCATCGCCAACCCGCCCACGTCCTCGTAGAACCTGATCCGGTCCGGCGCCGCGGATTTCGCCAGCAGGATGATTTGGCCGGTGTGCAGCGAGAAGTGCTCGACGACGTGATAGATCGCGTCGAGCACGGTGACGTCTCGCCCTTGGATGGCCCGCGGCTCGAGGAGCTGTTCCGCGGCGAGGGAGGCGATGACCGTATCAGCCTCGTCGAGGGTGCGGCGGAGCTGCGCGAACAGCTCGTCAGCGCCCTCCCCTCTGCGAGCCTCGAACTCGCCACGGCGATTGCGCGCGTCGGGCGCGCCCCCGACGCCGGAGACGATCCATTGCCGCACGTTTCCCGACAGGTGCAATATCAGGTTGCCGATGCTATTCGACTGTGGATCCGTCCGCCGCCACAGCACGTGGGGGGGAATCACGTCCAGGCAGCGGCGGATCTTCGTTGGGTACTCGAGCGCCAAGTAGTGGCGGGAGCGCTCGAGGAACGACGTCGCGAGGTCCATGAGCCCTGAGTGAGGTTCCACCGAAGCTAACGCCTCCGTCGAGCGCCGTCACGACCACGGCGGTCCGATGCCGGCTCAGCGCCTGATGAGCACCGGCGTACCGATCGGGACGACGCTCCAGATCTCGTCCATCTCCTCGTCGGTCAACGCCACGCAGCCATTCGTCCAGTCCACCGTGCGGTGGAAGGCGCCCGTACTGCCTTTCCCGTTCGGCAGGCCGTGGATCATGATGTTACCGCCCGGAGAGACTCCCATCGCCTCCGCGCGCGCGCGGTGCGATGAATCCGGATACGAGATCTGCAGCGACAGGTGATACTGGCTGTACGGATTGCGCCGCTCGATGAAGAACAGGCCCTCGGGGGTACGACGGTCTCCCGCGCCCAGCTTGTCCTTGTCGGGGTCCGCGCCGAGAGCGACGAGGTAGGTGCGCATCGGGCGACCCATGTGGTACAGGGTGAGGCGATGCGCCCTCTTTTCGATGACGATGCTGTCGGCCAGCGCCATCGGTCCTCCCCCGTGAGTGGGGCCGGCGACGATGGGGTCGGACACTGCTATGGGGATGTTCGCCAGAGGCGGCAGGGGAGCGGCCGTCAGCATGCCGAACAGGATGGCGTGAAGCATTTGAACAGGCGGGAGTGAGGAAAATACAGCGGCAGAAGCGGCCTGATGAAGGCCGAGTCCGCCACTCCTCACAAGACGATTTGGACGGGGGTGGGGTTACCCCGTGGACGAGCCCTCCGGGGGGGCTCGATGGCCCCATCCGGAGGGGAGCCTGGTGATCGAGATCACCAGATCTGGGCTCGCACGGAGTCTGGGCGAACCATCTGGTCGTCCGGCTGGCAGCCGAATGCCTTCGCGAACTCCGGCATGTTCGAGAGCGGGCCATCGACGCGCCACTTCGCCGGAGCGTGAGGATTTGTATTGACGAGCAACCGCTGCTGTTCCGGTCGCATCCGTTCGCGCCAGACTTGGGCCCAGGAGAGGAAGAAGCGCTGCTCTGGGGTGAAGCCGTCGATCTTCGCCGGCCGAGGCTTGCCCGCGAGCGACTTCTCGAGGGCGGCGTAGGCGACGGTCAGACCGCCGAGGTCGGCGATGTTCTCGCCGAGGGTGAGCTTGCCGTTCACGTGCGTGGCCGAGTCGACGACGGTGTAGGCATCGAATTGGTCGGACACGCGCTGCGCGCGCGTCTTGTAAGCCGCCGCGTCCTCGGCGGTCCACCAGTCGCGAAGGTTCCCCTGCGCGTCGAACTGCCGTCCCTGGTCGTCGAAGCCGTGGGTCATCTCATGCCCGATCACCGCGCCCATGCCGCCGTAGTTGACGGCGTCATCGGCATTCGGATCGTAGAACGGCGGCTGGAGAATTCCCGCCGGGAAGACGATCTCGTTCATCGTCGGGCTGTAGTATGCGTTCACCGTCGGTGGTGTCATGCCCCACTCGGACCGATCCACCGGCTTGCCCACCTTGGCCCAATTCCGCGCGTTCGCCCACTCGCTGGCGGCCTGCAGGTTTCCGAGGTACGCGCCCGGTTCGAGTTTCATCGCCGAGTAGTCACGCCATTTATCGGGATAGCCGATCTTGCGGGTAAAGGCGTCGAGCTTGGCGAGCGCCAGGTGCTTCGTCGTGTCCGACATCCAGTCGAGCTGGCCGATGCGGTCGCGCAGGGCGTCACGCAGATTGTTCACCATCGCCAGCGCGCGCGCCTTGGCGGCCGGCGTGAACGTGCGACGCACGTACTCCTGACCGACCGCCTCGCCGAGCACGGCGTTCGTCGCCCCCTCGCAACGCCTCCAGCGCGGGAGCTGTTCCTTTGCGCCGGTCAGGTTCTGCGCCCAGGCGAATCCCTCGTTCACGAACGGCGAGCTGAGTGCGCCGGACGCCGAGCTCGCCGCATGCCACCGCAGATACGCCTTCCACTGATCGATCGGAGCGGTCGCCACCAGGGTGTCGAGCGTCTGGACGAATGCCGGCTGGCGAACGTTGACGGTCGTGACGCCCTTCGCGCCCACCTCGCGCAGGTAGCGCGACCAATCGATGTGAGGAGTCAGGGACTGGAGCTCGGCGAGCGACATCTTGTGATAGACGGCGTTCGGATCACGCATCGCGACTCTCGGCATGCTCGCCGCGGCGAGGCGGGTCTCGAACGCCATCACCTTGTCCGCGTCGGCCTTTGCCGCCGCAGCGCTTTCCCCCGTCAGCTCCAGCACTCGCGCAACGTGGGCGACGTACCTGTCGCGCAGCTCCTTCGATTTGTCGTCCGTGCGGAGGTAGTAGTCCCGATCCGGCAGCCCGAGTCCCCCCTGACCGAGGCTCGCGATCACGTCGCTGCTGTGCTTGGGGTCCTGGCCGGCACCGATGCCGAACGGCGCCAGGTTCGCGCGGCGGTCGAGGTCACCGAATGAGTTCGCGAGCTGTGTCGTGCTCCCGATTGCCGAGATGGCGTCGAGCGTCGGCTTCAGCGGCGCCATGCCGAGCGACTCGACCCGCGTGGAGTCCATGCACGAGCCATAGAACACGCCGATCTTCCACGCATTGCTGCCCCGGGGTTCGGTCGCCACGCGCGCGGCGGCCGAGTCGAGGATCGCGTGCACGACGTCCAGGTTCTTGTCGCTCAGCTCCTGGAAGCTCCCCCAGACCGAGTAGGCGGCGGGAATCGTCGCCCGCGTGATCCAGCCGCCGTTCGCGTACTCGTTGAAGTCCGCGCACGCTGAACAAGTCGTGTCGAGATTCGCGCGATCGATCGGGCGACTGGCGGAGCGCGCCTGCGCGCTGGCGACGCTGGCGCCAGCGAGGAGCAGCGCCGCAGCGAGGCGGACGGAATGAAAGGTCATCGGACAGTCGGGATAGGAAGGAGGAAAGGTGCGTGTCGCGACCAGGTCGACAATCCTGGTCGTACACAATGTCCACCCGAATGTTCTTCGACGCCAGGCGATCCGCATCGCGCCGCCGGACGGGCCGATGACGGCGATCGGTCGGATCCCCATCATCGGTTGAGCCGTACCAATCTCGACCGTGGCATGTGAGTTGCCCGCAGAGAGGTTCCCTTCATCCGCCACGAGGAATATCCATGGATCTGCTCACCTGGCTCATCGTCGGCCTGATCGCTGGCGTGCTCGCCTCGCTCGTCATGGGCGGCACGGGCTACGGTCTGATCGGCGACATCATCATCGGCATCGTCGGCGCCTTCGTCGGCGGCTGGATCTTCAGCCGTCTCGGAACGAGCGCGCCATTCGGTGGGCTGGCCGGCGTGATCTTCGTCGCCTTCATCGGCGCGGTCGTGCTGCTGTTCATCCTGCGGTTGATCAGAAGCGGTACCCGAAAGGTCTGATCCAGCGACACGAAAACGTGGCGGCGGCACCGTGCCGTCGCCACGTCGTGCGAACGCCTTCCGCTCCGCCGTCAGTCGGCGGAGGTGAAGGTGATGTCGGTGTCGATCGGCTTCCCGTGCCGCCACACGCCCGTGCCGCTTCGCGGTGGGGAGACCACCTCGAATCGCACCTCGAGATGCTGCGGCGCGTCGGCGAAGGTCGGCCGCAGGTCGTCGAGCACGGCACTGTACGCCGCCTCGTGGTCGCTCGCCGAGACGATGCCGACGTGAATGGGATGCGCGAACCGCTGCATCTCCATCGCGCCGGGAATCTTCTCGGCGATGTAGTAGATGTACGTGTACACGGTACCGAGGGGGTGGGTCAGGTGATGGAAGCGGGGCGACGCCAGGTCGTCAGCATCTTCCGAGGGCCGACTCGTTGATGATATAGCCCCCGGAACGGCTCCCGGCCAGCGATGCCGACCCCCTAG
>JBIOHU010000004.1:0-42603 GCA_044449225.1 Gemmatimonadales bacterium | reverse complement strand
GCTCCCGGGCGCGCCGCGATCTATTCGGCGGCGCTGCTGTTTCGATACTCGCTCGGCGGCGCGGCGAGCGGCTATACCGCCTCTGTCCGCACTACGCCGCCGGTCGCCGTTCCGGACCCCGCCGCCGCCGCGCGCGCCAGAGCGCGGCGAGACAGCATCGCGGCCGTGCGGCGCGACAGCGTGGCGGCGCAGGCCCGCCGTGATAGCGCCCAGCGCGCCAGAGCCGATTCGCTCGGCTCGCGCATTCCGGGTGCCGTAGTGCCGACGCCAGCCACCCGCGTGCCCGAGGTCCGGCGATGAACTGGGGGGCATCCGTGCGCACGATCGTCCTCTGCGCGATTCTCATCCTGCTGCACTACACGCTGCGACCCCTGCTTGCCTGGCGGGCGTCGGCCGACTTTCTCATCATCGCGCTGCTGCTGGCGTCGGTGAGAGTGAGGCCCGGTCATGCCGCGCTTTTCGGCTTCGTGCTCGGCCTGGCTTCCGATTCCGTCGCGCTTGGCGCCTTCGGCGCTGGAGCGCTGGCAATGACGCTGATCGGCTTCGGCTGGTCCCGACTGAAGGCCGTCTTTTTCGCCGATCACGTGCTGCTGAATGGTTTCTTCCTTTTTCTCGGCAAGTGGGCGTACGAGATCGTGATGAACCTCGTGGAGCATCGCCTGCACGGCGCCGAGCTGGCGATGCAAATCCTCGTGTGGTCGTCGCTCTCGGCGGCCGTGACGGCGGTGGCGGGAGTGATCGCCCTCATGCTGCTGCGGCCCGTGCTCGAATCGCGTGCGGCATGAGCACGCGTCGCTTTCCGATCGATTGGCCGCTAGTCATCATCGCGTTACTGCTGTCGACGTACGGAATCTCGATCGTCTATTCGGCCGGCCAGACCGACATCCCAACCGCGGTGGCGCGGCTCTGGAAGCTGCAGAGCGTGTGGTTCCTCATCTCGCTCGCCGGAGCGTACGCGGTCTCGCGATTTTCCGTGCGCCTGCTCGATTGGCTCACCTGGCCGATGTACGGGATCACGATTGCACTGCTGCTACTCCTGCTGTTCATCGGCAAAGGAGCGGGAACGGCCGCCAGCAGCAAGAGCTGGCTGGCGATCGGCGGGGTACGGATCGGCCAGCCATCGGAGCTCGCCAAGATCACGGTCGTGCTAGCGCTGGCGAAGGTGCTCTCAGCCTACAAGGAGCCACCACGATCGCTGCTCGAGCTGTGGAAGCCGGCGCTCGTCGTCGGCGTCCCGTGGGCACTGATCATGAAGCAGCCCGATCTTGGCACCGGCATCGTCTTCGTCGGCTTCGCCTTCGCGATGTTGTTCTGGGCTGGCGTCTCGTGGCCCCTGCTCGTGCTGGTGGCAAGTCCCGTGGTCAGTCTGATTCTCGCCTTCAATACGAAATTGTGGGGCGCGTGGTTCCTGCTGCTCATCGCCCTCGTGCTGTGGTACAAGCCGTACATGTACGAGGGGATCTTTCTCGTCGTCGTGAACGTCATATTCGGGGTGGTCTCGCCGATCGTCTGGGAGAAGCTGGCTCCCTATCAGCAGAAGCGGCTGCTCGTGTTCATCAATCCGGACATCGACCGCCGACTGGCCGGCTATCACGTGATCCAGTCGCAGATCGCCATCGGGTCGGGCGGCTGGTTCGGGAAGGGTTTCACCGAGGGAACGCAGAAACGATTGGCCTTCCTCCCCGCCCAGCATACCGATTTCATCTTCGCCGTCGTCGGTGAGGAGCTCGGATTCGTCGGCGTCACGCTTGCCTTCTCGCTCTTCCTGCTGCTTTTCCTGCGCGTCACCAAGATCGCGGAACGCGCGAACGACTCGTACAGCAGCCTAATCGCTTTCGGACTGCTGGCGAGCTGGTTCGTGCACGTTCTGATAAACGTCGGGATGACGCTGAACCTTATGCCGATCACCGGCATCCCGCTTCCCTTCTTCAGCTACGGCGGCAGCTTCATGCTGGCGAGCTGGCTGGCGATCGGCATTCTCGTCCGCATCGCTGCAGAAGGACGCGGCGGCCGCAATGGTCCGTTCGCGGTCTGATCGATGCCGCACGGAGGGAACCTGTGACCGATCCCTTGCCCGGGGTCTCCACCCCGGACACATTTGGCACCTATGGCTTGGTTCCGGAAGGAAAAGAAGCCGCGGCTCCCTCAGCGCGAGCGCCTCGAGATCCCACCCGACGTCTGGGAGAAGTGCGAGGCCTGCGGGCACACGGACATCCGTGAGAAGTTCATCCGCAACTTCAACGTGTGCCCCAACTGCGACTATCACCGCCGCATCCGGGCCAACGACTACTGCAATCTGCTTCTCGACGAGAGCTCGACGGAAGAATTGGAGCTGAACATTCGCTCGACCGACCCGCTCGGCTTTCCCGAGTATCCGGCGCGCATCAAGAAGGCGACGGCGAACGCAGGCGAAGGCGATGCGCTTCTCGCCGCAGCCGGTACGATCGAAGGGCTGCCGACCAGCCTCGGCGTGATGGACTTCGCCTTCATGGGCGGTTCGATGGGCTCGGTGGTCGGCGAGAAGATCGCGCGGCTCGGCCAGAGGTCGCTGGAGCGGAAGCATCCACTGGTGATCGTGTGCGCCTCTGGAGGAGCGCGGATGCAGGAGGGGGTGCTCTCACTCATGCAGATGGCCAAAGTGAGCGCCGTTCTCGGGCAGCTGGCCGAGCGTCGGCTGCCGTATATCGTCATCCTGACGAATCCGACGACGGGCGGGGTGAGCGCGAGCTACGCGATGCTTGGCGACGCCATTCTCGCCGAGCCGGGCGCGGTGATCGGCTTCGCCGGCCCGCGCGTCATCAAGCAGACGCTGGGACAAGACCTTCCCGAGGGATTTCAGACGGCGGAATTCCTGCTTGACCACGGAATGGTCGACCAGGTGGTTCACCGACGGGAGCTCAAACACACGGTGGGTCAGCTCCTCCGCCACATGAGCGGGCGACCAGCCGCCACCGGGTGGGCGTCACCCTGACTGAGTACTCGGCGGCGCTCGACTCTCTCTTCGCGCGCACGACCGGCACCTTCAAGTTCGGACTCGAGCGCACGCGCGAGTTGTTGCTCGCGATGGGCGACCCACATCTGGCGTATCCGGTGCTGCACATCGCAGGCACGAACGGTAAGGGGAGCTCGGTGGCGACCGCGGCCGCCCTCCTGCGCCCGAAGGGTCTGCGTGTCGCTCGCTACACCTCGCCCCACCTGGTCGATTTTCGCGAGCGCATGGTCGTGAATGGAGAGCCGATACCGGCAGAGGAGGTCGTCTCGTTCATCGAAGAGTGGACGCCGACTGTGGAGCGGATCGGCGCCTCCTTCTTCGAGGCGACGACGGCGATGGCCTTTGCCTACTTCGCCCGTGTCCGGACCGATGTCGCGTTGATCGAGACGGGTCTCGGCGGACGGCTCGACGCGACGAACGTGGTGCAGCCCACCGTCGCGGGCGTGATGTCAATCGGGTTCGACCACATGGAATATCTCGGCGAAACACTCGAGAAAATTGCCTCCGAGAAGGCCGGTATTTTCAAAGCCGGAATCCCGGCGGTGATCGGCGAACCGGACCCGATCGTGCGCGGTTATCTGGCCCGGGACGCCACCGTCGCCCGGGCGTCGCCCATCCACATCGTGGTCGAGGAGTCGGAGGTGACGGAGGTCGAGCTGAGCGCCCGGGGGACGCGATTCCGCTTACGGGCCCTGGGGGATGAGCGGATCATCGAGACGCCATTGATCGGAGAGCACCAGGCGGTGAACTTCGCCTTCACGCTATCCATGCTCCATGCGGCGGCGGACCCGTTTCGCGTCACGCTAGCCGACGCGGCGGAGGCGGTGCGCGCGGTGAATCTGCCGGGTCGGTTCCAGCGGGTAGGAAACTGGATCTTCGACGTCGCTCACAATGCCGACGGGGCGCGGACGCTCGCATCGACCCTCAGGCAGGTAGAGCACGATCGTCCGGTCGTCGCGCTCCTTTGCGTGCTTGGTGACAAGGATTGGCGCTCGATGATCGATGCGCTGGCGCCGGTCGTCGATCGCTTCGTGCTCACTGATGCCCCCAGCGCTCCCGCGAGCCGCGCCTGGTCCCTCTCCGAGGCGCGCTCCCATGCCGAATCGAGGCGCTTCGCGGTGGAGGTGATCCCGTCGTTTGACGAGGCGCTCGCGCGTGTTGGGCGCGCCGGAGGAGTCGTGCTGGTCACCGGGTCCTTCCACACGGTTGGAGACGCGATGGCGCGGTTGCAGGTCTCTCCGCTCATCGGCTAGCTTTCGCGGATGTTCAACGGCGCACTTCCCGGCTTCCGAGAGTTCTATCCACAGGAGCTTGCCGAGCGCGCCTACATCATGCGCACTTGGCGGGACGTCGCGCATCGGTATGCGTTCGCCGAGTACGACGGACCGCCGCTGGAGCCACTCGACCTCTACACGAAGAAAAGCGGAGAGGAGATCGTCGGCCAGTTGTACAACTTCGTCGACAAGGGCGAGCGCGAGGTCGCGCTCCGCCCGGAGATGACGCCGACGGTCGCGCGCATGGTCGCGGCTCGCGCGAACGCTCTGCGGAAGCCCGTGCGCTGGTTCTCCATTCCGCAGCTCTTCCGCTACGAGCGACAACAAAAGGGTCGGTTGCGGGAGCACTTCCAGCTCAATGTCGATCTGTTCGGCACGGCAGACGTCGCCGCAGATGCCGAGCTCGTGGCCTGCGCGATCGACATCGTGCGAGCGTTCGGCCTCACATCGAGCGATCTCGTCATGCGGGTCTCGGACCGGCGAATTCTCCAGGCGTATGTGGGGAGCCTTGGTGTGCCAGTCGACGCCATCCCGGACGTTTTCGGCGTGATCGACAAGTTGGAGCGAACTCCGCCTGCCGTCTCGGGGGAGCGGCTCGCGGCACTCGGCGTTCCGTCCGCGGCGATCCACCGTATCGTCGGCGTCGCATCGGTCACGTTCGACGAAGTCGTCTCGCGCATTGGCTCCGGGCCGGCCGCCAGCCAGGTCGACGAGCTGGCGCGCTTCATCCGTTATGTGCCGGCACTGCTCGGCGGCGACGCCAACTGGCTGACGCTCGATCTCTCGATCGTTCGTGGGCTCGCCTATTACACGGGCATCGTGTTCGAGCTGTTTGACCGCTCGGGCGAGTTCCGTGCCATCGCCGGCGGCGGTCGGTACGATAGTCTGCTAGCGTCGATCGGCGGCTCCGACATGCCGGCACTCGGCTTCGGCATGGGCGATGTGGTACTGGGCGAACTGCTGCGCGCGAAAGGACTGATGCCAGTCGCTCCTCCCGCTGCCGACGTTTGGCTCGCCGCGGACGAGAGCGTCCCGCTCGAGGTCGTTATGCAGGAGGCGGCGCGACGCCGCGCCGAGGGGCAGGCGGTGGAATACCCGCTTCGCCCACAATCGCTGTCCAAACAGAAGAAGGCCGCGCAGGCGAGCGGCGCCCGGGAATTCGTGACACTATCGACCGACGGCTCGAATGGCTGACGACAAGAAGCTGACTACCCGCGCGGCGGACTTCAGCGCGTGGTACAACGAGGTGGTCCTACGCAGCGAGCTCGCCGACTACTCTCCGGTGAAGGGCTGCATGGTCATTCGACCAAACGGGTACGGGATCTGGGAGCGAATGCAGCGCGCGCTGGACGACATGTTCAAGGCGACCGGGCATCAGAACGCCTACTTTCCATTGCTGATCCCGGAGTCGTTCCTGCACAAGGAGGCGGAGCACGTCGAGGGTTTTGCCCCCGAGGCAGCGGTCGTCACCCACGGTGGCGGGAAGAAGCTGGAAGAACCGCTCGTCATCCGTCCCACCTCGGAAACGATCATCTATTCGATGTTCGCGAAGTGGGTGCAGAGCTATCGCGACCTGCCCATCCTGATGAACCAGTGGGCGAACGTGGTGCGCTGGGAGATGCGCACCCGGCTCTTCCTGCGCACGACTGAGTTCCTCTGGCAGGAGGGGCATACCGCCCACGTCACGCACGACGAGGCGCAGGAGGAGACGCGAAAGATGCTCGGCGTGTACCGGGATTTCATGGAGAGCTACATCGCGATGCCCGTCGTCACGGGACAGAAGACGGAGGCGGAGAAGTTCGCCGGCGCCCTGCGCACGTACTCGTGCGAGGCGATGATGCAGGACAACAAGGCGCTCCAGGCCGGCACGTCGCATAATCTGGGACAGAACTTTGCCCGGGCGTTCGACCTGACGTTTCAGTCGGAGGCCGGCACCACCGAGTACGCCTGGAACACAAGCTGGGGCGTTTCGACGCGAATGGTCGGTGGGCTCGTCATGACGCATGGCGACGACATCGGCCTTCGTGTGCCGCCGTTGCTGGCCCCAATCGAACTAGTGATCGTGCCGATCTACCGCAACGATGAGGAGCGGTCGCTTGTGCTCGAGGCGTCCAACCGGATCGCGAAGTCGCTCGGCGCCTGGGATCGCCGCGAGTCGGCGCGGCTACGCATCCACATCGATTCGCGCGACGGCATGAAGCCGGGCGCGAAATATTACGAGTGGGAGCTGCGCGGTATTCCTCTTCGTCTCGAGATTGGCCCGCGCGACCTGGCGAGCAACCAGGGCGTCCTCGTCCGGCGCGACACGCGCGAAAAGTGCGCCGTGTCGCTCGACATCCTCGGCGAGGAGGTCAACGAGCGGCTCTCGGCCATCCAGCGCGACATGCTCGCCTCGGCGCTCGACCGCCGTGAGGCGAACAGCATCCGCGAGCGCATCAGCTATGACCGGTTCCGGCAACTCATGGACGGCCAGGGCGGCTTTGTCTACGCCGGCTGGTGCGGGGATCCGGCGTGCGAGGCGCAAATCAAGGAGGAGACGAAGGCGACGATCCGATGCCTGCCCGACGAGGAGTTTCGTTCCGCGGACGCGCCGACCAGCTGCCTGAGGTGCGGCCAGCAAGCCACCAACGAGGCTCTGTGGGCGAAGGCATACTGACCTCCGGCTTCACGCGCGTCGACGGAGCCCTCGTCTGCGACGGAGTCTCGCTCGACGAGATCGCGACGGCGGTCGGCACGCCGGCGTACGTCTACAGCGCTGCGACGGTGCGCGACCGTTACGCGCGACTGAACAGCGCGCTCGCCGTGCTGCCGCACCGCGTGCATTACACCCTCAAGGCGAACTCCAACGCCGCCATCCTTCGCCTGGTGCGCGAGCTCGGCGCTGGCGCCGACGTGGTGTCGGGGGGCGAGCTCTTTCGCGCCCGCCAGGCAGGCTTTGCTGGATCAGACATCATCTTTGGCGGGGTCGGCAAGACCGAGCGCGAGCTCTGCGAGGCGCTCGCCGCCGGCGTCATGCTGATCAACGTCGAGTCGGACGCCGAGATACGGCTCCTCGATCGACTTGCGGGCGAGCTGGGTGTTGTGGCTTCCGTAGGGCTGCGGGTGAATCCGGAAGTCACGGTGGACAGCTCACACCGCTACATCAAGACCGGCGAGAAAGGCGCAAAGTTTGGCATCCCGTTCGACGAAGTGCTGACGGTGGCTCGGGTCGCCGCAGCGCTCCCGCACACGCGTCTCGTCGGGCTGGACATGCACATCGGCTCCCAGATCTTCCGGCTCGATCCCTACATCGACGGTGTCGAACGGCTGACGGCGCTGCTCGACGAGTTGCGGGCGTCGGGTGTCGACACCATTCGTTTTCTCGACATCGGCGGCGGGCTCGGGGTGTCGTACGACGACGAGGAGTCGCCCGATCTCCAGCGATTCGCGCGCGCTCTCGTTCCGCGCGTGCGGGCGACCGGCTTGACCCTCCTCATGGAGCCGGGCCGGTTCGTCGTCGGCAACTCCGGCGTGCTCCTGACCCGCGTCCTCTACCGGAAGCACAGCGGCGGCCGCGACTTTCTCATCACCGATGCCGGTATGACGGAGCTGCTTCGTCCCTCCCACTACGACGCCTACCATCGGATCGAGCCTGTTGCGCCCCCGACTGGCCGGATGAAGGCGGATGTGGTCGGACCGGTCTGCGAGAGCGGGGACTTCCTCGCCCTCGACCGCGAGATGGCCGAGGTGAACCCGGGCGATCTGCTCGCGGTGTTCGACGTCGGGGCGTATGGCTACGTAATGGCGTCGAACTACAACACACGGCCACGCGGCGTCGAAGTCCTCGTCGACGCCGACCGGTACGCTGTCGTGACGGCGCGCGAACGTTACGAGGATCTCGTGCGGCTCGAGCAGGCCGACCCCGAATGGAGGCAGGGCTGATGCGCGTGGGACTCATGGCAGACAGCCACGATCGCCTTCCGGCGATCGCCGAGTTCGTCAAGCGGATGCAGGCGTCCGGAGTGTCGATGCTCCTTCATGCGGGGGACTACTGCTCGCCGTTTGCGCTGCGCCCTATCGAGGAGGCGAGCATGTCGCTCGCCGGGGTGTTCGGCCGCAACGACGGCGACACACAGGGTCTGCGGGCGAAGGCGACGGCCGGCTTCGGTGCCGAGCTGTTCGAGGGGCCGCACAGTCTCGAGCTGGGCGGCCAGCGAATTCTCCTCCTCCACGACATCGGCGACGTCCAGTCCCGCAGCATCGAGGGTCACAGCATCGTGGTCCATGGCTTCACTCATCAGCAGGAAATGAAGACACGTGGCGACACATTGATCGTGAATCCCGGCGAATCGTGCGGCTGGCTATTCGGCACCCCGAAGGCGGCGATCCTCGATCTCGACTCGAAGACGGTGGAGTTTCTCAGCCTCGACCCGGCGCACTGGACGACATGACGGCGACGAGCCGCATCCTAATCATCGATTACGGCTCCCAGTACACCCAGCTCATCGCGCGACGCGTCCGCGAGGCGCGGGTCTACTCCGAGATCCATCCGCCGACGCGTTCGCTGCAATGGATTCGCGACTGGCAGCCCACCGGCATCATCCTGAGCGGAGGCCCGAACTCCGTCTACGGGGCCGACGCGCCGACGGCCGATCCGGCATTGTTCGACCTGGCGCCGGTGCTCGGCGTCTGCTACGGAATGCAGCTCATGGCCCAGCTGCTCGGCGGCGAGGTGATCCGCGGCGGCCAGCGGCAGTACGGTCGTGACGAGATCCGCCCGACGCGCGAGAGCGCGCTCTTCCGCGGTTTTTCCGCCTCCGAGGGAACGACGGTGTGGATGAGCCACGGCGATCACGTAGAGCAGGCACCCCCTGGCTTTCGCGTCATCGCGGCCGGCCCGGGGAATCCGGTGTCGGCGATCGAGCACGAGTCGCGTCCAATCTTCGGCGTCCAGTTCCATCCGGAGGTCGCGCATACTCCGCGTGGCAGCGAGCTGCTGGCGAACTTCCTGTTCGAGATCTGCGGTGCCGTACCGAGCTGGACACCGGGTGCCTTCATCGAGGAGCAGATCGCGAGCATTCGCCGGCTGGTCGGTGAGGCGCAGGTGATCTGCGGCCTTTCGGGCGGCGTCGACTCCTCGGTCGCCGCAGCGCTCGTCCATCGTGCCATCGGCGACCAGCTCACGTGCGTCTTCGTCGACACGGGCCTCCTCCGCCTGCACGAGCGCGAACAGGTGGAGCAGTCGATGCGCGCGCACCTGGGCATTCAACTCGTCACGGTCGACGCATCGACACGCTTCCTTGGCGAGCTCGCCGGGATCGAGGATCCGGAGGCCAAGCGCCGCGCAATCGGACACACCTTCATCGACGTGTTCGAGGAAGCAACAGCGAGTGCGGGGACGCACGCGAGATTCCTCGTCCAAGGCACCCTGTATCCGGACGTCATCGAGAGCTCATCACCGACCGGTGGACCGTCGGTGACGATCAAGACGCACCACAACGTCGGCGGGCTCCGCCCCGACATGCAGTTCACCCTGATCGAGCCGCTGCGCGAGCTGTTCAAAGACGAGGTACGAAACGTCGGACGCGAGCTCGGGCTGCCGGAGGTGATGGTCGGACGACATCCGTTCCCCGGGCCCGGCCTTGCCATCCGCGTGCTCGGCGCGGTGAACAAGCCGGCGCTCGACGTTCTGCGGGTGGCCGACGCAATCTATCTCGACGAGATTCGCGCCGCGAATCTGTATGACGAGATCTGGCAGGCCTTCGCCGTCCTGCTTCCGGTGCGCAGCGTCGGGGTCATGGGCGACGAGCGAACCTACGACAACGTCGTCGCGTTGCGCGCGGTCACGAGCACGGATGGCATGACCGCGGACTGGTTCCCATTTCCTCCGGACGTCATGGCGCGGATCTCGAACCGGATCATCCGGGAGGTCGATGGCGTCAACCGGGTCGTGTACGACGTGAGTTCGAAGCCGCCGGCGACCATCGAATGGGAGTGAGTCCGCCGGCTACACCCCTTTCTCCTCTAGCAGCGCGAGAAACTGCTTCGGCTCCGTGAGTGCCAGCAGCCGTTGCGGCACATCGGGCTCCTTCGAGAATTGGGCGATCTTGCCCAGAACGGGCAAGTACTGGTTCGAGACCTCGAGCGGCGGAGCGACGATGAGAAAGAAGAAGTTCACCGGCTTCTCATCGATCGCCTTGAAGTCGAGCCCGCGCGACTTTCGCCCGAAGGCCACTCTCAGCTTGTTCACGACGAGCGAGCGACAGTGCGGGATGGCGATGCCGCGGCCGATGCCCGTCGAACCGAGGTTCTCGCGTCGCTTGAGCATCTTGTACAGCATGCCCTCGGACTTGTCGTCGAGCGAGAGGAGCCCGATGAGCTCCTTGAGGATGTCGTCCTTAGACTCCCCTTCGAGCTCGAGCTTGATCGCATCTTCACTGAAGAACTCGCGCAGTTCCATCTCGCCGGATCCCGTGCTCGCGTACCTGGGCCGCCAGTCGGCGGCGTACTGTCGTGGTCGAATCGAGGAAAGTACGCGGCGGCGCAAGGGCTTGTCAAACGCGCACGTTGCTTCGACTTCCGGGGATCGATAACTTCAGCGGATGCGATTCCCCTTTACGGTCGACGCCAACGTCCCGCTTTACCTCGCGCCCATGGCCGGCGTCTCGGAGTCACCGTTCCGGCAACTCTGCCATGAGCACGGCGCCGACGCCGTCGTCACGGAATTCCTCTCCGCCGAGGGCATTCGGCGTGAGAACGAGGCGACCGTTCGGAAGCTGTCGTTCGATGCCGCGGAACGTCCGATCGGCGTCCAGATCTTCGGCGCCGAGCCGGATGCGATGGCCGACGCGGCGCGGTTCGTCTCCGATGTCTTCCAACCCGAGTTCATCGACATCAACTTCGGCTGCCCGGTAAAGAAGGTCGTGAGGCGCAACGGCGGCTCGGGATGCCTTCGCGACCTCGGCTTGGTGGAGGCCGTCATTCGCGCCGTATCGGCGGCCACGCCGCTACCGGTGACGTGCAAGATCCGCAGCGGCTGGAACGAGGAGATGCGCCATCCCGTAGAGATTGCCCTCCGCTGCCAGGACGCCGGTGCCCGTGTCCTCGCCCTGCATCCGCGCACGCGCACTCAGATGTATTCGGGGAGCGCCCGCTGGGAGGAGATCGCGGCGGTGGTGCAGGCGCTGGACATTCCTGTGCTGGGCAACGGCGACATCCGGTCGGCCGAGGACGCGATCCGGATGCACGAGCAGACCGGATGCGCCGGCATCATGATCGCTCGCGGCTCGTACGGACAGCCGTGGATTTTCAACCAGGTGAAGGACCTCCTGGCGGGTCGACCCAAGCGTACAGCTCCCTCGGTCGCCGGCCGGTTCGAGGTGGCGCTCGATCACGCTCGAAAGGTGATGTCGTACGAGACCGACCCGCGCGGCGCGGCAATCGAGTTCCGGAAGCACCTTGGTTGGTACTCCAAGGGGATCCGGGGTGGAGCAGAGCTGCGAAAGAAGCTGTTCGCCGTGACCTCCTTCGACGAAGTCGAGGGCATCTTCGCCGACTATCTCGCGAATCTGGATCGCTACGAGGTGACGAGCCTCGACAGCGCGCCGGATGGGGAGACCGGCTTCCAGGCCGACGCCGCATGAGACGCGAGCTGGTCCGCGACCTGCTCGCCCGGGTCGCAGACGGCTCGCTCGACGTGGATCTCGCGGTGGAGAGTCTCGCACTCGAGCCTATCGAGTCGCTCGGTTTCGCCACGATCGATCACCATCGGGCGCTCCGGCAGGGGTTCCCCGAGGTCATCTATGGCGCGGGGAAGACCCCTGCCCAGGTCGTTGCCATCGCCAGCCGGATTGCCGAGCGCGGCGATGGCGTGCTCGTCACCCGGGTAGCGGAGGAAGCGGCCGAGGCCCTCATCGCCGCGATGCCGGGCGCTGAGCACAATTCCCTCGGTCGAACCGTATTCTTCCGGCCAAACGTGTCGCCCGCTATCGCAGTCGCCTCCCTGCTCGTCGTCACGGCGGGCACGAGCGATCTGCCCGTTGCCGAAGAGGCCGCGGTGACAGCCGACGCGATGGGATGCCGGCTGGATCGCCTGACCGACGTCGGAGTTGCGGGAATTCACCGGCTCCTGTCTCGCCGCGACATGCTCGAGGGCGCGGGGGTGATCGTCGTCGTGGCGGGAATGGACGGTGCGCTGGCGTCGGTAGTCGGGGGGTTGGCCCGCGTGCCGGTGATCGCCGTTCCCACGAGCGTCGGCTACGGCGCATCCTTCCAGGGCATCGCCCCCCTCCTGACCATGCTGAACAGTTGCGCCGCCGGGGTAACCGTCGTCAACATCGATAACGGTTTCGGCGCGGCCGTCGCGGCCGCGCGCATCCTGCACGCGTAACGATTCTCCACCCCTGGTGGGTCCGTCGCACGCGGGTTCCTCGCCGCATCCTGTGTCCATGCTGCTCTTCGCGGCCATCGTCATCGCCCTCGCCGCGTTGCTCGCCGCCCTAATCGGCCGGCGGGGATCGGTGCGAGCGCGACGCGAGATCCTTCTGCTGCGGGAGCGGCTCCAACGCTACGATGCCCTTCGGAGCTCCGAGACGCCTCGGTCGGTGGACTCGTCAGCGCTTCGGCGGGAGGCGCAAGATCGCTTCTTCGCCCGCGAACTGGATCACTACCGCGACCTGCTGGCTCATCTCCTGGCCGATTTCCGCGACGCGACAGGCGCGGAGGAAGCGACTTTCTGGCAATTCGATTCATCGCTCGAGACATTGGTCGCCGCGGACTGGTCGACCGAGGGGCCACACCCCTCCTACTTCGATACCGATGCCTGGAGCCCGCTGCTCTACTGGGCGGCGGAATCGGACGAGGTGAAGATCGTCGCCAAGGGCGATGCGGTGCTGATCGGGGTGGCGCGGGTTCAGCTCGGCGAGAGCGTACTCGGGGTACTCAGCTTGACCAATGGCATTGGATTGTCCCAATCGCGCCGCGAGGTGAAGGCTTGGCTGCCGCGTATGGCGGCCCAGCTGGCGTACTTTCGCGAGCTGGTGGACGTCCGGCTGTCGTACGGCAAGCACATGCGCCAGAGTCAGGCGCTCCTGGACGCCGTGCAACGCCTCACGGCGGACGAGGGAGGCGTCGGACTCGGCAAGTCGGTCTGCGAGACCGCCATGGACGTGTCGGGGGCGAGGGGGACGGCCCTCATCCGTTGGACGGCTGAGTCGGAAACGGCCGAGCTACATCATGCCACCCCTGGGCTGGGACTCAGGATGCCGGCGGTGCTCGACTCGCGAAGTCAGGTGGCCGACGCGTGTCGGGCCGGGGTATCGACGGTCTTCGAGGATGCGCGTGGCCGCTCCACGGCGCAAAATCTGTATGGAGTGGGGCGGACGGTCCGCGATCCAGGTTCGGTGGCGATCGTGCCGATCGTGCGCGATCGGCGGGTGCTCGGCGCGCTGGTGCTCGAGTCGGACATCGTCGACTACTTCTCGAAGGAGGAGGCGCGCCCACTCTCGGTGCTTCTGGCGGTAGCGGCCAGCTCGCTCGAGCTGGCCTGGTCGTACCAGGAGGTGGACAGGCGATCGCGCACGGACCCGCTGACGGGACTATTCAATCGAATGCATTTCGGCGAGCAGCTCCAGGGTCGGCTCGACGAGGCCGATCGGTACGGCCGAGCGGTGTCGCTCGTGCTCGTGGACGTGGACCACTTCAAGGCGGTCAACGACTCCTTCGGTCACGAGGCCGGCGACGCGGTGCTGCGACACGTGTCGCGCATTCTCCAGGAAGGAGTGCGGAACGTAGACGTCTGCGTGCGGTACGGTGGCGAGGAGATCGCTCTGCTCCTGTCACAGACGGGTACGACCGAGGCGGTGGAAGTGGCAGAGCGGTTGCGCGAACGGATCGCCTCCACGGCGGCCTTTCACAAGGGCGCGCCAATCACCGTAACGGCGTCGTTCGGCGTGGCGACTTATCCGGAGTCCGTTACCGAGCGCGACCAGCTCTTTCCGGCGGCGGACCAGGCCCTCTACGTCGCGAAGCACGACGGCAGAAATTGCGTGAGGTCAGAGCCGACAAGTGTAGGCTGCACACCTAGTTGAGTGTGATGGCCGAAGTGATTTCTACCCGAACGTCGGCTTGACTTCGGGCCGAACGACGCTAAATTGGTTCGAGTAGGGGGCGACTGGCTTCGACGGGACTGGTGAAGCTGTGGGCGCGTGCCGAGGTCCTCGGGCACCTCGTTAAACACTCGGGAAAACTCCAACTGCGAACAACAACTTCGCTCTTGCCGCCTAACTTCGGTTAGGCCAGCAAGTGCCCGACAGGAAGCCCGCCCGGGGCGGCTTGACGGGTAACGCAAATCTGGGCTAGTCCGGCGGTGCGCCTTCCGCCCTCGGGCGAAATTACTGGAGGATCACCCAGCGGTGGGCTGCCCACTGGCCAGCCGACGGGGACATCAATCAGCGGGATACGCACGTAGTGCCTGTGGTCGATCTAGCTTCGGACCGGGGTTCGATTCCCCGCGCCTCCACTGTCAACTGAAGACGCCCGCCGGCAAACTCGGCGGGCGTCTTCGTTCGCATCCCGGGCCGGCGAGCCCTTGTTTGCCTCAGGCGCCGGTCTTGTGCGCGCGCTCCCGCGAGTCCACCGGCAACTCGCCCGGCACATCGTCCTTCCGTCGCTTCTGGGCCTTGAAGATGAATTCGGGGGCCATCGCCACCCCGAGTAGCGTGACGGGAAGGATCTGCTGGGCCTGAATCAGGAAGGCGACGGCGATCGCCTGATCCTTGTCGAATCCCAGCGCCACGGCCGTGGCGGCGTACGCGGCTTGGAAGATCCCAACGTTACCGGGCGTCACGCGGAAGAGGAACCCGAGGTTCACCGCCAATAACGCGGCGACGGTCGCGACGGTGGTCATAGGGAGATGGGCAGCATGTGCCGTCATCTGATACGTGGCGACCTGGAGCGCCCAGGCGGTCACACTGAGCAACAGCGCCGCGATGAATCTCGGCCCGCTGGAGACGGTGTCGATCGTCTGGACGAACCGCGAGCCGTACGCCTTGAGCCGGCCCTGCCAGGAGGCAGGCCGAGGGCCGGCGATCGTCTCCACGACCTCCGGGCGTCTCAACAGCCACGCGAGCAGAATGCCGATCGCCACGAGTGCAGCGATGGCAAACGGCTTCACCCGCTCCAGCGAGGAGGGAAGACTCAGAAACGTGGCCGCCAGCGCCAGCAGCACCACGTAGCCGATCAGCTCGAACAGCCGTTCGAGCGCCAGGGTGGCAACGACCCTCGCGCTCGGAACGTGTGCGCTGCGCGCCACGAAGACGACTCGCGCCGCCTCGCCCCCATTGGCGACCAGCACATTGTTCAGGCCGGCCCCGGCGAAGGTGGCGCGCATGGCCAGCGGGAGGGACGTGACACCGATCGGGCGAAGAAACACCCACCAGCGGATCCCCTTCACGACAATTGACGCGATGTTCACCAGCGCCGCGGCCAGCAGCAGGGACATCGAGGCGCTGCTGATCGCTCGCCAGGTGTCGTGCCAGTTCACCTTGGTGGCGAATACCACGAGCATCAAGAGAATGAGCAGCGTGAAGCCAATCCGGAGCGCGTGCTTGACGGCCTTCTTCATTCGGTGAGCCCGGTCATTCGGGGAGAGTGGAGAAGTCTAGACCGCGTGCGCGAAGGCCGTTGATGATCTCGGGAAGGGCCTCGGCCGTCTGCATCCGGTCGCCCTCGGGGTCGTAGCCGTCGCCGTCGTGCAGGAGCAGGATGGAGCGCGGATTCATCCTCTCGACGGCGCGCCGGCTGATCTCGGTGGCTCCGGGACGCGCCGAGTCCCATACGCCCAGCGACCAGCCGACGGTTCGCTGTCCGAGGGAAGCCGCGGTGGGAGTCACCCACGGATTTCGGAAGCCGTGTGGGGCGCGGAAGAGCGCGGGACGAACGCCCCCCGAGGCGCGCTCGATCGCCACCGTTCCGCGTGTCAGGTCGTCGCGAATGTACCATGGCGTTCGACGGTGCAGCTTGCGGTGCCAGTAGCCGTGGTTGCCGAGCTGATGTCCCTCGTCCGCCATACGGCGGACCAGCTCCGGCCATCGATCCGCATGCCGACCAAGAACGAAGAAGGTCGCACGGACCCCTTCGTCCCGCAGCACGTCGAGAATCGCGGGCGTCGCCTGCGGATTGGGTCCGTCGTCGAAAGTGATGGCGACGCGAGGGTCCGACTCCGGCAAACGGTTGAGCACCGGCCCGAATATCCACGAATTGCGCTGCCAAGTGCCATGAGCCAGCAGCGCCGCACCTGCGAGGGCGCCCGCCACACCGATCATACGGCGACGGCGACGCGTCCCATCACGGTGTGATAGACGTCGAGCACCTGGGAGGTAACGCGGGGCCAGGCGTACTTCATCGACTCGTAGCGGCCCGTCGTGCCGAGCTGGATCCGGAGTCCCTCGTCGTCGAGCAGCTGCACGAGTGCGTCGGCGAGAGCGTCGCGGTCGCCGCACGGCGTCATGAGTGCCTCGCGTCCATTCACCACGACATCCTGGAACCCGAGGATGTCCGAGCACACGATGGGGGTCTCGCACGCCATCGACTCCAGCAGGGTGATTCCAAAGGAGGCCTTGGTGGTGGGGCAGGCGTAGATGGAGCAGTGCGCGTAGTAGCTTGGACGCCCTTCGAGGACGGCGCCGACGAAGGCGATGTCCGGGTCTCCGTATGCCTGCTTGTAGTAGTGCTCGCGCAGCGGACCGTCGCCGACGACGACCAGCTTCGCCTCGCGGCCACGACCCTTCACCTTCCGGAAGGAGTCGATCAGCGTCGAGAGACCGTTTCGCGGATCGAACCGGCCGAGAAACAGGATGGACGGCACGTCCTTGCTGATGCCTGGTGGCGGCGCGACGCTGGGGTGGAAGACGTCGGTGTCGATGCCGTTCGGAATGATTTGCCAGGGCGCGTTGAAGTAGCGCTCGAGCGCGACGGTCGTGGAGTGGGAGACGCAGATCGCCGCCGCCAGCATGTCCAGTCGCTTCTGGAAGTAGCCGTTGAGGAGGCGATAGCCCTTCGATTTGTCGAAGTAGGTGTGGAAGGTGCCGACGACGGGACAGTCGGCCTCCTCGATCGCCAGCAGGGGAAGGATCGGTGTGAGGGGCGAATGGACGTGGACGACGTCGTATCGGCCCTGCCTGAGGATCCGCCGCATCTCTCGGCGCAGCCCGAAGCCGACGGTGACGCGGGCCTGCGAGCCGTTGGCGTACACCGGTTGGCTGCGACCGAGGCGGATGACATGCGGCTGGGCGCCGGCCCCGGGCAGATTCGAGGTGATGATGTCAACATGGTGTCCTCGACGGCGCGCTTCGCGGGCGAAGAAATGGACGTGTTCGCACACCCCGCCGAGATGCGGATAGTAGTACTCCGTCACGAGGGCAATGCGCAGGGTGCGCTCGTCGTGCGCTTCGGGCAAGGGCGGGAGATTCGGGAGCTCCGGCCGCTGCCTGACGATGACGCCGGGTCTATACGCGGGAATCGAGAGCGGCATGCGCGGCAGCGAGACGGGCGATCGGAACGCGGAAAGGGGAGCACGAGACATAATCGAGCCCGATCGCGTGACAGAACTTCACGCTCCTGGGCTCTCCACCGTGCTCTCCGCAGATGCCGACCTTGAGCTGCGGGCGCACGCTTCGACCTGCGGCAACTGCTAGCTTAATAAGCTTGCCAACCCCCGATTGGTCAAGCACTTGGAATGGGTCGTCGGCAAAGATACCGCGATCCACGTATGCGGGAAGGAAGCGGCCCGCGTCGTCACGGGACAATCCGTAGGTAGTCTGGGTGAGGTCGTTCGTGCCGAACGAAAAGAATTCGGCATGCTCGGCGATCTCATCGGCGGTCAGCGCGGCGCGTGGCAGCTCGATCATCGTTCCGATGGAGTAATCGAGTTCTTCGCCCATGGCCCGAAGCACGACGTCGGCCGCCTCCTCGAGAATGGCCCGCTGGTTCTCGAACTCCTTGTAGGACGACACGAGTGGGACCATGATCTCGGGGTGCACTTCGACGCCGCGTCGCTTCGCCCGCAACGCTGCCTCGAAAATGGCACGACCCTGCATCTCCGTGATCTCGGGGTAGGTGATGCCGAGTCTGCATCCCCGGTGGCCGAGCATCGGGTTGGTCTCGCGCAGTGACTCGACCACGTGCGCGAGGTCGGCGCGGCTCACGCCGAGGGTCCGAGCGAGCAGCTTCGATTCCTCTCCGCCGTGCGGCAGGAACTCATGCAGCGGCGGGTCAAGGAGGCGGATCGTCACCGGCAGGCCGGCCATCGCCTCGAAGATTCCTTCGAAGTCGTGGCGCTGCATCGGCAGCAGCTTGGCGAGCGCCCGCCGGCGCCCCCCTTCGTCGCGGGCGACGATCATCTCTCGCATGGCGGTGATGCGGTCGCCCTCGAAGAACATGTGCTCGGTGCGACAGAGTCCGATCCCTTCGGCGCCCAGGGCGCGAGCGATCCGGGCGTCGGCCGGGGTGTCGGCGTTGGCGCGAACGCGCAGCGTCCTCACCTCGTCGGCCCATCCCATCAATCGCTCGAACGACCGATAGGCGGGCGCGTTCGCTGCCGTTCGGGTGCCGCGGGTCACCTGCACGACCTCGCTCGGCGTGGTCGGCAGGTCGCCCGCGTACACGTTGCCGGTCGCGCCGTCGAGGGTCAGCCAGTCTCCCTCGGCGATCGTGACGCCATTCATCGTGCAGGCGCGGCGCTCGTGATCGACGTGCATCTCGCGGCAGCCGACGATGGCGCACTTCCCCATTCCCCGCGCGACGACGGCGGCATGACTCGTCATCCCCCCGCGAGCGGTGAGCACGGCACGGGCAGCGAGGATGCCATGGAAGTCCTCGGGGGTCGTCTCCTCGCGAATGAGGATGACGGCGTCACCATGGCTGGCGCGCCGCTCGGCCTCATCGGGATCGAAGACGGCTGCGCCGCTCGCGGCGCCGGGGCTGGCCGGAAGTCCGGTTGCGATCGGCGTGGCGCGCACGCTCGGATCGATGATCGGATGCAACAGCTGATCGAGCTGTTCTGCCGGGACGCGCTGCACCGCCTGAGCCGGTGTGATCATCCCTTCGTCGACCATTTCGGTCGCGATGCGGACAGCCGCGGCCGCGGTGCGCTTGCCGGTTCGCGTCTGCAGGAGATAGAGGTCTCCCCCTTCGACGGTGAACTCGATGTCCTGCATGTCGCCGTAGTGCCGTTCCAGCAGCCCCTGCGTCGACAGGAGCTGCTCGTAGGCGCGAGGCAGACGCTCGGCCATCTCGTCGATGCTCAGCGGCGTACGGATGCCGGAGACGACGTCCTCGCCCTGGGCGTTGATGAGGAGCTCGCCGTAGAACTTCCGCTCGCCGGTGCTCGGGTTCCGTGTAAAGGCCACTCCCGTCCCCGAGTCGTCGCCGAGATTGCCGAAGACCATGCTGACGACGTTGACGGCCGTGCCGAGCGATTCGGATATGCCGGCGTGCCGCCGGTAGTCGTGGGCCTTCTTGAGCGTCCACGACCTCCAGACGGCCTCGATCGCGCCCCAGAGCTGGACGACCGGATCCGATGGAAAGTCGGCCCCCGTCGTCAGCCGGACGAGCGAGCGATACTCGTCGACGAGCCGGCGAAGTTGAGGCTCGTCGAGCTCCGAGTCCGTCTCGACGCCCGCGTTGACCCGCATCGCCCCGAGCAGCTGCTCGAACTGGTGATGTGCCACGCCGAGCACGACGTCGCCGTACATCTGAATGAAGCGGCGATAGGAATCGTAGGCGAAGCGCGGGTTGCCGCTGGCGCGCGCCAGCCCCTGAACGGTGGCCTCGTTGAGACCGAGATTGAGGATGGTCTCCATCATGCCCGGCATCGACACCGGTGCACCGCTGCGCACCGAGACGAGCAGGGGACGCTCGGGATCGCCGAGTCGCTTGCCGCTCGCCTCTTCCAACCTGATCAGACTCCGCTCGACGGCGGCGCGGAGGTCGGCCGGCACGACGCGATCGCGCAGGTAGGCGATGCAGGCGTCACAGGCGATGGTGAAGCCTGGCGGGACGGGCACGCCGAGATTGGTCATCTCGGCGAGGTTCGCGCCCTTGCCGCCGAGAATCGCCTTCATGTCCCTGGTGCCTTCGGCGCTGCCGTTGCCGAAGAAGTAGACGGAGCTATTCACGCGGAATGCTGGGGGATGGTCAGGTCAGCATCCGCAGCCGTAGCGGAGCTTGTCGGGATCGGTCGGCGGCGGCGTGGGATAGTCGCCGGAGAAGCAGGCATGGCAAAAGCCGTGCGGGCCGCCGGGCACGGACTCCAGCATGCCGTCTAGCGACAGATAGCCCAGCGAGTCGACGCCGAGCGAGGCGCGGATCTCCTCGAGGGTATGGTTCGAGGCGATGAGCTCCTCGCGGCTCGGGGTGTCGATGCCGTAGTAGCAGGGTCCGGTCACGGGCGCCGAGCTCACTCGCATGTGCACCTCGCGTGCACCAGCGCCGCGCACGAGCTGCACGAGACCGCGGGTCGTGGTGCCACGAACGATGGAGTCGTCCACCATGACGACGCATTTGCCGGCCAGGACCTCGCGAACGGCGTTGTACTTGAGCCGCACCTTCGCGTCGCGCGTCGCCTGGGTAGGCTGAATGAACGTCCGTCCGACATAGTGGTTGCGGATCAGCGCCAGCTCGTATGGCAGCCCGCTCTCCTCGGCGAAGCCGATCGCGGCGGAGTTCGAGGAATCCGGAACGCTGAATACGAGGTCGGCGCCGGGAGCGGGACATTCCTGGGCGAGGCGGCGTCCGAGGGCGCGACGCGCGCGATCAACCGATCCGCCGAAGATGCGGCTGTCCGGGCGGGCGAAATAGACGTGCTCGAAGACGCAGCGTTGAAGCTCCATCGGCTCGAAGGGAAAGATCGACCGCTCCCCGGTGGCGTCGACGGCGAAGATCTCGCCGGCCTCGATGTCGCGCTCGTACGTCGCGCCGACGATATCCAACGCGCAGGTTTCGGAGCCGAACACCGGCGCCCCGTCGAGACGCCCGAGGGCCAGGGGACGCCAGCCGCGCGGGTCGCGCGCGGCAAGCATGGTGCCGCCCATCACGATGAGCAGACTGTAGGCGCCCTCGACTCCGCGCAGGGCATCGGCGAGCCGCTCCTCGGGCGTTGCCGCGCCGGAACGCGCCAATCGGTGCACGATTACCTCGGAGTCCATCGACGAAGCGAAGATCGAGCCGAGGTCCTCGAGGTCGGCGCGAAGCTCACCGGCATTGGTCAGGTTGCCGTTATGCGCGAGGGCGATGTGGCCGCCGCGGGACGCGACGAGCATAGGCTGCGCGTTTTCGATCGACGACGAACCGGCGGTGCTGTACCGGGTGTGGCCGATGGCCATCGTACCGTGCAGCGCGTCGAGCTGCAGGTTGGGCATGTCGGAGACGAGCCCCATGCTGCGGACGCCTCGTGCCGCCCCGCTGTCGTCCACGGCAACGACGCCCGCCGATTCCTGGCCGCGATGCTGCAGCGAGTAGAGTCCCAACTTCGTCAGCGCAACCGCATCGGGCCGGCCGCGTACTCCGAATATGCCACACATGGCTTCAGGTCACCGAGTCGGAGGCCAGCGCGACGTCCTGCGCCGAGGCGCTGCGCTGCATGATGCGCGGAATGGCTTCATGATACGCATCGGCCAGCTGGGACACCGATGCACGGATCTGGCGGGTGCCGATCGTGATGTCGAGCGAGCCGGACTTGGTGCGGACGGTGCCGATCGTCGTCGCCTTGACGCCGTGGCGGCGCGCGATGGCGAGCACCGAGAGCGCATCGGGCGTGGAGACGATCACACGGCCCTGCGCCTCACCGAACATCAGTGCGCGCAGGGGGAGCGTGCTCCAGTCCGACAGATCGACGGCGGCGCCGGTAAGGTGTGGGCGATCGAGCATGACGCATTCCGCCAGTGCCACGGCCAGCCCGCCATCCGAGCAGTCGTGCGCCGACCGGACCACACCCTCGCGGATGGCGTCGAGCAGGGCGTCGATGAGCCGGCGCTCCATGAGGAGATCGCAGCGCGGTGGCCGTCCGGCGACGACGCCGTGAACGAGCTGCAGATACTCGGTTCCTCCCAGTTCGGCGGTGTTGTCGCCGAGCAGAACGATACCGTCGCCGTCGCTGGTGAACGCCGAGCGCGTGACGTGCTCGAGCGAATCGATCAGTCCGACCATGCCGATCACCGGCGTCGGGTAGACCGCGCCAGCTGGATTCTCGTTGTACAGGGAAACGTTGCCTCCGGTGACCGGCGTCCCCAGCGCGGTGCACGCCTCCGCGAGACCGGCGACCGCCTCGCGAAGCTGGAAGTAGACCTCCGGCTTCGTCGGGTTGCCGAAGTTGAGGTTGTTCGTGATTGCCATCGGGCGGCCACCGGTGCAGGCGACATTGCGGGCAGCCTCGGCGACGGCGATACACGCGCCCTCGCGCGGATCGAGGTGCACGTAGCGGCCATTGCAGTCCACCGTGAGGGCGATCGCCCGGTTCGTGCCGCGGATGCGGACGACGGCCGCGTCTCCGCCCGGCCCGACGACGGTATTCGTCCGGACGGTGTGATCGTACTGCTGGAAGACCCAGCGCTTGCTGGCGATGGTCGGCGAGCGCAGTAGCTGTTCCAGCGTCCACAGGGGATCCGCTTCCTCGCCGCGCTCGGCGATTGCGTCGACGTTTCGCTCGCGTCGGCGGCGAATGTCGTCGCTCTCGCGCGCCGCGGGCTCGTAGGTCGGACAGTCGGTGACGAGCCGGGTGCCGGGAAACTCAGCGACGACGCGCTCGCCCTCCACGACGCGATAGACCGGCTCGGCGATCACCTCGCCGATCACCGCCGCGGTGAGGTCCCATTTCTCGAGGATGGCGCGAACCTGTTCCTCGTGCCCTTTGATGGCGACGACGAGCATCCGCTCCTGCGACTCGCTGAGCAGAAGCTCATATGGCGTCATTCCTTCCTCGCGCGCCGGCACCTTCAGCGTGTCGATGACCACGCCGACGTCGCCGCGTGCCGCCATCTCCGCAGACGAAGACGTGAGGCCGGCCGCTCCCATGTCCTGGATGGCGACGATGTGGCCGCTGTGGATGAGCTCGAGACTGGCCTCGAGCAGCAGCTTCTCGGTGAACGGATCACCGACCTGGACGCGTGGGCGCTTCGCTTCGCTCGACGCCGAGAGATCCTCGGAGGCAAACGAGGCGCCGTGGATGCCATCCCGTCCCGTTCGCGCTCCGACGGCGATGATCGGGTTGCCGACGCCTTGAGCGACCGCGAGCATCAGTTCCTCCTCCTTCAGCAGCCCGACGCACATGGCGTTGACGATCGGATTGCCCTCGTAGGCGGCATCGAAGACTACCTCGCCCCCGACGGTCGGGATGCCGACGCAGTTGCCGTAGTCACCGATGCCTTTCACCACCCCGGCGAACAGGTAGCGTACGCGGGCGGAGTCGAGCAGACCAAAGCGAAGGGAATTGAGCAGGGCAATCGGCCGCGCACCCATCGTGAAGACGTCGCGCAGGATGCCGCCGACACCGGTCGCTGCGCCCTGATAGGGCTCGACCGCCGAGGGATGATTGTGCGACTCGATCTTGAAGGCGACGGCGAGACCGTCTCCGATGGCAATGACGCCGGCGTTTTCTCCCGGACCCTGAAGGACATATGGCGCCCGCGTCGGCAGCGTCCGGAGCAGCGGCCGCGAGTGCTTGTAGGAGCAGTGCTCGCTCCAGAGTGCGCTGACGATGCCGAGCTCGGTGAAGGTCGGCTCACGGCCGAGCATGTCGATGAGGCGCTGGTACTCGTCGCTGGTGAGCCCATGCTCGGCGACGAGCGCCGGCGTGATGCGTGGATCGCCAGGTCGCGCGGTGACGGTCACGGCGTGGGTTTCTTGGTCGGAGCCGGCGTGGCGGGCGCCGGCTTCAAAGTGGGCTGATTCAGAGGAATCGACGGCGTCGCGTCGGACGGCTTGGCGGGCGGCTTCAACCGCGTCGGTGCCGAGTGCGATTTCTTCGCGGCCTCGGCCGCCGGAACCGGCGCGGGGGAGCTGCTCGTTCCCGTGTAGTGCCGTTCGGGGGAGCGGAAGATCGCATCGACGACACTGTCTCCGCTCAGGATCACGAGATCGTTCATGCCGCAGCTGCGACCGCACGAGTTCGCATAGAACATGTACGTGTTTCCTCCCACCTCACGAAGGGTGGCGGGCTTGCCGAGCACCGCGACCACCTGCGCTTCGGTCATTCCCGGGGAGACGGTGCCTCCCCGCTGCTGCGACAGACAGGCAGCCGGGACGCACAGCAGAGCAATAGCGATCAGGTGACGCATCAAGCGCTCCTCGTCAGGCAGCGACGCGTTGAAGGATCGATTCGAACAGCGCAAGCCCGTCGGAAGGGCCGAGCAGAGAGTCCACCGCGCGCTCGGGATGAGGCATCATGCCCAGCACGTTGCCCCCCTTGTTGAGGATACCCGCGATGTCGTGCATGGAGCCATTCGGGTTGTACGCCTCGGTCGCCTGCAGCCGATCGGGCGCGTAGCGGAAGACGATGCGGCCCTCGTTCTCGAGCGCGGCGAGCGTCGACTCGTCGGCGCTGTACCGTCCGTCGCCATGGGCGATGGGGAGGGTGATGATCTGACCTCGCTCGTAAGCCGAGGTGAATCGCGTGTCGGCGTTCTCGACGCGGAGGCTGATCGGCGCGCAGACGAACTTGAGCGAGGCGTTTCGCAGCAGCGCGCCCGGCAGCAGTCGAGCCTCGCAGGCGATCTGGAAGCCGTTGCAGATTCCGAGCACGGGGCCGCCGCGTTTCGCGTGGTGCACGACCTCGCGCATGATCGGACTCAGACCGGCGATCGCGCCGGCGCGGAGGTAGTCACCGTAGCTGAAGCCGCCGGGAAGGACGATGACGTCGGCGCCCCGCAGGTCGTGATCCTTGTGCCAGAGGTACACGGCTTCCTCTCCGAGCCCGTCGACGACGGCGTGATACGCGTCGTAGTCGCAGTTCGATCCGGGAAACGTCACGATGCCGAACTTCATTCAGGCGCCACCTCGGCGATGCTGAAGTCTTCCGTGACCGGATTGGCAAGCAGGCGTTCGCACATCTCGCGCGTCTGCTGCCGTGCAGCGTCATCGGACGGAGCCTCGATCTCCAGCACGAGGTGGCGACCGACCTGCACGTTCGAGACGCCGCCGAAACCGAGCGTGTGGAGGGCGTCGGTGACGGCTTTACCCTGAGGATCGAGCAACCCACGACGAGGAACGACCTGCACGGCGACGCGATATCGAGTCATTCGGACGATTCGGATGCGGGAGAGGGCCGCGACGGTCGAACCGTCTCCTCGGCGGGTGGGGTCTAGGGAAGAGGAGGCGGAAGGTGCGGGGGCGAAGCGCCGCCACCGTCCACCTGCGCGTAGGGACCGCTGTCGTCATCGACTCCCGATTCGGCGTCGTCGCCGTCGATTCGCTGCGGCTCGCCACTGGCGGGCCGCTCCTTGCGCTCGCCGCGCCGACGGCGACGCTTTCGCTTGCGTGGCGCTGTCCCTTCGGTTGCGGGAGCGCCGGCGACGGGCGCGACAGCGGTCGCCGGAGCGGCAGTCGTCTCATCGCCCGCCGGCTGACCGATCGTGATCGCCTGGACTCCGCTCACGATCGGCTCGGGCTCGATTGCCGGCAGCTCCGCTGGTTCCGGCCGTGGGGGCCGCGGTGCACGCTCGACCCTCTCCGGTCTGACGTGCGACGGCGTGCGCTCGACCCGCTCGGCACCGTCCGACCGCGGGGCGCCACGCTTCGGCCGCTCCGTCCTCTCGCGGCGAGGGGAGCGATCCGCATCCGGCGCTCGCGCCGGCCGTTCCGTTGGCCGCGCGGCCTCACGATCGGGCGCCACCATCTTCGTCGCGCTTCGCTCGGTGCGGGCAAGTCTACGCTCGGCCCGCTGCCGCTCCGCGCGCTCGGCGCGCTCCTCGCGATGACCCTGTCGCGACGCGTGCACCTGAGAGGCGGTGAGCTCGAACTCCTCCTCGTCCTCGTCGTCGTCCTCTCCCTCGGACAGGTCGTAGGGCAGGGTCGGTTGGCGGCGCTCGAACAGGCCGGAGAAGACCCAGCGCAGGAGGCCCCACGCCACGTACACGAGAGCAAACGGAAAGAAGTACTCGAGCTTCCGGGTCGCCAGCAGCACGGCCGAGCCGATGACGAGCACCGAAGCGCCGATGGCGCGCAGAGTGCGGAAGCCCGTCCGCGGGAACACCGGATATGGCACGTTGCTGATCATCAGGAACGACAGCACGACCATGAGGTACCGAAGCAGGACGTGCCACTTCAGATCGGCGATAGCACCGTAGGTGTAGAGGGACGACTGGCTGAACCAGTAGTACGAAGCGAGCGTGATGCCGGCCGCCGGGCTGGGCAGCCCCTGGAAATAGGTCTTCGAGGTGCCGGCCTGCTCGATGTTGAAGCGAGCGAGCCGCATGACGGCGCAGGCGGTGAACAGGAAGACCCACACCCAGTCCCACCCGCTGCGGTTGAGAACGGCGAAGTACATGATCATGCCGGGCGCGAGCCCGAAGGTGATCGCGTCGACGAGGGAGTCGAGCTCCTCACCGAACTCGGAGCCGGCGTTGGTTGCGCGTGCGACGCGTCCGTCGAGGGCGTCGCAGATGCCGCCGAGCAGCACGTAGACGCCGGCAGCGACGAACTCGAGCCGCGACGCGGCGATGATGGCGAAGACGCCGAAGAACAGGTTGCCGAGCGTCAGGCCGCTGGGGAACAGGATCACGACCCGGCGCATGTCGGGCCGGCGGCGAGTCCGGCGCGCGAGAGGAGTCATCGACCTGGCATCTCCGCGATTACGCTCGTGCCAGCGAGCGTCGCGTCGCCGATCTTCGCCCGCACGACGGCATTCATCGGGAGGAAGACGTCCACCCGAGAGCCGAACCGGATCATTCCCATGCGTTGGCCCTGTTGCACCTGCTCGCCTTCCTTGCCGTAGGTGACGATCCGCCGGGCGATGAGGCCGGCGATCTGGCGCACGAGCACGCGGCCGCGAGGCGTCTCGAGCCCGACCGACATCTGCTCGTTCTCGAGGCTCGACTTCTCCACCGCGGCGTTGAGGAATTTGCCGGGGTTGTAATGGAGGTACCGGACGGTCCCGCCAACGGGGTAGCGGTTGACGTGGACGTTGAAGACGTTCATGAAGATCGAGATGCGCCGTGCCTGGCCGCCCATGAACGCCGGCTCTTCGACGTCGGTGATGAGCACGACCTTGCCGTCGGCGGGGGCGATCACGAGCTCGTCTCCTCGCGCGCCAGTTCGCTCGGGATCGCGGAAGAAGTACGCGACCCAGAGTGCCAGGATCGTGAGAAGGAAGGCGAGCAGCCAGAGCGGCCACGACCGGCGGTTGAGCGCCAGCGCGTAGGTGGCCGCCGCCACCAGTGCAGCGATGGCGATGAAGACGAGACCTTCGCGGGCGAAGCTCACGGGGGCGGGGTCAAAGGTCGGTCGTATCGAGCGGCGCGCCGGTGAGCCGCTGATAGACGTCGAGGTAGCGGGCGCTCGTCGCGTCGATCACGCTCGCTGGCAAGGGCGGGGGAGGCGCTTCCCCGTTCCAGCGTCCGGCGCTCCGCTCCGCATCGAGGTAGTCGCGCAGCGGCTGCTTGTCGAAGCTCGGCTGTCGACCGCCCGGCAGGTATCGGTCGGCGGCCCAGAACCTCGAGCTGTCGGGGGTGAGAACCTCGTCGATCAGCCGGATCGTGCCGGCATGGTCACGACCGAACTCGAACTTCGTGTCGGCGATGATGATGCCGCGCGCGGCCGCCACGTCGCGGCCGCGGGCGTAGACCAGCCTGCTCGAGCGCTCGAGCGCACGTGCGTCGGCGGCGCCGATCCGGCGCACGACCTCGGCGAGCGGGATGTTCTCGTCGTGACCCGACTCGGCTTTCGTCGCCGGTGAAAAGCGGGGAGGCTCGAACCGATCGCTCTCGCGGAGGCCGGCCGGAAGGCGCTCGCCAGCGAGGGTGCCGTGCGCGCGATACTCCTTCCAGGCCGATCCGCTCAGATATCCGCGCACCACGCACTCGATCGGGAAGACGTCGGTGCGGACGCAGAGCATGGCACGTCCGACGAGAGCGTCGCGATGCCCCGCCAGCGCCGGCACCTGGGCGACGATGGCGTCGGGGTCGGCGGCGAGGAGGTGATGCGGCACCAATCCGCCCAGCTGCGCCAACCACCACGCCGTGATCTGGGTGAGCACCGCACCCTTGTACGGCACCCGCTCGCGCATGACCACGTCGAAGGCACTCACGCGGTCGCTCGCGACGAGCAGCACGCGATCCGCGTCGACAGCATAGAGCTCGCGAACCTTGCCGCGGCGAACCAGCGGAAGCGGAAGCGGCTCGTGCGTCGCCAGGGTCATACGCGCATCTCCTCCAGCAGCGGCTCGGCCGTCGACGCGCCGGCGAGCAGGGGCGCGACGACCTCGTCGAGAAACTCGTCCACCTGTTCCGAGGCCCGCCCGACGAAGCGGTGCGCGTTCATCGTGCTCTCCAGCTCCTGGCGGGAGATGCCGAACGACTCGTCGCCGGCGATGCGGTCGAGCAGATCGTTGTGCTCGGCGCCGTCCTTGATGGCCCGCGCCGCGTCGATGGCATATCGACGGATGCGCTCATGCGCCTCCTGACGGTTGCCGCCCTCCCGGACGGCGCGCACGATCAGCTCCTCCGTCGCCATGAACGGCAGTTCATCCATCAGACGGCGCCGGATCCGTGCCGGATGCACCTCGAGCCCCGCCGCGACATTCTCCATCAACCCGAGGATCGCGTCGGTCGCGAGGAATGACTCCGGGATGACGAGCCGGCGATTCGCGCTGTCGTCGAGGGTTCGCTCGAAGAACTGCACGGCGTGCGTCTGATTCGCATTCGGCTCGAGCGACCCGACGAATCGCGCCAGCGACGCGATGCGCTCGGAGCGCATGGGATTCCGCTTGTACGCCATCGCCGATGATCCGATCTGCTCTCGCTCGAACGGCTCCTCGATCTCACCGAACGCCTGGAGCATCCGGATGTCGGAGCTGAACTTCGCCGCGCTAGCGGCCACGCCGCTCACGACGCCGAGGACTTGCGCGTCGAGCTTGCGCGAGTAGGTCTGGCCGCTGACTGGAATCGAGGCAGGAAAATCGATCGCCGCCGTGACGAGCCGATCCAGCTCGCGCACCTTCCGGTGATCACCCTCGAAAATCTCGAGGAAGCTCGCCTGCGTGCCGGTGGTACCCTTGACGCCGCGACAGGGCAGCGTCGTCACTCGATGGTCCAGGTCCGCCAGGTCGAGCACGAGATCCTGCATCCACAGCGTCGCGCGCTTCCCCACGGTCGTCGGCTGGGCCGGCTGCAGGTGGGTATAGCCGAGGGTGGGCTCGGCGCGCCATGCGCGCGCGAAGGCAGCGAGCTCGCGGAGGACGCGCAGCAGCTTGCCACGCAGCAGCACCAGGCCGCGGCGCATCAGGACGAGGTCCGCGTTGTCGGTGACGAAAGCGCTCGTGGCGCCAAGGTGGATGAACTTGTGCGCCGCGGGCGCCACATCGCCGAAAGCGTGGACATGTGCCATCACGTCGTGCCGGAAGCGGCGCTCGTACGTCGCTACCGCGTCGAAGTCGATGTCGTGCAGGTGGGCACGCATCTGATCGATGGCTTCGTCGGGAATCGGGACTCCCAGACGCTGCTCGGCTTCGGCGAGGGCGAGCCACAGGCGGCGCCACAGCGAGTAGCGGGATTGCGGTGACCAGAGCTCCAGCATCGCGCGCGAGGCGTACCGGTCGGCGAGCGGAGAGGAGTATCGGTCCTGCGCCGTCATCGAATCACGAAGTCGGTGGGATAGATCTGGCCCTGGCGCTCGAAAAAGAGTCGGATCACGCCGCGTCCCGAATAATAGTCGAGTGCGCGCGAGACGTCCTGCGCCGAGACGATCGACGTGCGGTTGACCTGGACGATGACGTCGCCCGCGCGCAGCCCGAGCTCGTTGGTGATCCGATCGGTCGCCCGGTAGACCAGCGCGCCGTGCTGCGACTGGATGCCGCGCTCGGCGCGAATCGCCGGCGTGAGCGTCACGAGCTCGAGCTCCTTCAGCACCGCTATCTTCGGGGCGCTGACCTCGGGGAGGTCGGCGATCGCGACGCTGACGTTCACGTCGCGACTGCCTCGGCGGACCACCAGTGGCACCTGCTCGCCGACCTGCAGGTCGAGCAGCGCGGCCTCCCAGTCGAACCGGTTGCGGATCGCCCGCGACCGGAGACGCACGATCGTGTCGCCGGCGCGGATGCCCGCCTTTTCCGCCGGCGACGACGGCGTGACCGCGGCGACGAGCGCGCCGCGCGCGATCAGATCGCGCGGGTTCTGCGTGCGGGGCTGCTCGAGCTGTACGCCGATCCACGGGCGTCGGACGCGACCGTGGCTGAGCAGATCGTCGGCGACACGGCGGGCCCGATTGATCGGGATTGCGAAGCCGAGCCCGATCGAGCCGCCGCTCGTCGAATAGATGGAAGAGTTGACCCCGATCACCTGTCCGTCGGCATTCACGAGTGGGCCGCCGGAGTTGCCCGGATTGATCGAGGCATCCGTCTGGATCATGTCGAAGTATGCCGAGGGGCCTTCGCCTCGCGCGACTAGGTTTCGTCCGACGCCGCTGATCACCCCTGCCGTCACGCTGGGCTCGGAATTGCCGAGCATGAAGCCGTGGGGGTTGCCGATCGCGATCGCCCACTCCCCGACGAGGAGCTCGTCCGAATCGCCGAGCGGTGCGACGGGGAGATTCTTCGCGTCCACCTTCAGCACCGCGAGGTCGTTCGTCTCGTCGGTGCCGATCGTCCGAGCAGGATAGGTGGTGCCGTCGCGGAGCATGACGGAGATGGTGGTCGCGCCGGCGATGACGTGGGCATTGGTGACGAGCACGCCATCCGAACGAATGATGAAGCCGCTGCCGAGACCGGCCGAGGTCTGAGTACCGGACGAGCCCCCGAAGAAGGCGTCGAGCGGGTCGGCCTCGACGCGTTGAACGACCTCCGTCTGTACGGTGACGACGGCGGGGGCGACGCGACCGACGGCCTCGGTGATGGCCGTGCGGCGCGACGCGGGAATGCGGGCGGCTTTCGCCGAATCGGCAGTCCTGGCGACCTGCGCCACCGACGCGGAGGGTGTCCCGGTGCAAGCGGCGAGGGTCGCCGCGGCGGTCAGCAACGCGCTCAGCCGCATCAGCCGTTGGGCCATATGTTCCGCAGTCGAGCGACGTCGCGCAGAAAGTGATCCACGCCACGGTCGGTGAGGGGATGGACGAGCAGGGCCCGGCAGAGCTCCTCCGTGATGGCGACGGCGTCGGCGCCCGCCACCGCACATGCGCCGAACTGCGTCGGCGAGGATGCGTTGACGGCGATGACGTCGCACTCGGCGTCCGAACTGTCGAAGGCGGCGCGGATGTCCCGAATCACGGCGACTCCGTCATGGCCAGCCGCGTCAAGCTGGTCGAGGGCGGTGACGACGCTGAATGCACCCGTGCGCGCCGCCAGCAACGCCTGCGCCGTGCTGAACACGTGGGTGGTGGCGACGCGGATACCGTCGGCGTGCAGCCGGCGCATCGCCCCGAGCGTCTCCTCGACCAGCGGGACCTGAACAACGATCTGATCGGAGAGCTTCGCCAGCTCGCGGCCGTCGTGATAGGCGCCGGCGGTGTCGACCGACTGGACCGCGGCGAAGATGGGACCGTGAACGAGGCGGCAGAGCTCCACCAGGTGGGCGCGCGCGTCGCCGCCGGCCTCGAGGGCGAGCAGACCCGGAGAGGTGAGCACGCCATCGAGCATGCCGTGAGCGGCGCCCCAGGCGACATCGTCGGTCCGGGCGGTCCGAAGGAAAATCTTCATTGCACCGAAAGATAAAGGTCATCCGGGTACGTCACCCGGTCGAGGAAGAGCGCGTGCGCCGGTGCCGGCGCCGACACCTCGTCGTTGCTCGCCGCTCCGAGGAGCCGTACGAACGCGGTGAGCGGCCGCCGGCCGAGGGCGACGTCCATCATCGTGCCGACGAGAAAGCGCACCATGTGATGCAGGAATCGGTTTGCCTCGATCTCGAACACGAGGCCGCCCGGCCGGTCCAGCCAGCAGGCGGACCGAACGTCACAACGGTGATGATCTTCCGGCGGGGCGGTGCCACGCACGGCGAAGCCGCGGAAGCAGTGCTCCCCCGGCAGCAGGAGTGCGGCAGCCTCGAGCGCCTCCCGGTCGATCGGACGCGTAACGCTCCACTCGGTCCGCCGGCGAAAGGGAGACGCCGAGGCCTCATCCGTTCCGACATAGTACGCGTACCGGCGCGCGATGGCCCCGTAGCGCGCGTGGAAATCGTCGCGCATCGGGTGCGCCGATTCAACCCACACGTCGGACGGGAGCACGGCGTTCAGCGCGCGCCGCAGCGAGGGGGCGGTCCATCTTGCGGGCACCCGCACCCCCACGGCCTGGCCCCGTGCGTGAACGCCGGCATCGGTGCGGCCCGAACCGAGTGCCGCGATCGGCGCGGCGCAGAGTCGCGAGAGCGCTTCCTCGACGACCCCTTGTACGGTCCGGCGGTCCGGCTGCCGCTGCCACCCGCTGAAACCCGCGCCATCGTACTGCAACACGAGCAGCATCATGCGAGTCGGCATCGAGCGAAAAGCTATCGGCCGCCGGAGGCCTGTCAAGCAATTCTCGCCGCGCGCCCAAGCGTGTGGCCACGATTGACATTGCCGTCACGCCACGGCCAACTTTCGCCCTCGCCGAGTCGCGGCGTCGCCCTCCTTCCCGCCGGATGCCCCCTCGCACCCTCGCCACGCTCGCCCATTCACTCAGCGTCGCCCCGGACATCCAGTCGGCGCTGCTCTCGCTGGCCGACGCGCTCTCGGAAGTGGATCGATTCGCCCAGATCGCGCTCGTGCGTTTCGACGCGCGCCGCGCGATGCTCGTCGATCGGCTCGTGCCGGCGGGGGACACCGTCACGGCTGACCGCCTCGAGACGACCTTCGACCACCTTCCCACCCGCGAGCGGATCGCCGTCGCCGCCGGCGGCACGTACGTGGACTTCGGTGACCAGTCGGACGAGTTCGCCGCGCTCTTTGGCTTCACGCGGTTCAGCGACGTCGGCTGGCTCTCGCTGCGCGGGCTCCGATTCGACGGCCAGCTCGCTGCCGTGCTGGTGCTCTACGAGACGCGGAAGTTCTTCGGCGCCCGATCGTCGGAGCGGATCGCCCCCTCATCGGCATTGTTCGAGCTGGCGTTTGTCCGCTTCCTCGAGCACGAGGCCCGGGAAGAGGCGGTCCGCACTCTCGAGGACGTCACGCAGCGGGTGCACGCCGAGTACGACCGCAAGCTCGATGAGCTGGAACAGAAACTGTTCAAGGCGGCCGGCGCCCAGAGCGGGGCGGATCCCGAGCGACTCGTGGCGTTGGAGCGCGAAGCGGCCAAGGCGCTGGAGGATGCACGGCGGGCCGGCCGGCGCGCCGAGGCGGTCGAGGTGCAGGTCACGGCGGCGGTGGAGCAGCTCGAGAAGGCACACATCGAGCTCCATCGGCGTAGCGAGGCGCTACGGCAGAAGACCCGCACCCTCTACTTGATCGATCGCGTCCTGACCCTCGACGCCACGACGCACGATCCCCGCGAGATGGTGAACGGCTTGCTGACGCTCGTCGGTGATGACATGGGAGCGCAGCGTTGCTCGCTGCTTCTGCTCGCACCGGAAGAGCAGATGCTCTATCTCGCCGCTGCGCGCGGCATCGCACCGAACGTCCCGCCGGGTCACCGCATCCGCATCGGCGAAGGAGTGGCCGGCAAGGTCGCGGCGACCCGGCAGCCGCTGCTCGTGCAGGACGTGGACGAGGCGAAGAACCATCCGCTGCTCCGCGACGAGCATTTCACCACCGGTTCCTTCATCAGCTTCCCCCTCGTTTACCACGGGGCGCTCGTCGGCGTGGTGAATCTGACCAACCGGGCGATGCACGGCGTGTTCGTGGAGGAGGACATCGAGCGGGTTCGACTCCTGGCGCTGGTGATCGGTCTCCTCGCTTCCCAGGCGCGGCTGCCCGAGCGGATGCTCGAGACGCTCACCGTGAGCTGACGTGTCGGCGACGCCCGTTCCACCACTCCGGCACGCCATCCGGCAGCTCGCCATGGGCCACTCCCTGACCGAGTCGGAGTCACGACAGGCGTTCGGCGCCGTGATGAGTGGGGACGCGACTCCCGCGCAGCTCGCGGCCCTGCTCGTCGGTCTGCGCGTGAAGGGAGAGACGGCCGACGAGGTCGCCGGCGCCGCCGGCGCCCTCCGTGGCGCGATGCTGCACTTGCCCGCGGATCGTCCCGACGAGCTCGTGGACACCTGTGGAACTGGCGGCGGCGCGATCGGCACCTTCAACATCTCCACGGCGGCGGCGCTCCTCGCCGCGGGACTCGGGGTACGAATCGCCAAGCACGGCAATCGCTCCTTTACCTCGCAGTGCGGCAGTGCCGACGTGCTCGAGGCGCTGGGCGTGCCGATCGAGGTCGACCTGGGGGTGATGGAGCGGGCACTTCGCGAGGCGGGGATCGTCTTCATGTTCGCGCCGCTCATGCACCCTGCCATGCGCCATGTCGGCCCAGTGCGGGGCGAGCTCGCGATCCCCACGGTCATGAACATCGTCGGTCCGCTGGCCAATCCCGCCTCGGCGGGACGGCAGGTCGTCGGCGTGGCCGACGCGCGTCGAGTGCCGCTGATCGCGGGAGCGCTGCGTGCGCTCGGCACCATCCACGCGCTCGTCGTACACGGCGAGCCCGGGATGGATGAGATCTCCCCACTCGGCACGACTCACGTCATAGAGATCCGCGACGGCACGATGCGCGACTGGACGATCGATCCGGCGGATCACGGCTTCGCGGCCGGCCGACCGGAGGAGCTGGCGGGAGGGCCGCCGGCCCAGATTGCGGCCGCCGTCACCGCCGTGCTCACGAATGCTGCGCCGCCGACGGCAGCGGCCGCGGTGATCCTCAATGCAGCCGCTGCACTCTACGTGTCTCGGTCAGGCGTGATGCCCTTCGGCGACGCCGTCCGCGCCGCGAGTCAGGGTCTTCGCGACGGCGCCGGAGTGCGGGCGCTGGAACGGCTGAAGACGGCGTTCACTTGGCCTTGAACGGACCGAGGGACGCAGGCCTCGCTCAGTACCGGCGCATCACTCCGACGACGATCCCCTGGATCGTGATGTCGTTCTCGTGCACGTACATCGGCGCCATCGCCTCGTTCGCCGGCTGGAGCCGGATTCGCCCGTCCCGTTCGCGATAGAACTTCTTCACCGTCGCGGAGTTGCCGTGGAGCATCGCGATGACCATCTCGCCGTTGTCGGCGCGCTGGCGCTCGTTCACGACGACGAAGTCGCCGTCGCGGATCTGTTCCTCGATCATCGAGTTCCCACGCACCCGCAGGACGTAGTGATTTCCCGAGCGATGCACCATCGAATCGGGGACGGCGATCGTCTCCTGGTGGCTGATCGCCTCGATCGGCACGCCGGCGGCGACGGCGCCCAGAAGCGGAAGCTCGATGGCTTTCGGACCGAACTCGCTGGCGAGGATCTCGATGGACCGACTCTCGTTGTACGAGCGCTTGATGAATCCCTTTCGCTCCAGGTTGCTCAGGTGCTCGTGGACCGTCGCGAGCGAGCTGTAGTTGAAGTTCTCCGCGATCTCCTCGAAGCTCGGCGCGTAGCCGTGTTGCTCCGAGTAGAGTGTCAGGTAGTTTAGAATCTCGCGTTGGCGCTTGGTCAGCGGCATGACTGCTCCGTAGAAAAGGTGGCGATCGCGACCGCCCGTGAGCGGGCGGCACTGCAGCTGCCCGAACAACTCCCGAAAAGGATATCCGAATAAGCCCCGAAGTGCAAGCATCTTCTCGCTGGAGCCAGCCCCAAGGCACTCTCGGAGCGATCGTTCGCGAGGCCGAGGCCCGCTCGGACGCGCTGTCGCGGCATGCGCGAGTGCTCCACGCCCGCGCCCGCGACGTACCGGCGGGCCCCTCGCTCGAGCTGGCGCTTCGCGGCGGAGCGGTCGGCGTTCTGGCCGAGGTCAAGCGGCAGTCTCCTTCGAAGGGAGTGATCGCTGGCGGCCTCGACGCGGTAGAACAGGCGCGCGCGTACGCCAAGGGAGGGGCGGCGGCCGTGAGCATACTCACCGAGCCGGTCCATTTCGACGGATCGAACGACGACCTCACGGCGGTGCGGGCCGCGCTCGCGATTCCGGTGCTCAAGAAGGACTTTCACGTCGGCCCGCTCCAGCTCGTGGAGGCCCGTGCCCTCGGCGCCTCGGCCGCGCTGCTGATCGCCCGCGCGCTCTCGCCCCAGCTGCTGCGCGAGATGGTGCAGCAGGGACGTGCACTGGGCCTCGAGCTGCTGGTCGAGGTGAGAGACGAGGAGGAGCTCGATCGGGCTGTCGGGGCCGGCGCTACGATGATCGGCGTGAATAATCGGAACCTCGAGACGCTGGAGATCGATCCATCGACCTGTGAGCGGATTCTGCCTCTCGTGCCGGCCGAGCTCCTCGCCGTCGCCGAGAGCGGGGTGCGGTCGCGGGCCGACGTCGAGTGCTACGCCGCGGCGGGAGCCGACGCGGTGCTCGTCGGGTCCGTGCTCTCCGCCTCGACGGATCCGGCGACGGCGACCCGAGCTCTGACAGGCGTGCCGAGGAGGGGTCGTGGCCGTTGAGGTGAAGATCTGTGGTCTCACCCGCCCGCTGGACGCGGAACTCGCCGACGAAGGCGGCGCGTCCTACCTCGGGGTGATCTTCGCCGGCGGACCGCGGCATCGGAGCCCGGCGCAGGCGAGGCAGGTGCTCGCCGGCCGGCGAGCGCGAAAGGTCGGCGTCTTCGACGAGCAGTCCCCGAGCGAGATCGCTGCCGTGGCTCGCGAGGTCGGACTGGACGTCGTTCAGTTGCACGGCGTGTCGGACCCCGGCCGCATCAACGAGGTGCGCGACGCCACCGGTCTCGAGGTGTGGACCGTCGTGCGCACCGCCGACGGGATGCTGCCGCCTGCGGTCGAAGCGCTGGCCGACGAGGCGGATGCCTTGGTCGTCGACGCGCTGGTTCCCGGGCGCCTTGGCGGAACGGGCGTCACCGTCCCATGGGGGGCGCTCGGCGAGTCGCTCGATGCGATGGAGCGCGGCCATCGCATCGTGCTCGCCGGCGGTCTCGATTCGGAAAACGTCGGCGAGGCGATCGGCTACGTTTCTCCGGTGATCGTCGATGTCTCCTCCGGCGTCGAATCGGCGCCGGGAATCAAGGACCACGCCCGTATCCGCGCCTTCATCGCGGCGGTGCGCGCCACCGGAGTCTAGCGAGCGACCGCATGCCAGCAGCGACACAATCTTCCGACCGATTTGGCGTCTTCGGTGGGCGCTACGTTCCCGAGACGCTGATCCCTGCTCTGGACGACCTGGAGGCGGCGTACGCCACGGCACAGGCCGACCCGTCGTTCCGCGCCGAGCTCTCGATGCTGCTCTCCACCTACGTCGGACGGCCGTCGCCGCTCAGCGATGCGCCGCGACTGTCGGAGTTCGTCGGCGCGCAGGTCCTCCTCAAGCGAGAGGATCTCAACCACACCGGCGCGCACAAGATCAACAACACCGTCGGGCAGATTCTGCTGGCGCGCCGGATGGGGAAGACGCGCATCATCGCCGAGACGGGAGCGGGCCAGCACGGCGTCGCGACAGCCACGGTGTGCGCCCGGTTCGGGCTGGACTGCCGGGTCTACATGGGCGAAGAAGACATGAGACGGCAGTCACTCAACGTCTTCCGGATGCGGTTGCTGGGTGCGGAGGTGGTGCCCGTCACGAGCGGGACGCGTACGCTGAAGGATGCGACGAGCGAGGCGATTCGCGACTGGGTGACCAACGTGACCGACACCCACTACATCATCGGCTCTGTCGTCGGACCAGCGCCCTACCCGCGCATGGTGCGCGACCTCCAGGCCGTGATCGGCGTCGAGGCGCGAGCGCAGGTGCTCGAGCGGGTCGGTGGGCTGCCGACGTCGGTCGTCGCGTGTGTCGGCGGCGGCTCGAACGCGATGGGAATCTTCCACGCCTTCGTGCCCGACGCACGAGTGGAGCTCGTCGGCGTCGAGGCGGCCGGAGAAGGGCTGGACACGGAGCGACACTCGGCGTCGCTGACTCGCGGCATCCCCGGGGTGCTGCATGGAGCGCTGAGCTACCTTCTCCAGGACGACGCCGGGCAGGTGCATCCGGCCCACTCGATCTCGGCGGGTCTCGACTATCCGGGCGTCGGACCCGAGCACTCCTTCCTCAAGGACAGCGGGCGGGCGACGTACGTATCGGTGCGCGACGAGGAGGCGCTCGCGGGATTCCGGATGCTGAGCCGGCTGGAAGGAATCATCCCGGCGCTGGAGACGGCACATGCCGTGGCGTGGGTCACGCGCGAACGCAGCCGGTGGAGCGCCGGCGACGTCGTTCTGCTGTGCGTCAGCGGGCGGGGCGACAAGGATGTGGCGCAGGTGATGGAAATGGGTATCTTGGACCCGTGACCACCCCGTCGGCCCCACTTCCAACGCGGGAATCGGAGCAGGCGCTACTCGCCGTCGACGTTTCTGCGATCCAGGAGTTGCTTCGACTTCTCGGGAAGGCGGCGCGGGCGCACCAGCTCTACCTCCCCAACAATCCCGTCTACAAGGCCGCGCAAGAGGCGTTGCGCGCCGGTTTTCTCCCGATCTGGGAGCAGACCGACGAACTCGTGCTGGGCTTCACCGAGAACGAGGTGAAGTACGGCGGGGAGACGGTGCTCGAAGAGCGCTCGAAGAGCAGCGACAGTCTGCCGTGGATCTTCTACAAGGATGGCGTGCGCGAGCTGCGATTCCTCCGCGGCTTCGACGCCGACGAGCTCTCGCGGCTGCTCGACATCCTGCAGCGGGTGCGCAAGGCCTCGCCGGACGAGGACGATCTGCTCACGCTCCTCTGGCAGGGTGACTTCACCTTCCTGCGCTATCGCTACGTCGACATGATGGTCGAGCCGACGGTTCCGCTGGCCGAAGGGGGCGAAGCGTTGACCGACGGCGAGGGTCTCTCGGAGGGTGGCGGGTCGGCCGGCCGACGGATCGATCCGTCGACGTATGCCGGCGGAGGCGACGACGAGGAAGAGACACGGGCCGGCGTGGTGAGCATGTCCGACTTCGACGGCACGCTCTACTTCCTCGACGAGAAGGAAATCGAGTACCTCCAGACCGAGGTCCGGCGCGAATACGAGACCGACCTTCGTCAGAACGTCGTCGCTCTCCTGCTCGACATCCTCGAGCAGCAGCCGGACGCGTCGATCCGCACGGAGGTAGTCGACGTGCTCGACAACTTCATGCTCCACATGCTCACCGGAGGCCAGTTCCGCAACGTGGCGTATCTGCTGCGCGAAGCCCAGGTCGCGTCGGCTCGCGCGCTGGAGCTGCAGCCGGCGCCACGGGATCGCCTCGTTCAGCTGCCGGCGCGGCTGAGCGCTCCGGAGGCCCTGTCGCAGATGCTGCAGGCGATCGACGAGTCGCCCGAGCCGCCGGCTGCGGGGGAGCTGGAGGAGCTCTTCGAGCAGTTGCGGGCATCCGCGCTCGGCACCGTGTTCGAATGGCTGGGGCGACTCCAGACGCCGCGCATCCGGCCGCTGCTGGAGCAGGCGGCGACGCGGCTGGCGTCGCAGAACACGGCGGAGCTGGTGAAGCTGATCGGATCGCCGATTCGGCCCGTGGCGCTGGAGGCGACGCGTCGCGCAGGGGCGCTGAAGACGCCCGCTGCGGTCGCACCGCTGGCGAAGGTGCTCGTCGACGGCGACGCCGAGCTCCGGACGACGGCGATCCAGGCGCTTTCGGAGATCGGGACGCCGGGCGCTCTTCAGGCGCTCGAGCGGGGCATGGACGACAGCGACCGGGACGTGCGGGTGGCGACCGTACGCGCCATCCAGGCGCGCGCGTATCGAGTCGCTCTGCCCCGGCTCGAAGCTGCCGTCAAGGGGCGTGCCGTGCGCGATGCGGACCTCAGCGAGAAGATGGCGGTCTTTGAGGCGTTCGGGTCGCTGTGTGGTGACGCCGGCGTGGCGACGCTGGACGCGATGCTCAACGGCAAGTCGTTGTTCGGCCGGCGCGACGATCCCGAGCTCAGGGCCTGCGCAGCGATGTCCCTCGGCCGCATCGCGACGCCGGCGGCACAGGAGTCGCTGCAGCGAGCGGCGAACGAGAAGGATGTCGTCGTCCGGAACGCCGTCTCCCGCGCCCTGCGCGGAGTCTCGGCATGACCGGTCCGCGCCCCGGTCCGCCGCCGCATCCACTGCCGGCCGGGCGCGTCTCGCCACAACTCTCCACGTCGTTCGCGGATTCCGGCGGCGATGCGTTCATCCGGCGCGCGGGCAAGGTCCTCATCCTCGCTCTCTACGCCGCCCTCCGCGCCATCCGGCTCTACCCGTTGGAGAATGCCGCAGTCGTCAAGTCGGCCGAGGAGCTCGGCTCGCTCTGCGCTGAGCTGATCGGCAAGGAGCACGAGCTGGAGATACGTGTCTCGGGCGAGTTCGTGTTCATCAACACGGTGCGGCTCCGTCTCGATCTCGACAACTACGCCAGCTTCAGCCACCTGTTGTCGGTGTTCCGGGCGGCGGGGGTGGGCTCGCTCCACCTTCGATCCGCTCCCCCGGTCAAGGAGTGGTCGCGGTTCCTCGCGCTGCTGCTCGTGTCGTCGAGCGACCCGCCGGCGGCGCGCTTCCAGCAGCTGTCGGAGAAGCTCGCTCAGCAGCAGCTCGCCGTATTCGAGGTCGGCGAGCCGATGGAGCAGGCGTTGGACGACGAGTCCCTCCAGCGCTCGAAGGAGATCGCCAAGAAGACCTACGCGCACTCCGTGTCGGTGACGAAGGAGCTGATGACGTCGGTCCGGATGGGCCGCAGCCCGAATGTGAAGAAGATCAAGCGCGTCGTGCAGGGGATCGTCGACCAGATCCTCAACGAGGAGGCGTCGCTCATCGGCCTGACGACGATCCGCGACTACGACGAGTACACGTTCACCCACAGCGTGAACGTGTGCATCTTCTCCGTCGCACTCGGCAAGCGGCTCGGCTTCGGGAAGGTCCAGCTGTACGATCTGGGCATGGCGGCGCTGTTCCACGACATCGGCAAGTCGCGGGTGCCGGCGGAGATCATCAACAAGCCGGGAGGGCTGACGGACGACGAATGGCGACTCATCGCCGCCCACCCCTGGCTCGGCGCCCTCGCGCTGTTTCAGCTCCGCGGACAGCAGGAGCTGCCCTATCGGTCGATGGTGGTGGCGCACGAGCACCACATGAAGCTCGACCTGACCGGCTACCCGCGGCCGATCCGTCCCCGCACGCTCAGCATGTTCAGCAAGATCGTCGCGGTGGCCGACGGCTTCGATGCCGCGACGTCGCGACGGGCGTACCAGACGACGCCCCTGACGCCGGCCCAAGTGCTCCAGGAGATGCGAGACAATCCGCGCCGCGGCATGGATCCGGTCGTCGTGAAGGCGTTCATCAACCTGACTGGAATCTATCCCGTCGGCACGTTGGTCGTCCTTGATACGTTCGAGCTGGGCATCGTCCACGCCGTGAACGCGGTGCCGGAGCTGCTGTCCCGCCCGATGGTCCGCGTCATCAGCGACTCCATGGGCAACCTGATGCATCCGGGCACGCTCGTGGATCTGGGCGAGCAGACCGCGGACGGCGGCTACCTGCGCACCATCATCAAGACGGAGAACCCCGAGCGGTATGGCATCCGGGTTGGCGAGTATTTCGTCTGACGCGATCGCGCGGCGCTTCGCGCAGCTGAAGGAGTCGGGCCGCCGCGCCTTCGTGCCGTACGTGACGGCGGGGCACCCTGACGTCGAGCGCAGCGTCGCGCTGCTGCAGGGGCTCGAGGGCTGCGGCGCCGACGTCGTCGAAGTCGGCGTTCCCTTCTCCGATCCCCTGGCCGACGGCGCGGTGATCCAGGCCAGCTCGCAGCTGGCGCTGGAGCAGGGTGTGCGGTTCGACGACGTGCTCGCGATCATCGCACGGGCGCGGCTCGACATTCCCGTCGTGCTCTTCAGCTATCTGAACCCGCTGCTGCGCGGCGGCGACGACGCGCTCCGGCGCGCCGCGGATGCCGGTGCTCACGGCGTCCTCGTGACCGATCTGCCGCTCGGCGCCGACCCGGCGCGCGAGGAATGGTTCGCCGATGGACCGCTGGCGTTCATCCGCCTCGTCGCGCCGACGACGCCGTCGGAGCGGATGGGCGCGATCGCTCGCACCGGGAGCGGCTTCGTGTACCTGATCAGCCGGCTCGGGGTGACGGGCGAGCGGGCGGAGCTGCCGCCGGAGCTGC
>JBIOHU010000003.1:0-44445 GCA_044449225.1 Gemmatimonadales bacterium | reverse complement strand
GTCGGGACCGCCGGCGCGGGTGAGAGCGAAGATCGTCGGCGGGGCGAGCATGTTCGGTCAGCTCGTGGCCGGCAGCGGGATCAACGTCGGGGAGCGGAACATCGCCGCGACTCGCGAGGTGCTGGCCGCGGCCGGCGTGCCGATCGTCGCCGAGGACACGGGGCTCGACTACGGGCGCAGCGTCTACTTTCATCTCGACGACGGCCGGCTTGAGGTGCGTTCCCTGAAGATGGGGGATCGTGTCATCTAGCACGGCGACAGTCCTCGTCGTGGACGACAGCGCATTCATGCGCCGCGTCATATCGCGCATCGTCGACGAGTCGCGCGAGTTCCGCGTCGTCGGCACGGCGCGCAACGGCGTCGATGCGCTGGCACAGATCCACGCGCTCGATCCGCAGATCGTGACCCTCGACGTCGAGATGCCGGAGCTCGACGGCCTGCAGACGCTGGGCTACATCATGAGCGAGACGCCGCGTGCCGTCGTCATGCTCAGCGCCGCGACGACCCAGGGCGACGTCGACCTCACGCTCCGCTGCCTCGAACTCGGCGCCGTGGACTTCGTCCGCAAGCCGTCGGGTCCGATCAGCCTCGATATCGATCGCGTCGCGGAGACGCTGCTCGGGGCCCTTCGTGCCGCCGCCCAGGTCAACCTCGGCGGTGTTCAGTTGCTCGCGCGGCCGCGGTTCGTCGAGTCGACGGCTGCCCTGGTTCGGCCGGTCGTGGCGACGACGGCGGTGGCGATCGCCGCCTCGACCGGTGGCCCCCGGGCTCTCGCCGAGGTCATTCCGGGCCTCCCGGCCGAGCTCGGAGCAGCGGTGCTCGTCGTCCAGCACATGCCGGCCGGGTTCACCCGCAGCCTCGCGGCGCGGCTTCACTCGATGAGCCGCCTGCCGGTCGCCGAGGCCGTGGAGGGAGAGCCCGTGACGTCGAACCGGGTCTATCTCGCACCCGGCGGAGTCCACATGCGGGTCGCCGCCGGCGAGCGAGGAGAGCCGCGCATCGCGCTCGATGCGACCTCGCCGGTCTGGGGAGTGCGGCCCTCGGCGGACCCCCTCTTCGAGTCGGTGGCGGCCAGCTTCGGAGCCGCCTCGATCGGGGTCGTTCTCACGGGGATGGGGCGCGACGGCGCCGACGGGCTCGGTGCCATTCGCGCCGCGGGCGGCGTCGGGATCGTCCAGGATCGCTCCACCTCGACGATCTACGGCATGCCGCTGGCCGCCCTCCAGCGGGCCGGCGCCGAGCGTGTAGTTCCCCTCGGCGGCGTCGCGGCAGCGGTCGTGGAGCTTCTCGGCCGTGTCCGGCCGTAACGGAGCATGCGGGCCGCTCGTCGTGGGGGAAATGCCTTCAGCGGAGAAACAGCGCGTGAACGTACGTCGGGCCACGACCAGCCATGGCTGGTAAGCGGAAGCTCAGCTCCGGCGAGCCGACGCCGTCGCGGCCGATGACGGCGGTGCCGTCTCCCGCACGGCGGCGCCAGGCGCCGGTGGAGCTCGCCCGAGCCCTGGCTGCGGCGCGGGCCGCGCAGACGGCCGCCGCCGAAGCAACGAGTCAGGAGCTGCTCGTCACGCGCTGGCAGACTCCATCTCACGGAGTGCCCGCCGTCGCCGATACTCGTACCCTGCGGGAGAAGGCCCGATCACGCCAGGGCGTTGCCGATCTGCTCGTCTTCATCGCTGGCGGAGAGCGGTTCGGCATCGAGCTCGGGACGGTGGAGGAGGCGATCGACCTGCCGCCGGTCCACCACGTGCCGGAGATGCCGCCGGCGATGGCCGGGGTGATCACGGTGCGTGGCGCGCTGACGTCGGTCTACTCGGTGCGGCAGGCGCTCGGCCTGGTCCGCGCCGACGGGGAATGCGCCTTGATCTTCCGTCGCCATCGCTCCCGGTTGGCCCTCGTGATCGACGACGTGGACGACGTCCGACCGATCGACCTCGGCAGCCTGCGCGATGCGCCGACCGTCGCCGCGAGCGGGGTCGTGCTCGGGGTCGTGCGGCAGGGCGACCTGCTCCTCTCGCTCGTCGACGCCGACGCGCTCCTCGTGGCCTGTCAGGCCACCCCACTGCTGGAGACCGCATGACCGCCGTCGCCGACAAGCTCGTCACCTTCCGACTCGGCGCCGATTTCTTCGCTGCCGACATCTTCGCCGTCGAGCGCGTGCTGCGCTACGAGATTCCTACGTCGGTGCCCGACATGCCAGCCTACATCGAGGGCGTGATCGACTATCATAGCCGCGTCGTACCCATCGTGAACCTCCGGCGGCGATTCGAGCTGCCCGCCGCGCCGGTGGCGAGCGAGACGCGCACGCTGATTCTCAACGTCTCCGGGGAGTGGATCGGCATCGTCGTGGATGCGGTCACGGAGGTGTCGGCGTTCGATCGCGCGACGCTCTCGGCGCCCCCCAAGCTGTTCCGCGGCCTCGCTCGCGAGTACGTGAAGGGGATCATCCGTCGCGGTGACCGGCTCCTGATCTATCTCGACGTCGAACACTTGCTCTCGTCCACCGAGCGGATCGCATTGCAGGACGCCGGCGCGCGGGAGCTGGCGCATGGGTGAATGCTCGGCCGCACTCCGGGCGCGCGTCGTCGCGCTCGCTACGCGGTTCGACGCTCCCGACGCCGCGACGCAGCGCGAACCACTCCGCGCCGAGCTGCTGATGCTCGGCAAGGCGCTCGAGGAAGAGCTGACCGAGCTCGCCGCGCTCAAGGAAGAAGCGAGGTCGCTCGTCGAGCGCTGGAAGGCGCTCCAGCCGATGGCCGCACCGGCATTCAGCGCCGACAAGCCGATTGTCGCCGACCACATCGGCGCGTCCACCTACATCGAGAAGGGCTGGAGCCGCATCTCGCTCGGCGACTATGCCGGCGCGGAGGAGTCGCTCCAGCGCGCACTCTCGCTCGCACCGAACGATCCGCAGGCCGAGTCGCTGCTCGGCTGGGCGCAGATGCTCCAGGAAAAGTATGATGACGCCCTGATGCAGTTCCAGCGAGTGCTCATGCGCGAGCCGACCAACGCGCTGGCGCGAATCAACCTCGGCTACATCTGCCTCAAGAAGCGCATATTCGGCGAGGCGATCGAGCACCTCTCGCGCGCGATCCGGCTGGACAGCGACCGGAAGGCGACGCTATATGCGCATTTCTATCTGGGACTCGTCTATCTCGAGCGCGACATGTTCGAGGATGCGCAGACCTTCTTCCAGAAGACGCTGATGCTGGGCCCCAATCTCATCGAGGCATACTTCGAGCTCGGGCGCGCCTTCTGGTTCAACGGGCAGAAGGAGGACGCACTGCGGACGTGGCGCGATGGCTACGCGGCGAACAAGTTCAATCCGTGGGGAAAGCGTTGCGCCGAGGTGCTGCAGACGGTCGAGCAGGGCGGAGAGCCATAAGGGCGGCCCTCGCGCTGTGCGCGGCCCTCGCCGTCACCGCGCCGGCGGCGGCGCAGGACGAGGCGCCGCGGCGTCTCGACGTCGGCCGGTTCACGGCGGTGTACTTCCCCCAGGACGACCTGCTCGCGCACTCGCTGCTCGCGTATGCTGTCCGCACGGACAGCTTTCCATGGCTGCCACGGCCGACCCAGCACGTGCTGATCGCCATCGCGCCGGACGCTGCGCGTTTCCGGGCGTGGGCGGGTCCGGCGGCGCCGGAGTGGGGGGCCGCGCTGGCCTTCCCCGATTCACGTCGAGTCGTCATGCAGGGCCGTGCGGCCGGCTCCGACGCCGGCGACCCCGAGGTCGTGTTGCGCCACGAGCTGGCCCACCTCGCGCTGCACGAGCGCCTGGGCGACAAGCCTCCGCGCTGGTTCGACGAGGGGTACGCCAGCGTCTCGGCGCGGGAATGGCGCCGTGAGGACGCACTGGCGGCCAACGTGGCCCTCGCGCTGCGTGGCGCCCCGACCCTGGATCAGCTCGAGCAGAGCTTCGGCGGCGGATCGTCCGCCGCGCAATCGGCGTACGCCCTGAGCTATCGCGCCGTGGCCGACCTTGCCGCGCTCGATCCCGATCGAGGGCTCTCGCTGTTCTTCCAGTACTGGGCCGATGGGGCGACGCTGGATGGTGCGGTGCGCCGCGCGTTCGGGATGACGCTGAGCGGCTTCGAGCACGAATTCCAGTCGCGGACACGGCGCCGCTATGGCGCCCTCGCCGTCGTGGCGGACATGTCGCTGCTGCTTTTCGTCGTCAGCATCCTGATGTTTCCCTTCTTCATCGCGCGCCGGCTGCGTGACCGGCGCCGCCTCAGGACGATGCTGGACGCCGACGCCGCGGCCGAGCGCGCGGAGCAGGCCAGCGCGTTGGCGGCGTTGCTGGCGGCGGCGGAAGGGCCAATACCGCGGCGGTCAAGCGATGCTGGCGAGGGGTCGGACCAGCGGCGCGGCGAGCCCGGCGGAGCGTCGTAGAATCGTGTAACCGACGATGGCGACATTGCTTGACACGTTCATGAGTCCGTCGTACACTACCCGCTCATGGCACATACGGATACGACGGCGCCCGCGCGGCCGTGGCTCTGGTGGGGGATCGCCCTCGTCACGATTCTCCTCGGATACGCGGACCTCGCCCGCGGGGGGACCACGATTGCACCGATCTTGCTCGTGGCGGGATACTGTGTCCTCGTCCCGGTAGCGATTCTGAAGTAAGGGTGATCGGGCCGCCACGTCACACAAATGATGTAGACCTGGCGGGCGCGGCCGGCGTTGGCCTCGCTCGTGCGAGTGTTCGCCGGGCGAATAGCTCAGTTGGTTAGAGCGCCTGCCTTACACGCAGGATGTCGGGGGTTCGAGTCCCTCTTCGCCCATGCGCTTTGAAATCGGTTTTGGCGGCGGTAGGGGGACCCCGCCCGTCGTGTCGGGGTATGTCTGATCAACGTTCTGGAGGTTATGACTGTGAAGGCTCCACATCGCTTTGCGCTCCCGGCCGTCAGCCTAGCTGCGGCGTTGATCGTGATCGCCGCTCCGGCGGCTCGCGCGCAGCGAGGGCAGGCTCCCGGTCCCGACACGCCGCGAATTCTCGTCACGGCCTTCCGTGGCGATGCCACCGGCGGAGTGAAGATGGCCGACGAGATCCGCAATCGGATCGCGAGCGACTTCAGCCCCCGGACCCTCTACCCGACGCCCAAGAAGGACATCGATGCGACGCTGATCCAGTCCGGGTACAAGCCGGACTCGGCGCTCAGCGCGAACGACAGCAAGGAGCTGGCGAAGCTCGTCCGCGCCGACGAGATCATCGACGGGACCGTGACGAAGACGCCGGCCGGCTACCGGGTCGTCTCGCGCTTCTTCCTGCCGCGCGACGTGGCGCTCTCGCAGCCGCTCGTCACGGTCGAATCGAATAACCTCGGCGACGTGGCGAAGCAGGTGGTCCACGAGTACGACGAGGCCCGGAAGCAGCTCGCCTCGAACCGCGAGTGCGAAAACGACATCCGCGACAGGAAGATCGACGCCGCCATCGCCGCCGCCCGCAAGGGCATCCAGGCGTACCCCAAGGCGACGCTTGCACGTCTCTGCCTGGCCACCGCCTACCAGGCCTGGAAGACCACCGCCGACTCCACGAAGCCATGGGCCGACTCGGTCATCGCCGTGACGAAAGAGGTGTCGGCGATCGATCCGCACAGCAAGATCGCCTACACGCTCCAGTACGACGCGTACAAGGCGAAGGGCGACTCGGCGAACGCACTCGAGGCGCTCGTCGGCATGATGAACTCCGATCCGACCAACAGCACGCTTCGCGAGTCGGTGATCGCCGAGCTCGTGACGTCGGGAAAGCCGGAGATCGCCATCCCGTCGGCAAAGCAGCTCGTCGCCGAGAACCCGGGTGACCCGCAATACGCCCGCACGTACTGGCTCGTGCTTCGCTCGGCACACAACTACAAGGAGTCGGTGCCGGCGGGGATGGCCTATGTGGCACTCGACTCGGCTGCCGCCGATTCCAACTATTACTTCCGCCAGATCGCCGACCTGCGCGCCGACAGCGCGTACGCGAAGGCGGCCGAGTTCGCGGCCGAGGGCATCGCCAGGTTTCCGAAGAGCGGCACCCTTTATTTGCAGAAGGCCCAGAACGAGCGCAGCGCCGGCCAGCTCCCGGCGGCGAAAGCGTCGCTCCAGCGCGCCCTCCAGCTCGACCCAAAGGCGCCCGGTGCGAACCTGCTGCTGGCGCAGATGCTCGCTGACCTGAATCAACCGGACAGCGCGATTGCCGCCGTGAGAGCTGATGTTGCCTCCGACGCCTCCAACAAGGAGCGTGACGCAGTCTACCTCCTCGGCCTGGGCCAGCAGTCGTACAAGGCGGGGGTGGCCGCCAAATCCGACTCCGCTTATAAGGTCGGCCTTGACTACCTCCAGGCGTCGGATTCGGTGAGCCCGAGTGACAACGCCAAGTTCCTCATCGGCGTTTCTTCCTACCAGCTCCTGACGTCGACCGCGACGGCGCTCCAGAAGTCCAAGAGCTGCACCGACGCGAGGACAGCATCGAACTACCTGATGCTCGTGAACACGAACATGCCCGCCGGCGGCAAGGTCAATCCGGAAGCCGCGAAACAGATTCTCGGCGTCATGGGGCAGTACCAGACGTTCGTCGACGGCTCGGTGAAGAAGTACTGCAAATGAGCGCGCCGCGCGCTTTGCGCGTAGGTGGGTAGGTCGGTAGGTGCGCAGGCGGGTAGGAACTCGGAAGGGCACACCGAAACAGGCCGGTGTGCCCTTCGTCATTGTAGTTCTCACCTACCCACCTACCGACCTACTCACCTACGCGCGCAGCGCCTCTTCCCCCGGCAGATGCGCCACGTGCACCAGCAGGTCTGCCCGCCGCGCGCGATAGTCGAACACCTGTGCCTCTACCCCCTCACCATCCACGTTCACGCTCAGCGGCTCGGTGCCCGTGACCTTGAGCCAGGGAAGCTGCGCGTAGTGCACGCCCGGCAGCCCGATGTGCTCGCCGCGCTTCACCTGAAGCGCCAGCCGCGCGAAGTCGCGCCGCGACATCGCCTCGATCACGCAGAGGTCGAGCAGCCCGTCGGTGACGCTCGCGTCCGGCGTCATGATCGTCCCACCGCCCGTCACCCGCGCGCTGCCGACGGCATAGGCGAGAAAGTCGACGTCGAGCTCGAAGCCGGCGCTGGAGAAGCTGGCATGGCGCGTCTGATCGCCCGCCAGCTTGCGGATCGCCGTGATCGCATACGCGAGTGGGCCGAGCGATGCCTTGAAGTCAGCCGGCGTCTCGGCCGTGGCTTCCGCGCCCACGCCGCCAGTGGACACGTTGAGAAACCGCCGGCCGTTCATCGAGGCGGTGTCGATCCGCATGGGCTTGCGCCGGAGGATAATATCCATGGCATGGTTCGCGTCCTCCGGAATGCCCGTCTGCCTGGCGAAATCGTTGGCGGTGCCGAGGGGCACGACGCCGAGCGCCACGTCGCGGCCGTCGAGACCGTTCACGACCTCGTTGAGCGTGCCGTCGCCCCCGCACGCGACGACGACGTCGGTGCCACGGTCGGCCGCGATGGCGGCGAGCGTGGCGCCGTCGCCGGCGTCCCAGGTGATGCGGACCTCGACCGCGTGGCCTCGTTCGCGGACCCACGACACCATCTGCCGGAGCTCCTCGTGATCGGCACGGCCGCCGTGGACGACGAAGGTGATGTGCTTGCGAACGTTCGGCATGCGGGCTCGCGTCTGACGAATCGGCGCGCCGTCGTTCTGCGCGCCGCGAGGACGATGTAAGATGTCGGCTCGCCCGCCCGACATCCATGAGCGCCGCGCGTGGGACAGCGAATATCACGCGCCGGCGCTGGTGGCACCGGTGCTCGATCTGCTCGGGGGCGCCCAATTGGTCCTCGACGGCACCCTCGGAGGGGGCGGTCACAGCGCTGCCCTCCTCGACGCGGGCGTTCCCCATGTGATCGGGATCGACCGTGACCCGGCCGCTCTGGCCGCGGCGACCTGCCGGCTGGAGGCCGCCGCCAGGGAGGGCCGCTTCGAATCGCACCGCGGGAACTACGCCGACCTCGACGCGATCTCCTCGCTCGAGGGTCGGCGCTTCGATGGAATCCTCCTCGACCTTGGCATCTCCTCTCACCAGATCGACGATGCGACGCGCGGATTCTCCTTTCGCGCTGGAGCGCCCCTCGACATGCGGATGGGTGCCGACGCTCCGCGCACCGCGGCGGAGCTGCTCGACGAAGAGGACGAGGACGAGCTGGCGCGCCTGTTCAGCCAGTACGGCGACGAGCCGCGTGCCAGCCGGCTGGCGCGCGAGATCGTCCGTCGTCGGGCGACCCGAGCCTTCTCGACGAGCGACGATCTGGTGGGGGCGATCCGCGCCGTGCTCGGCGCGCGGAGCGGAGCGCCGGAGTTCGCCCGCCTTTTCCAGGCGGTCCGCATCGCGGTCAACGAGGAGATCACCGGGCTGCGAAGAGCCCTTCCCGCGCTTCGCGACGGTCTTGCGCCGGCGGGGACGCTCGTCGTGATCGCCTATCACTCTGGAGAAGATCGACTGGTGAAACACGCCTTCCGGGAGTGGAGTGCCGACTGCGTCTGCCCGCCGAAGCACCCCATGTGCACCTGCGGGGGAGGGCACTCGTTCGGCGAGGTGCTGACGCGACGTGCCATCGTCGCCGGCGTGGACGAGGTCGCGCGGAACCCGCGCGCCCGCAGCGCGAGGCTCCGGGCATGGCGGCGCGCAAAGTAGCGAAGCGAGCGCGGGGAAGCGGGCGCGGCCGGATGGCTCTTCTGCTGCTCGGTTTCCTCGTCATCGCGGTGGGCGTCATACTGCGGCGGACATTCGGGATCGCGGCGGCGACCGAGCTGCGGCAGCTCGATCGCCGGCGGGCCGCGCTGGTCGCCGAGCAGCTCCGCCTCGAGGGTGAGGTACGATCTGCAGCAAGCCGTTCCACGCTCCAGCCCATCGCCGAGCAGCGACTCCAGATGCACGTGCCCTCGGACAGTCAGGTCATCATCATCACGCGCGCCCCCACACGGCCGAATGACGCGCCCTAATCGCGTCGGACTCGTGCATCTGGGGCTGGCCCTGTTCGCCATCGCCATCGTCGGGAAGGCCGCACGCATCCAGCTCGGCCAGCAGGCGCGGTGGGCGGCACGCGCCGAGCGGCAGCAGAGCACCGAACGGACGGTGCCAGCGCCGCGCGGGGACATTCTCGACGCCGAGGGAGCGATGCTCGCGCAGAGCCGCGAGACCGTGAGGCTGGACGTCGCGCCTCCGGAGGTGAAGGATCCTGCGTCGCTCCGTATGGCGTTACTGCGCGCCGGTGTACCGGTGGCGTTCGCCGCCCGCGCTGCCGACCTCTCGCGCAAGTGGGTGCCGTTGCCCGGTCGCTATCCGGCTGCGGAGCTGGCACGAGTCACGGCGATGCGCGGCGTCTACACGACCCCGGTGGTCGAGCGCGCCTATTCCTCGAGCGTGGCGACCCGGCGCATCATCGGACACGTGGACGCCGACGGCAAGGCGCTGGACGGGGTGGAGCTGGCGCTCGATTCGATTCTCAGTGGCCGGCCTGGAAGCACGACGATCATGCGCGACGGCCGCGGGCGACGGTTCGAGTCGCCCACGGCGCCGACCGTCGAGCCGATACCCGGCAACTCGGTGACCCTGACGATCAACCAGCAGCTCCAGGAAATCGCCGAGCGCGCGCTTTCCGACGCCGTCGCGCGGATGGGCGCCGAAGGCGGCGACGTCGTCGTGCTCGACCCGGCGAACGGCGACGTGCTAGCGATGGCGAGCCAGCGCCAGGACCCGCGCGCGGCGACCTCCACTGCGCTCACCGAACCATACGAGCCGGGCTCGACGCTCAAGCCGTTCATCGCCGCGACGCTGCTGGAGAAGGGCCGCGCGCGTGAGACGGACGTGGTGGACACCTACAGCGGCCAGCTCACGATCAATGGACGCACCATCAACGACGAGCACGCCGCGGCCCGGCTGAATCTCGCCGACGTCCTCCGTTTCTCGAGCAACATCGGCATCGTGCAGTTTGCGCAGCGGCTCTCGCCGCGCGAGGAGTACGAGGCCTTGCGCGACTTCGGCTTCGGAATGGCCACCGGTCTGGCCTACCCTGTCGAAGCCGCTGGCACGCTTCGCGAGCCGGCGCGCTGGTCGAAGCAGTCGGCGAATTCGCTGGCGATGGGCTACGAGATCGCCGTTACCCCGTTGCAGCTCGCCGCCGCATACGTGGCGCTGGCGAACGGGGGCGAGCTGCTGCAGCCGCAGCTCGTGAAGGAAATCCACTCGCCCGGCGGCGACGTGCTCTACCGACGCGAGCGGCGGGTGGTGCGGCGCGTCGTCTCGCCCGCAGTGGCGCGGCGCGTGCGTACGATGCTCCTCGGTGTCGTCGAAGGCGGCACGGCGGTGCACGCCGACCTGGGCAGCTTCGCCTTGGCCGGCAAGACGGGCACCGCGCGTCGCACCGTGAACGGCCGGTACGCCGTCGGCGAGCACATTCCGACCTTCGTCGGTCTCTTCCCAGCCGACCGTCCCCAGTTCGTGATCCTGGTGAAGATCGATAATCCGAAGGGGGCCTACGGCGGCGGGCTCACCGCCGCGCCGGTGACGAAGGCCGTGCTCGAGGCCGCGCTCGCCTCCCGCGACGCGGCGCTCGACCGCGGCGAGCTGGCGGCGAGCCGGAAGGATGTGACGCGGGACAGCTCGCAGACACGGGCGGACGGGCTGCATGTCGCCCCCGCGGTGGGCGATTCGCCGGACGGTTCGACGCCGTTCGTCGCCCTCCTGTCCTCTCCCGCACTCCCCACCCCGCGACGGTTACCGCCGCGAGCCGTTCCCGACGTGCACGGGCTGCCGATCCGGCGGGCGGTCCACCTCCTCAACTCGGCAGGTTTCCGGGTTCAGCTAGTCGCGATCCCGCTGACCGGCACGTCGCCGGCGGCGGGAACGATGGCGCCCGCTGGGTCGCTGGTCCGACTTCCCTCCGCTCCGTGAGCCGGGTCGCTCTCTCGATCATCGTCGAGGCGCTACGACAGGCCGGCGTGTTTGCCGGGACGCGCGGAACGCTGCCGCGCGAAGTCGACTCGATCACCGACGACAGCCGACTGGCGCGCGCCGGCGCCGCGTTCATCGCCGTGCGCGGCGCGGAGCGGGACGGGCACGATTTCCTGCCTGCGGTGGAGTCCTCCGGCGTCGCCGTGGCGATCGTGGACGATTCGGCGCGGACGACCCTGCCGGCGATCGTCGTCACCGACACCCGCCGCGCCGCGTCCATCGCCGCGGCAGCATTCCTCGGATTCCCCGCCCGCGAGCTTCGCCTCGTCGGCGTGACGGGAACCAACGGCAAGACGACCACGGTCGGCATGCTGCGTCATCTGCTCGACGAGCCGTCGTCCCGCGCCGCCTCGATCGGGACGCTCGGCGTCCTCGTCGGGTCCGCGGGCACGCCGATCGACGGCGGGAGCGGGCTGACGACTCCGGGGCCCGTGGAGCTCCAGCGGGTGCTGCGCGCGCTCGTCGACCTTGTTGTCACGACGGTGGTCATGGAGACCTCGTCGCACGCGCTCCACCAGCACCGGGTCGACGGGCTGTCGTTCGCCGCGGCGGTCTTCACCAACCTCACCCGCGACCACCTCGATTATCACGGCACCATGCAGGCGTATTTCGCGGCGAAGGCCATGCTCGTGCCATTGCTGCGCGACGACGGCGTCGCGGTCGTCAACGCCGACGACGAGGTGTGGAAGTCGCTTCCGGCCGCGCCGCGTACGGTGCGATTCGGGCTGGGACCGACGGCCGACGTGCGCGCCGAGCAGGTGAAGTTCACGCCACGCGGCAGCGCCTGGACGCTCGTCGCCGGTGTCGAGCGACATGCCGTGGCGTTGCCGCTCATTGGCGACTTCAACATCGCCAACGCCCTCGCCGCCGCCGCCACGGCCTGCTCCCTTGGGTCGCCGGCGTGCGAGGTCGCTTCCCGACTGGCGACGATGCCGCAGGTGCCGGGCCGCCTCGAGATGATCAACGCCCATCCGACCGTGCTGCGAGACTACGCGCACACGCCGGATGCCCTGGCGCGCGCGCTCGACGCCGTGCGGCCGTTCACGGAGGGACGGCTCATCGTCGTCTTCGGCTGCGGTGGGGACCGCGACCGCGGTAAGCGGCCAGAGATGGGTCGCATCGCCGAGGCACGCGCCGACTGCGCCATCGTCACGAGCGACAACCCGCGAACCGAGGATCCGGAGACGATTCTCGACGATATCGAGCGCGGAATGACCGCCGGCTCCCACGAGCGGATCGAGGACAGGCGGTCGGCGATCGCCTATGCCATCGCCATCGCCGGCACGGATGATGTGATCCTGCTCGCAGGCAAAGGACACGAAATCTACCAGATTCGGGGAGCCGTGAAATACCCATTCGACGAGCGCGTCATCGTGCACGAAATTCTCGCCGCTAGCGAGCGCTGATGGCCGACGCCACGACTCCGCAAGCGAGCGCGCTCGAGCAGCCGGCATTCTGGACGCTCGATCGGATCGCCGACGCGCTCGGCGGCGGCCCACGCGGCGCGACCCCGCTGTCGCGCATCTCGACCGACACTCGCGCCGTCGCTTCCGCGAGCTGCTTCGTCGCGCTGCGCGGCGAGCGGTTCGACGCTCACGATTTTCTCGCCCCGGCGGTCGCGAGCGGCGCGACCGCCCTCGTCGTGAGCGATGCCTCGCGAGCCGACGGCCTCCGGGTTCCAGTCTACGTCGTGCGTGACACGCTCGTCGCGCTCGGTGCCTTGGCGCGGTATCGGCGCCGAGCGTGGGGAAAGACCATCGTCGGAGTCGTCGGGACGAACGGGAAGACGAGCACGAAGGAACTGTTGCGAGCAGCGCTCGCGAGTGAGCGGCGCGTCCACGCGACCGTGGGCAACTACAACAACCTCGTCGGCGTGCCGCTGACCCTGTTCGCGATGCCCGACGACGCCGACGTGGCCGTGATCGAGATGGGGACGAACCAGCCGGGTGAGGTCGCCACGCTGCGGGCGATCGTCGAGCCCGACGTCGTCGTCGTGACGTCGATCGCCGAGGAGCACCTCGAAGGGCTGGGCGACCTTGCCGGCGTGCTGCGCGAGGAGGTGTCGGCCTGCGACGGCGTTCCGCTCGTCGTCGTGCCAAGCGCGCAGCCGGAGATCGGTGAGGCGGCGCGCACCCGGGCGGCGCGGATGCTGAGCGCCGGCCTCGACACCGGCGACGTCCGGCCGTCGGCGTGGGGGGTCGCACCCGACGGCGAGGGATGGATGGACCTCAACGACGTGCACGTACGGGTGCCCCTGCGCGGCGTGCACAACCTGCGGAACGCCGTGCTCGCTCTCGCCGTCGCGCGCGAGCTCGGCGTGTCCGTCGCCGACTCGGCACGGGGCATCGCCGCGATGCCGGCGCCGCCGATGCGGGTGCACTTCGAGTCCCATGGCGATGTCACGATCATCAACGACGCCTACAACTCCAATCCCGGATCGGCAGGAGCGGCGCTCGCGCTCCTCGAGCACGCCGGCGCCGGCCGGCAGCGAGTCGCTGTGCTCGGCACGATGCTCGAGCTCGGACCGCAGGCGGACCGACTGCATGACGACGTGGCCCGTGCCGCCCTCGCGATGCCTATCGAGCTCGTCGTCGGGGTGGGCGCCTTCGCCGACGCGCTGTCGCGCGTCGCCCCCGATGACGCCCGGGTCGTCGGAGGCGCCGACCCCGACGCCGCGTGGAGCGCCGCTCGTTCGCGGGTCGCACCTGACGCGATTATCCTCCTGAAGGGGTCGCGCGGCGTCCGGCTCGAGCGGCTCGTACCCCTCATCTCGGAGTGGGCGTCGGCGTCTCGCTGAGCGTGTCGACTCGCACCTCCTCACCCGTCCACTTCCGGTTCACTTGCTCTACTACCTCCTCATCCCGCTCGTCCCGCGCCTTCACGCGCTGAACATCTTCAACTACATCACCTTCCGCGCGGCCGGCGCGGCGGTGACCGCGAGCCTGCTCAGTTTTCTCGTCGGACCCGCCATCCTCCGCCGATTGAACGTCGCGGCGAATTATCAGGTGGTGCGCGAAGGAACTCCGGATTCGCACGCGCTCAAGGCGAAGACGCCGACGATGGGCGGGCTGATCTTTCTCTTCTCGGCCGTCGTCGCGACGCTGCTCTGGGCGCGGCTGTTCAGCCACTACGTGGTCCTCGCGCTCCTCGTCACCGCGGGTATGGGAGGCATCGGCCTCCTCGACGACCTCCTCAAGCTCAAGCAGAAACGGCTCGGTCTGAAAAACGAGGGACTCGTGGAGCGCTACAAGCTGATCGGCCAGGTGGCGATCGGTCTCGCGCTCGGCGTCTATCTCGCCTGGCACCCCCTCTCGCCGAATCTGCCTGGCGCGTCCACGACGCTGCCCTTCTACAAGTACCTCCTCGTCGGCCCGCTGCCCGGCCTCGCGTTTCTGTACGTGCTCTGGGTCACGTTCATCACCACCGGCGTGAGCAATGCCGTCAACTTCACCGACGGCCTCGACGGTCTTGCTGCCGGCCTGAGCGCGATCGCCTTCGCCACCCTGGGCATCTTTGCCTACCTCATCGGCCGCGTCGATGCCAGCCGGTATCTCGGCATTTTCTACCTGCAGCATTCGGGGGAGCTCACGATCTACTGCATGGCGATGGTGGGCGCGCTGATCGGCTTCCTCTGGTACAACACCTTTCCGGCGCTCGTCTTCATGGGCGACACCGGGTCGCTCGCCCTCGGTGGCGCCCTCGGCGCCGTGTCGATCCTGCTCAAGTCCGAGTTCCTGCTCGTCTTCATCGGCCTCGTCTTCTTCGCCGAGATGATCTCCGTCATCGTGCAGCGCTTCGTCTTCAAGTTCCGGCGCCGCCGACACGGCCTCGAGTACGCGCAGCAGCACCGCGTCTTTCTCCGCGCGCCGCTTCATCATCACTTCGAGGTGAAGGGCTGGAGCGAGCAGCAGGTGGTGGTGCGCTTCTGGATCATCGGGATCATCGGCGCCTTCATGGCGCTCACCACCCTGAAGCTCCGCTAGCATGCCGGTGCGATCGCTGACGGAAGCGCTGCCCGCGGCGTGGACGCGTGGCGAGATCGCCGTGCTCGGCCTCGCGCGCAGCGGGCGCGCGGCCGCGGAGCTGCTGCGGCGAGCCGGTGCCGACGTCTACGCCAGCGACGCGGGTACCGGGGACGCCGTGTCGCGTGCCGTCGCCGCGCTCGTGCCGCTCGGCGTGCACGTGCAGACGGGGGAACACGATCTGGCGCGGATCGCCCGCAGCGCGCGCGTCGTCGCGAGCCCGGGAATTCCGCCGGAGGCGCCGGCGCTGGCCTCGGCGCGCGCGGCCGGCGTGCCAGTCGTCAGCGAGCTCGAGATCGCGCTGCATTTCCTGCCGCATCAGCGCTACGTCGCCATCACGGGGACGAACGGGAAGACGACTACCACGGCGATCACCCACGCCCTGTTGGAGGGGCTCGGCCACGATGCCGTAGCGGCGGGGAACATCGGTATTCCGCTGGCCGAGGTAGCGCTCCGGGCGAGGCAGCCGGATTGGATTGCGCTCGAGACGTCGTCGTTCCAGCTCCACGACTCGCCAAGCATCGCCCCGACGGCCGGCGTGCTGACAAACCTGTCGGCGAACCATCTCGACCGGTACTCGAGCGTGGAGGACTATTTCGCCGACAAGTCGCGTCTGTTCCGCAACGCGAGCGCCCATTCGGTATGGGTGAGCAACGCGGACGACGACCACGTGCAGCGCATGGTGCAGGGAGTCCGCGGACGGCACTTGCGCTTTACCATCGCGGCGGGCGTTGCCGACGGCTACTACGACCGCGGTCACGACCGGCTCGTCGTGCTCGGACAGCCGCTGATCGACCGATTCCAGTTCGCCCTCCTCGGCGATCACAACGTCGCCAATGCGCTCGCCGCGGCGCTGGCGGTGATGGGTGCCGACCAGACCCACGCGCTCCCGGCCGGCCGCGCGCGCATCGCCGAGGCACTTCGCGCCTTCCGCGCGCTCGAGCACCGAATCGAGCCGACGGGCGCGTACGGCGGCGTCGAGTGGATCAACGACTCCAAGTCCACCAACATCGCTTCCACGCTCGTCGCGCTGCAGGGCATGACGCGGCCGACGGTGCTGCTCCTCGGCGGGCGGCACAAGGGCGAGCCGTACACGGCGCTTGCCGGAGAGCTCCGCCGCATCGTCAAGCGCGTGATCGCGTACGGGGAGGCGGCTCCGCTCGTCGCGGCCGATCTCGCCGGCGTGGTGCCGGTCGATTGCGAGGACGGAGACTTCCACGCCGTGCTCGCGCGGGCGCGGGACGCCGCCGGCAGCGGTGACACCGTGCTCCTTTCGCCGGCGTGCTCGAGCTACGACATGTTCGACAACTACGAGGAACGGGGCCGCGCCTTCAAGCGCATCGCCGCGACACTCGCGGCGGGGTCCGGATCATGATGACCGGTGCCATCGCAGTGCCGCGCGACCGCTCGGTCCCCAGCGCGCAGGCGCGGGACCGCTGGCGAATGGGCCCGGAGGCGCGCGGGCTGGTGCTCGTGATGGCCGCGCTCGTCGCGTTCGGCCTCGCCGTGCTTTACAGCGCGAGCGCGATCGTCGCAATGCAGGAGGGTCGCGACAGCTGGTACTACATCGCGCGCCAGTGCACCGGCGTGCTCGCCGGTGTCGTCGCCTTCGCCGTCGCGGCCAAGCTTCCGGCGGAGCGGTGGCACGGTTGGGCGTGGCCATTGATGTGGCTCACGATCGTCATGCTTCTGCTGTGCCTCGTCCTCCCGGAGAGCATCGCCCCGCGCATCAACGGCTCGAAGCGCTTCCTCTTCGGCAGCTCCTTCCAGCCGTCGGAGTTCGGCAAGCTCGGCGTCGTGCTCTGGACGTCGATGCTGATCGTGAAAAAGGGAGAGCAGCTGCGGCGGCTCACCAAGGGTGTGCTTCCATTCTTCGTCGTCGTCGGACTCCTCGACATCCTCGCCGCCCTGGAGCCGGATCTGTCCGTCTCGATGCTGTACACGCTCCTCCTCGCCGTCCTGCTCTTCGCCGGGGGGGTACGCGTGGCGCATTTCGTGACGCTCTTCGCGCTGGCGATCCCGCTGCTCTGGAAGGAGATCGAGAAGGTGCAGTACGCCCTGTTGCGACTCACCTCGTTTCTCGACCCGGGCACGGCGCCCTCGCAGCTGAACTACCAGCTCAAGCAGTCGTTGATCGCCGTCGGGTCCGGGGGCGTCTTCGGTGTCGGATTCGGCCAGGGGCGGCAACAGTACGGCTTCCTCCCATTTCCTTACAGCGACTTCATCGCCAGCAACATCGGGGAAGAGTGGGGCTTCGTCGGGCTGTTCACCGTCACGCTCGCCTTTGCCGCCTACGCGCTGCTCGGCTTCCGCATCGCGCGCCGTGCCAGATCGCCTTTTCTTCAGCTCGTTGCCGTCGGTCTCACCTTCGTCACCGTCATCACGGCCTATCTGCACATCGGCGTCGTCGTCGGTCTGTTACCGACCACGGGACTCACGCTTCCCTTCGTCTCGTACGGGCGCTCGAACATCGTGCTGACGATGTTCCTCACTGGCATCCTCGTGAACATCGGGAGCACGAAGGAGCGGGTGATCGGACAGGGCGCGACCGACCCGCTGGCGGGGAACTGACGATGGAGACCAAGCGGCATGCCGATCGGACAGTGTGGTTCGCTGGCGGCGGAACCGGCGGGCATCTCTATCCCGGTCTCGCCATCGCACGGACGCTCGTGCGGCTCGATCCACTGGTGCAGCCCTTCTTCATCGGCGCACGGCGCGGCATCGAGCGTACGGTGCTGCCGACGAGCGGGTATCCGCACCTGCTGCTGGACCTGCACCCGCTCTACCGGAGCCGGCCCTGGGAGAACTGGCGCACCCTGCGCGGCGCCGTGGGCGGATGGCGGGCACTCGGCGACCTCGCCCATCGCAGGCCTCCACGCGTCGTCGTTGGTACCGGTGGTTACGCCGCGGGGCTCGCGCTCGCCTATGCCGCGCTCCACCGGCTGCCGATCGTCCAGCAAGCGGGCGACAGTCACCCGGGGCTAACGGCGCGCGCCTTCCGGCGATGGACGCGCGAGTACTACCTCGCCTTTCCCGAAGCGAGTCGCGTGATCGGCGGAGGAACGTCGCGATTCGTCGATACCGGCGCTCCGATCGAACCTCCCCACTCGCCACGACCCGATCGCGCCGCGCGCCGGCGCGCCTGGGGATTTCCCGAGCAGCGTGGGAAGGTGCTCCTCATCTACGGCGGGAGTCAGGGGTCGCGCGCGATCAATCTCGTCGTGGCCGAATGGGTGAAGCGCGGCCTGCCCGCCGAGCTGTTCCTGATCTGGATGACAGGGTCGGCGAGCCACGCCGAGTTTGCGGCGCTGGATGGCGGGAACGTCCGCGTCCGCGAGTACCTCTCGCCGATCGCCGATGCCTACGCCGCGACCGATATCGCGCTCACTCGAGCCGGGGCGATGACGACCGCGGAACTGTTCGCCTGGCGGATACCGTCGGTGCTCGTACCGCTGCCCACGGCGGCGGCCGATCATCAGACGGTGAACGCGCGTACCCTCGAGGCCGCGGGCGCGGCGATCGACCTGCCGCAGTCGGAGCTCACGGTGGATCGGCTCGACGCGACGATCCGCGCTCTCCTCGCCGATCCCGCGGCGATGGCGCGGCTGACCGCCGGTGCCGCGGCGCGCGCGAGACCGACCGCCGCCGAGACGATCGCGCGCCGGATCCTCGACCTCATGGGTTGAGTGCGCCGGCGCGCATCCGGTATATTCACGCGCCGATGCCTCTCCTCGATTCCGCCGATCAGCGCCCCATTCACTTCGTCGGCATCGCCGGTGCAGGGATGAGTGCCCTTGCCGAGCTGTTCTCCCTCCGCGGCGCCGTCGTCACTGGCTGCGACGCCCATCCGGAGAACGCCGCCGACCTCGCGATACGCGGCATCCCGGTGCTCGCCGGTCATTCGCCCGACCACGTGTCGGGCGCCCGCGCGCTCGTCGTCACCTCCGCCATGCCGAAGGAGCACCCGGAGATCCTGCGCGCTCGCTCGCTCGGCATACCGGTGATACGCCGTGCGGAGGCGCTCGGCGAGGCCACTGCCGGTACCATGCTCGTCGGTGTTGCCGGTACCCATGGCAAGTCCACGACGACCGTGCTCACCACCGAGGCTCTCGCCGCAGCCGGCTTCGATCCCACGGGCTATGTCGGCGCGCGCGTCACGGCGTGGAACGGGAACTTGCGGGCCGGCAGTCCGGGGCGATTCGTCGTCGAAGCGGACGAGTACGACCGTTCGTTCCTCGCGCTCTCGCCCACCGTCGCCGTGGTGACGAACGTCGAGGCGGATCACATGGACATCTACGCCGACTTCGACGACCTCCGACGCACCTTCGCGCAGTTCGTGCGCGGCGCGCGCTACGTCGTCCTCTGTGCCGACGATCGCGAGTCGAACCGCATGGCGACGCCGCCGACGGCCGAGGTGATCCGCTACGGCCTCGCGTCGCCCGACGCGCGGCTTCGCGCTTCGGCGCTGCGGCGCGACGGGCTCGGAACCCGCTTCAAAGTCGCGTACGACGGCAAGGCGCTCGGCGAGCTGTCCCTCGCCATTCCGGGCGAGCACAACGTGCGCAACGCGCTCGCGGCGATAGCCGTCGGACTCGGGCTCGGTGCGACGCTCGAGCAGATGGCGCCCGGCATCGCCGGCTTTCGTGGGGTCGAGCGGCGCTTCCAGCTCGTCGGCGATGTGTTGGACGTGCTCGTCGTCGACGACTATGCTCACCATCCGACCGAGGTCCGCGCCACGATCCACGCCGCGCGCGCGGCCTCGCCAGAGCGCCGGCTGGTTGTCGCCTTCCAGCCTCATCTCTTCTCGCGTACCCGCGATCTGGCGCGCGAGTTCGCCGCGGCGCTCGCGGAAGCCGACGTCGTCTACCTGCTCGACATCTACCCGTCGCGAGAACAGCCGATCGCGGGCGTGACGAGCCGGCTGATCGGCGATGCCATGGGCGCGCTGGGACATCCTCCCGAGTGGCGCGGCCGCCGGGAGGACCTCACCGCCGCGCTCCGATCCGCCGTACGTGCTGGCGACGTCGTGATCACGATGGGCGCCGGCGACGTCACCCGCTGCGCCGCCGAGCTCGTGGCTGCCCTGAAGGCGGCGGCGTGAGCGTCGCCGCTGACGACCAGGCGGACGGCGGCTCGCCCTTCCCGCACTGGCGGGTCGCGATGGGCGTGGCTCTGCTCGTCGCGGTGCTCGCCAGTCCGTTCTGGGGGCCGCGGGTGCTCCGCCAGCTCGCCTTCTTCCGCGTGCGGAAGGTCGAGCTGCTCGGTCTCCGGTACACACCGGCAGCCGACGTGCTGGTGCGCCTTCGCGTCGACACGACGCGCAGCGTCTGGGACCCGCTCGAGCCCCTCGCGGCGCGAGTGATGTCCCATCCGCAAGTCGAGTCGGCGGTCGTGAGCCGGAAGCTCCCGGGCACCCTCGTCGTCGAGATAGTCGAGCGGCGTCCGGTCGCGCTGGTGCCCGTCGGGTCCGAGCTTCGCGCCGTGGACGAACGGGGCGTGCTCCTTCCCCTCGACCCGAGCCGAACGCCAGTCGATGCGCCGGTGGTCACCGCGCCGCGCGACGCCGGAGTGTATCATTTGCTGGGGCAGATGCAGCGGGAGGCGCCGCAGCTCTACGCGCGCATCAGCTCCATCCGGCCGGCCGGAAGTGGCGAGCTGCTGCTTCAGGTCGCCGACGTTCCCGTCCGCACGATGACCCGCGTGACCCTCGCGCGTCTTTCCGACATCGAACCCGTCGAGCGTGATCTCGCGCGGCGCCAGCTGCGCGCCGCCGAGCTCGACCTCCGCTACCGCGACCAAGTGATCGCCAGATTGCCATGAACTCGGACCGCCTCGTCGCCGGACTCGACATCGGCTCCGCCAGGACGACCGCCATCATCGCCGAAGTCGTCGGCGACGCGAAGCATCCTACGATCAAGGTGCTCGGCGTTGGCCAGGCGCGGACGACGGGGATGCGCCGCGGCATCGTTTCCGACATCGAGGAAACGACGCGCTCGATCCGCAAGGCGCTTCAGGATGCCGAACGCATGGCGGGGGCGGAGATCACCGACGTGTACGCCGGCATCGCCGGCGAACACGTGCGGGCGATGACGTCGAAGGGGATCGTCGCCGTGAGCAACGACGAGATTGCGAAGTCGGACGTGGACCGGGCGAACGAGGTCGCGCGGGCCCAGGCCATTCCGCAGGACCGCGAGCTGCTGCACGCCATCCCGCAGGAGTACACGGTGGACAGGGATACCGGCATCCGCGATCCGATCGGGATGAGCGGCACCCGCCTGGAGACCGAGATGTACCTCGTGACGATCGGCTCCTCGCCGGCGGTGAATCTCCGGAAGAGCGTGGAGCGTGCCGGCTACAAGGTGCGCGAGCTGGTGCTCGAGCCTCTCGCCAGCGCGCTCGCAGTCCTGACGGAGGACGAGAAGGAGCTCGGCGTTGCTCTCGTGGAGATGGGCGCTGGAACCACCGACCTCGCCGTCTTCCACGAGGGAAAGATCCGCCACCTGGGCACCGTCGCCTTCGGCGGGAACAACGTCACGAGCGACATCGTGCACGGTCTCGGCGTTACCCAGGCCGACGCCGAGCGCCTGAAGGAGAAGCACGGATGCGCGTACGAGTCGCTCGTCGATCCGAGCGAGATCATCCAGCTCCCGAGCACCGTGGCCCAGGGCGATCGCCAGATCCCGCGTGAGCTGCTGGCGCACATCATCCATCAGCGGATGGACGAGATCTTCGACCTCGTCCAGCGCGACGTCGCGGCGGCCGGCTATGCCGGCAAGCTGAGCGCTGGCCTCGTGATCACCGGGGGCGCCGCGGCGATGCAGGGGGCCGCGGAGCTGGCGAGCGACGTCTTCGGCACCGGCGTGCGCGTCGGCTCCCCGTCGGAGCAGGTGGGAGGGCTGAGCGATTCCGTGGATGCGCCGCGCTTCGCCACGGTCGTCGGTTTGGCGCAGTACGGGGGCCATCGGATGATGCTCGGCGGCGCGAGCGCCTCGGCGAAGCGCATCAAGCTGCCGGGCGGCGGCGGCATGGACAAGCTCGGTGAGCGGATCAAGTTCTGGCTGCAGGATTTCTTCTGAGCCGAGGATCCGCCGTGGCCCGCGTCGCTCATGCGCGGGAATCAAAAAGCTGTCTCGCCCTACCGGGATGTGGATAAAGTCGTCGTGATTTTCCCGTGCTGTTTCGGAAATTCGCTCGTCAATCCACGTCGGGGTCACGGAGGGCTGGCCGGAATGGTCGGAGCGATTATATTGCCCCATCGTTTCCGAGCCGCCGGTCGCTAGCAGTTCCCTCCGTAGTCGCCGATGCCGTGCCCGTTCGGACACGCCTTCCTGGTTTCTCAATCCAACACCTCGTCGTAGGGGAGTGTCGGACGCAATGATCTTCGAATTCGAAGAGAGCGCGGCGCAGAACGCTCGCATGAAGGTGGTGGGCGTCGGCGGTGGCGGCGGCAATGCGGTCAATCGCATGATCGACGAGCACCTCGAGGGCGTCGAATTCATCTCGGTCAATACGGATGCGCAGGCGCTCCTGTCTTCGAAGTCCGACCTGAAGATCCAGATCGGCAAGAAGCTCACGCGAGGCCTCGGCGCCGGCGCGCGGCCGGAAGTCGGAAAGCAGGCGATCGAGGAGAGTCGGGACGAGATGGCAAAGGCCGTCGCGGGAGCCGACCTCGTCTTCATCACCTGTGGAATGGGCGGCGGGACCGGCACCGGCGCCGCGCCGGAGATCTGTGCACTGGCCAAGGAGCAGGGCGCCCTGACCGTCGGCATCGTGACTCGCCCGTTCCTGTTCGAGGGACGGAAGCGGATGCGCCAGGCGGAGCAGGGCATCGCCGAGATGCGCAAGCACGTCGACACGATGATCGTCGTGCCCAACGAGAGGCTGCTCGCCGTCGTCGGCAAGGGCATCCCTTTCCAGGACGCCCTCAAGAAGGCCGACGAGGTCCTCCTGCACGCCACGCAAGGCATCTCGTCGCTGATCAGCGTGACGGGGCTCGTGAACGTCGACTTCGCCGATGTCCGCACCGTCATGCAGTCGGGCGGCTCGGCGCTCATGGGCACCGGCATCGGCCGCGGGGAGAACCGCGCCATGGAGGCGGCCCAGCAGGCGATCTCCTCCCCACTGCTCGACAACATCAGCATCTCCGGCGCCTCCGGCGTTCTCGTGAACATCACCGGGGGGGCGGACCTCACCCTCGGCGAGGTCCACCAGATCAACGAGATTATCCACGACGCCGTCGGCGACGACGCCGAGATCATCTTCGGCGCCGTGCACGAGCCGGCGATGCAGGGGGAGATCCGCGTCACCGTGATCGCGACCGGATTCGACAAGGCGATCCAGCCGGGACTCGTGACGGCGAGCCACGACGTGATCACGGTCACGACGCCCAAGGGCGCTCCCGTTATACCTTTTCCCGGCAGTCGTCCTTCCCGTGTGGGCGGCTCCCTGCCCGCGCGTCCCGCCAACGACATCCCGCGAGCCCCCCGTACGCCGGCCCCACCGAGCCAGCCGGGAGGCGGGTCCCAGGATCTCAGCGACATGGAGATCCCGACCTTCATTCGGAGACAGATGGATTGAACAAGAAGCCGCTCAGCGTCCGCGCCAGCCTGTACGTCACGGTGGCGCTCCTCGTCCTCGTCGCCCTCCGCTACACGCCGGAGCTGCCGGACAATCAGCCGGGTGAGGTGCTCCAGCAGGGCCACGCGCTTGCCGCGATTTCTCCCGCCGCCATCGGTCCGGTGGCGCCGGCTCCCCGCGTCGAGCGGCTGAATAGCGGAGAGACGCTGATCGGGTTGTTCAAGCGGGTCGGGCTCAGCGACCGGGTCGCCGGCGACATCGTTCGCGCGGCCACCGCCAGCGCGATCGACGCGCGGTATCTCCGCGCCGGGATGCCGGTGGAATTCACCGCCGACAGCGCCGGAGATGGCCCGAAAGAGCTCGTATTCCATCTCGGCGTCGATCGGCTCCTCCGGATGACTCGGACGGCGAGCGGCTGGACCGGCACCGAAGTGCGTTTGCCCTGGACGACCGACACGGTCGCGGTGGCGGGAACGATCCACGCCAACCTGTACCAGGCGATGGATTCGTCGGCGGCGAAGTACTTCCCCGACCATGCGAAGGACGAGCTGGCCTGGGCGCTCGCCGACATCTTCGAGTATCGCGTCGACATGAGCCGCGACCTTCAGGACGGCGACAGCTTCAAGGCGCTCGTCGAGCGTCAGGTCGGACCGGGCGGCGTCACCCGGGTCGGCAAGGTGATCGCCGCCGACTTCAATCTCTCCGGCAGCGACCTAACGGCGGTGCTCTTCGACAGCAAGTCGTCCAGCCCCGAGTACTACGATGCGCAGGGGAAGTCGCTGCGCGCGCAGTTCCTGAGGGCGCCGCTCGAGTTCCGCCGGATCTCGAGCTCATTCGGCACGCGCTATCACCCGATCCTCAAGCGGTGGAAGACCCACGAGGGGACGGACTACGCCGCGAATGCCGGGACGCCGGTGCGCGCCATCGGCGACGCGGTGGTCGTGCGCGCGGGTCGTGCCGGCGGCTACGGCAACCTGATCGAGCTGCGCCACCCGAACGGCTACCATACGCGCTATGGTCACCTGCGCGCCTTTGCCAAGGGCATCCACGTCGGAGCTCACGTCAACATCTCGCAGACGATCGGCTACGTCGGATCGACCGGTCTCAGCACCGGGCCGCATCTGCACTTCGAGGTCATCGTGGACGGCAAGCAGCGCGACTCACGGCTGGCCCTGAAGAACATTTCCGGGGTGCCGATTCCTCGCGCCGAGCGCTCGGCGTTCGATGAGCAGCGCACGCGACTTCTCGCCTCCCTCAACGGCTCCAGCGGCGTGGTCCGCCTCGCGGCGCGCTGATTCAGGCTGAGATCTGACTGTCCCGCGCGGCGCGGGCGACAACCGTAAGCGATCGCGATGCTCTCCTGGCTGCTCGCCGTTCTCCTCGGCCTCGCGATCGCGATCCTCCAATACGGGCGAACCGCCGCCACCCCGCGTGCCGCGCTGCCGGCGCTGCTCCGTGCTTCGGCTTCGGCGATCGTCGTTGCCCTCCTGCTGGATGCCCCGGCGGGCCTCGCGCGCATTCCCACCGCGGACGTGGCGCTCGACGGGTCGATGAGCTGGCGGCGGGCCGCTTCCACTTGCGCGGCGTGGCCGGCGGCGCTGGATTCCGCCGCGCGCCTCGGCGGGGGGCGCTGGCTGCGCTTCGGCGATTCGCTCCGCAGTGACTCGCGGCGCGACGAGCCGACCGATCGCACCTCCAGCCTGCGAGCCGTCGCCGATCGTGCCGCCGGCACCGGACGGCCCGTCATCGTCATCACTGACGGGGAGCTGGCTGACGCGGAACTGATGGCCGCACTCCCCCGGGGGTCCCGGGCGATCGTGCGACCCTGTGCTCCCGTCGCCGACGTTGCCGTCGCGACGCTGGATGCGCCGCGCATCCTGCTCGCCGGTGACTCCGTGACGGCTCGGGTGATGATCGGGGCTGGAGGCGCCGGCGCGCCCGCCGGACGCCTCGAGCTGCGACTCGACTCGATGCGCCTCGCGTCGGAAGTTCTCGCGCCACTCGCCCCATTCGCCGAGCGAGCCCTGGTGCTGCGAGGAGTGGTGACCGGACCCGAGCGCAGCGGCATCCTGCGCGCGATCGTCGTCACGCCAGGAGACCGCGAGCCGCGCAACGATACCCTCGCTCTCGGTGTGGACATCAGCCGGGCGGCCGCAGCGGTATTCGTCACCACCGCGCCGGATTTCGACGCCCGCGAGGCGGTGGCAGCGCTGCGAGGGGTGACCTCCCTGCCGACTCGCGCCTACTTTCGAGTCGCACCGGGTGCCTGGCGAACCGACGGCACCCTCGCGCCGGTGACGGAGGCCGATGTCGCCGCGGCGGTGCGAGAGGCGCCACTGGTCGTGATCCATGGCGATACGGCGATCTTTGGCTCGCCGCGGACCATCACCCGAGGGGCGCTCCTGCTCTTTGCCCCGCCGCGCACCGATCAGGGTGAGTGGTACGCCTCGGCGGCACCGACCTCGCCCCTCGCCGCCGCGCTGGGCTCTCTGCCTTTCGATAGTCTTCCCCCGCTCGACGTCGCTCCCGGTCTCGCCCACGGGGACTGGCAGGGTCTCGTCACCCGTCGCGGCGGCTCCGCTGACGATCGCCGGCCGGCGTTGATCGGATGGGACTCGCCACGCCACATCGCCCTGCTCGGAGCGTCCGGGCTCTGGAGATGGCGCTTTCGCGGCGGCGTGCGCGCCGATGCCTACGACGTCCTCTTCGGCAGCCTGCTCGACTGGCTCGCGGCGGGTCGCACCGATCGGCGCGCCGCCGTGCCGGCGCTGGAGCCGGTCCGTGCCGGTGAGCCCGTGCACTGGCGCCGTGGCGCAGCGGGGGACAGCCTCGTTCACGTCACGGTCACGCGCCGCTCCGCCACGGGGCGCGTGTATTCGCTGACGCTGCACTTCGCCGAAGGCGCTACTCTCGCCGAATCGCCGCCGCTCGCACCTGGGCTGTACGACGTGACGATGGAGGGCGGAAGGGCCGTGCTCGCCGTCAATGTATCGCGGGAGCTGATTCCGCGGCGTGCGACGATTCGTGAAGGTGCCGTGGGGGGAGCTGCCCCTTTCGGCGAGCCGCCCTCGACCCGGAATCTCGGTTGGCTGTACGTCGCGGCAGTGATGCTGCTCTGCGCCGAGTGGCTGTTGCGGCGTCGAATCGGCATGAGGTGATCGGCGCCTGCCCAGCACGCGTTAGTTTTTCACCATGCGCATTCTCAAGGTATCCGGCGATCTTCCGAAGCGATCTCTCTGGCAGCGCATCAAGGACGTCGCGCTCGCCGACGTAGGAGTCCTCGCGCGAGGGGGCGTGTCGGCCGGCTCGCTCGAGCAGCTCGAGCAGCTGTTGCTCGAGGCCGATTTCGGGGTTCCCACCAGCCTGCGGCTGGTCGCCGAGGTCGAGCGGTTGGCGCGGCTGGGCAAGGTGAGGTCGCAGGACGAGTTCCGCTCGGCTCTGCGAGGCGGCGTGGCGGCGGCGCTCCGCGCGGGTCGCAGCGATGCCTCGTTGATCCTCGCGCCGGCCGGACTCACGGTGATCCTCGTCGTCGGCGTGAACGGGGCGGGGAAGACCACCTTCATCGGCAAGTTGTCGGCACGGCTTCGCGCGAAGGGGCGGCGCGTGATGGTTGCGGCCGGTGACACCTTCCGTGCCGGCGCGGTGGATCAGCTGCGGCTGTGGGCCGAGCGCACGGGAGCGGAGTTCGTCGGGGCCACTGTCGGTGCCGATCCCGCCGCCGTCGCCTTCGACGCGATCGACGCGGCGGTCGCGCGGGAGATCGACGTCCTGATCGTGGACACGGCCGGCCGGCTGCACACCAGCGAGGGGTTGATGACCGAGCTGAAGAAAGTCGCCCGCGTCATCGCGAAACGGCTCCCCGACGCGCCGCACGAGACGCTGCTCGTCCTCGATGGCACGATCGGGCAGAATGCCGTTCAGCAGGCGAAGATCTTTGCCGGAGCGGTACCCGTGTCCGGACTCGTCGTGACGAAGCTCGACGGCACGGCACGTGGCGGCGTCGTCATCGCGGTGCACGAGACGCTCGACGTGCCAGTGAAGTTCATCGGCGTCGGCGAGCAGAGCGACGACCTGTTGCCATTCGACGCCGACGATTTCGCGGCGGAGCTGTTGGGCGACGAGTGAGCCGCGACACGGCCCGTCAGGGGAGAGTGCGGCTCGACACGCCGGTCACCTACCTCAAAGGGGTGGGGCCGGTGCGGGCCGAGGCGCTCCGCCGGCTCCGCGTCGTCACGGCGGGCGATCTGCTGTACCACATTCCCCATCGTTACGAGGATGCGAGCACGGTGGCGACCATCGCCAGCCTCGAGCCGGGAATGCAGGGGACCATCATCGGCCGCGTCGTCTCGAAGGGGGTCCTGCCCACACGAAAGGGTTTACGGATCTTCCAGGCCGTGCTGCGCGACGACACCGGGATGATGGAGGTGTCCTGGCCGGGCCAGCCCTTTCTCGATCGCACGATCCGGAAGGACGACGTTCTTCTCGTCACGGGCACCGTACGGTTCTTCCATGGCCGTCAGCTTCAGCCGCGGGAGTTCGTGAACCTCGGCGACGAGGAGAGCGACGCGACGCGGGGCCGCGTCCTCGCGATCTACCCAGCCACCGAAGGCCTCTCGTTCAAGGTCATTCGGGGCATCATCGAATCGCATCTCGACGAGCTGCTCCCCCTCGTCACCGAGTACCTGCCGTCGGAGCTGCTGCGCGGTGCCGCGCTGCCGGTGATCAGCGAGGCGCTGCGCAAGGTGCACCGCCCGACGTCGCTCGCCGATGCGATGGAAGGCCGCGCCCGGCTGGCATTCGAGGAGCTGCTGTTCGTCCAGATCCTCCACCAGCGGGCGAAGGCGCTGGCGCGCGAAGTCCGTCGCGGCATCCGGTTCGAGAACAAGCGCCAGCTCACCACCCACCTTCGCGAGTCGCTGCCCTTCGTCCTCACCGGCGCGCAGGCGCGCGTCCTGCGCGAAATCTTCGTCGACATGTGCAGCGATCGGCGAATGCACCGCCTGCTGCAGGGCGACGTCGGCAGCGGCAAGACGATCGTCGCGCTGTTCGCCGCCCTGCTGGCAATGGAGAACGGCTACCAGGCGGCGATCATGGCGCCGACCGAGCTCCTCGCCGAACAGCACGCACGGTCGATGACAAAGCTGCTCGAGCCGCTCGACATCGCTCCCCTGCTCGTCACCGGAAGCCTCGGGGGACGCGCGCGGCGCGAGCTCGCGGCACGCCTCGCGGTGCCGGAGCCGGCGCTCGTCGTCGGCACCCACGCACTGGTGCAGAACGCCACCGCGTTCGCCCGTCTCGGCCTCGCAGTGGTGGACGAACAGCACCGATTCGGCGTCGAGCAGCGAAAGGCGCTCGGCGCGAAAGGAGAAGCGCCGGACGTGCTGCTCATGTCGGCAACGCCGATCCCGCGATCGCTCGCCCTCACGCTCTACGGCGACCTGGACCTCTCGGTCCTCGATGAGCGGCCGCCTGGCCGGCAGCCGATCACGACGGCCCTCCGTCCCGAGTCCGCACGGGAGCGGGTGCTGCAGTTCGTCGATCGCGAGATCGGCAAGGGGCGCCAGGCGTACATCGTCTATCCGGTGATCGAGGAGTCGGAGAAGACGGATCTCAAGGCGGCGACGACGATGTTCGATCTGCTCGCCACGGGCGCGTTCAAGGAGCGAAGAGTCGCGCTCCTGCATGGCCGCCTTCCCGGCGACGAGAAGGACGCCATCATGCGCCAGTTTCTCGACGGCGCAATCGATATCCTCGTCGCGACCACGGTGATCGAGGTCGGCATCGACGTCGCCAACGCGAGCGTAATGCTGATCGAGCACCCGGAGCGCTTCGGCCTGTCGCAGCTCCATCAGCTCCGCGGTCGAGTTGGTCGCGGCGCCGACGCTGCCTTCTGCATCCTGCTCGGAGACGTGAGCCCGGAGTCGAAGCAGCGCCTCGACGTCCTCGTCGCCAGCGACGATGGCTTCGAGATCGCGCGCGCCGACCTCGCGCAGCGGGGGATGGGCGACCTGTTCGGCGAGCGCCAGAGCGGCGTTCCGGCCTTTCGCGTCGCCGATCCCCTCCGCGACGAGCTGCTGAACGACCGAGCCCGCGACGCGGCGGACCGATTGTTGGCGGAGGACCCCGAGCTCGAGAGCCCCGCCAACACGCCCCTTCGCCGGGTGCTCGGCGAGCGCTACGCGAAGTCGCTGGAGCTGTTCCGGATCGGGTAGCTTTGGCTTCGCGCAGGTGAGTGGGTGAGTGGCTGCGGGCGGACAAATATTCCGTGTCTGGCCGAATAGACGACAGTCGCCTCCACCGCGCCTCGCTTCATTCGTCAAGAAGGTCCGCGGGCAGGCGCCGGCGAGTCCGGAACGGCGTGCCACGAGGCGATTTCACGGCTTCGGTTGCGCCACCCGCTTCTTGATCCGCTCCAGCTCCGCGTTCGCCTTCGCCAGCTCGGACTTCAGTCGCTGGATCTCGTCGCTCTGGCTCTTTTCATCGCCTTTCGCCGTGTCCCCAGCCGCGATCGTCTCTCCGGCGCCCCGCGAGTCGACTCGCTCGACCGCGATGGCGATGCGCCGTAGCGCAAGGAGGTTCGCCCGACGGGCGGAATCCAGCGGCATGGCCAGGGCGCTATCCACCACCGCGATCGCCCCGCGTGCCGAGGCGGTCTGATTGGACGGATCGACCCGGTACAGCGCCCGCCAGAAGATCGCATCAGCCCCCTCGGCTGTCCCGGGAAACTGGCTCGTGAAATCGGCGAGCATACGGTCCGCGATGCCATATCGGCCCGCCGCCACCTCCGCTCCTGCGCGCGCGCGGAGCACCGGCCATGCGCGGGGCGCCGGCGGTTCCGGGGCGGACGATCCTGGAGTCAGTGCGCAGCCCGACAACAGGAGCAGCACGAGTGCGGCGCCGGCGCGGCGTCCGGACCTGAGCCTCAGGTCGCGGTGCCCCGTGGCGGGGTCGGCCGGCTGTCGGTGCGCCGCCGATTGTGGGCCACGAGCGGTAGCAGCAGCGTGAATGCCGTGCCCTCGCCTTCCTTGCTCTCGCATTTGATCTGTCCCTGGTGTGCTTCGACGATCCCTTTCGCGATCGCCAGCCCCAATCCGGTTCCCGGCGCTGACGCCGCGTCCTGATTGTCGGCCTGATAGAACTTCTGGAACACGTGCGCCAGCTGCTCGGCGGGAATTCCCGCCCCAGTATCACATACCACGAGCCGAATGCAATCCGTCTCGGCCGGAGCCGCGATGAGCTCCACACGCCCTCCGGACGGCGTGAACTTGAACGCGTTCGAGAGGAGATTCCCGGTCACTTCGTTCATGCGCTCAGGATCCCAGACCACCTCGTCAGGTAGTCCCGGCTCCTTGATGATCCGGAACGCGATGCCCCGCTGGATGGCGAGCACATGGAAGGATCGTTCCAGCTCGTCGAGCATCGACCCCAGCTGGATCGGCCGCGGCTCGATCCGCCCTCCGCCGGCTTCGAACCGGTTAACGTCAAGCAGTTGAGTCGCGAGTCGGGCCAGGGTGCGGCCCTGCGCCTCCAGCGTCTGGGTGATCTGTCGCTGCTTCTCCGTCAGTGGGCCGTAAACGCCCTGCTCCATGAGCTGCACGTAGCCGAGAATGACGTTGATCGGCGTCCTGAGCTCGTGCGACGCGATGGAGGCATATTCCGCCTTCAGCTTGTCGAGCTCCGCAAGGTGACGGCTCATGTCCTGGAAGCTGAGGGCGAGCCGCCCGAATTCGTCGTGTCGATCGGAGCGGTATCCGAGCTTATGGTCCAATTCGCCGTCCGCCACGGCTCGCATCCCCTCCACCAGGGCGGTCACCGGTCGACTGATCGACCTCGCGAGCCAGAGAGAGATGGCGGTGGCCAGCAGGAGGGCGATGACCAGCGCGACCAGCGAGACCTGCTCGGCATCACCGAGGGCCGATTCGGCGGCCTGCACCCGGCTCTGTGTGCGGACGCGGAGAATCTGCTCCGCCGGCAACAGGGCGAGGTCGGCATCGTGCAGCGCCGGCGCGACGAGGTGCTGCGAGATCGAATCCGCCTCCGCGCTCCGGCCGGCGCGCAGCGCGCGATACTCCGCCTCCGCAGCTGGCCGTATGTGTAGGAGGTCGCCCCGGATGCGCTGGGACGCGCCGTCGAGGGAGTGGCGATCGAGCGAATCGGCGAGGGACTCGGCCAGGGTGAGCGCGGTGACGAGCTCCTGGTGCACCGTGTCGCTCCGCACGACCCCCAACGCGAGCTCGCGCGCCCGCAGATCGCCCAGCGCATCCCGCAGGCGACCCAACGTGAGCGATGCCTGAAACTCCCCCTCGCGCAGACTCCGGACCTGGCCGTGGAGTTGCTGCAGGGAGTGACGCGCCACGACGAGTGGCACCACCAGGACAGCGGCGATGATGACGAGGCCGAGGGCGAGCCTCGAGCGCAAGGTCATGGGTAGTTGGTGCGGGTACGGGTCCGCCCTGGTCGTGCAAGGACCTCGCCGCGGCGGGCCTTTGCCTGATCAGTGAGGTCGTGTACCATTGGAGGTTCGGCCCTCGGCGCGGCGCCGGCGCTCTCGCGCGGCACGACGCGACCGTCTGGGATTCTAGATGTGGTGCGCTCCCCGCGCCACTCGCCCGCGATCCGCCACATGTCCTCCGTTCCATTCGTTCGCATCGCCGAACTGTCCAGGCACGTCGACACGCCGGTCATCGTTCGTGCCTGGGTCACCCACGTCCGCTCGTCGGGGAAGATCGCGTTCGCCGTGCTGCGCGACGGTACCGGGGTCTGCCAGACGGTGTTCGTGAAGAGTCAGCTCGCCGCCGACGTGTGGGCGCGCTTCGCCGAGCTGACGACGGAGACGTCGGTCGCGATCACGGGCGAGGTGCGCGCCGAGCCGCGCGCGCCTGGCGGTTACGAGATCGGAGTGTCCGATCTCACGGTCATCGGTCCCAGCGGCTCGGACTACCCGATCCAGCCGAAGGAGCACGGCATCGACTTCCTGCTCGACCACCGGCACTTCTGGCTGCGATCGCCGCGCCAGCGCGCCATCGCCGTGATCCGCAGCGAGGTCGAGCAGGCGATCCACGACTTCTTCTACGAGCGAGGCTTCCTCCGCGTCGACACGCCGATTCTCACCGCCGCGATCGGCGAGCGTGCCGGGCTCTTTGCCACCGAGTACTTCGATGAGGGCAACGCCTATCTCGCCCAGACCGGTCAGCTCTACGGCGAGGCGGCAGCGGCGGCCTTCGGAAAGATCTATACTTTCGGCCCGACCTTTCGCGCCGAGAAATCGAAAACGCGCCGGCACCTGACCGAGTTCTGGATGATCGAGCCGGAGGTCGCGTGGAACGACTCCGAGGCGAACATGCAGCTCCAGGAGGAGTTCGTCGCGTATCTCGTCGGGCGCGTGCTCGACCGCCGGCGTCCGGAGCTCGCAGAGCTGGAGCGCGACGTCACGAAGCTGGAGGGGATCACGCGCCCGTTCCCACGCGTCAACTACACCGACGCCGTCGCGCTCGTGCAACGGAAGGGAAGTGCGACGCAGTGGGGCGAGGACCTCGGTGCGGAGGACGAGGCGCTCATCGTGGAAGACTACGCCGCGCCGGTGTTCGTCTTCAATTATCCGAAGGAAGCGAAGGCGTTCTACATGAAGGAGAATCCCGATGATCCGCGCACCGTCCTTTGCGACGACCTGCTCGCGCCGGAGGGATACGGCGAGATCATCGGCGGCTCGCAGCGCGAGGATGACTACGACAGGCTCGCCGCGCGCATCACGGAGGAAGGGCTGCCCATGGCGGCGTATGGCTGGTATCTCGACCTTCGCCGCTACGGCACCTTCACCCACGCCGGCTTCGGGCTCGGCCTCGAGCGGACGGTCGCCTGGATCTGCGGCATCCAGCACATCCGCGAAGTGATCGCCTTTCCGCGGATGATGCACCGGCTAACGCCCTGAACGGCATGTGAGACCTGAATCGTGAATCGTGACACGCGACGGCGTCGACCTCTCACGATTCACGATTCACGATTCACGTGCTTTTGTCTCGTTCCACAGTCCGTCCAGCACCTCCAGACCGGCGATGCGGACGTCGATTCCGCGGTTACGCGCCAGATTCTCCACCGACGTGAACCGGGCCGCGAACTTGCCATTCGCCCTGTCCAGTGCGAGCGAGGGGTGGACTCCGAGCTTCCGGCAGAGATTCACCACCGAGAAGAGCAAGTCTCCCAGCTCCTCCTCGAGCCTGGGGTCGGGCACGCCGTAGCCCGCTGCGCGCGCCCCCTTCGCTATCTCATCCCGGACCTCGGACAGCTCCTCCTCCACCTTCTCCGCTGGCCCGACCGCGTCGGGCCAGTCGAATCCGATTCCCGCCGCGCGGTCCTGGAGCCGAAAGGCACGGTGCAGGGCGGGGAGGTCGACCGGCAGCCCATCGGTGAGGTTTTTCCGCGTCTTCGCCTTGAGCCTCTCCCAGCTCTGCCGCTCGCCCCCGCCGTAAAGATGCGGATGTCGTGATTTCATCTTCGCGAGGAAACCTTCCACCACGTCGCCGAAGTCGAATGCACGCCGTTCCTCGGCAAGCACGCTGTGGAACAACAACTGGAGCAGGAGATCGCCCAGCTCGTCCTTGAGCGCCGCGTCGTTTCCCGACCGAACGGCGTCGTCCACCTCGTACGCTTCCTCGATCAGATAGGGCCGGAGGGATTCGTGATTCTGGGCGGCATCCCATTCGCAGCGCCGGCGCAGATCCTTCATCAACTCGAGCGCGTCGTCGAGCCCCGACTTTTGTTGCATCGTTCTTCTCCACTCCGTATCTTGTTCGGTCTTCACATGATAGCGAATCGCGCCGTCCCATGACACGCGCCTGGGTCGAGATCGACTTGGGCGCCTTGTGCCGTAACGGGGCTGCCGTCGCGGCGCGCGCAGGCGTGCCCGTGCTGCCGATGGTGAAGGCCGATGGCTACGGGCTCGGTGGACTGCGCGCGGCGCTCGCTCTCGACGCGCTCGACCCGTGGGGGTTCGGCGTCGCGACGGTCACCGAAGGCGACGAGCTGCGCCGCGGCGGCATCGCCCGTCCCATCCTCGTCTTCACGCCAATTCTCCGTACCGAGATCGACGCGCTTCGCCGTTCCGATCTCACGCCGACGCTCGGCGATCCCGCCGTGATCGAATCTTGGGCCCGCACCGGACGTGCCTGGCATCTCCAGGTCGACACGGGCATGGCGCGCGCCGGCATGCGGTGGGATGACGTCGCGAAGTACCGGGAGCTGCTCGACCGCTCTCGACCGGAAGGCGTGTTCACCCACTTCCACTCGGCCGAGCTGGACGACGAGAGTCGCGACGAGCAGGAGCGCCGCTTCGATGTCGCGCTCGCTGCGCTGCCGTCCCGACCTTCGCTCGTTCACGCCGAGAATGGAGCGGCAGTCGAGCGCCGCGCGCCGTCGCGATGGTCCATCTGTCGCCCGGGGATCTTCCTCTACGGCGTCGCCGGCGTCGAAGGCGGTCCGCTGGTGCCGGAGCCGGTGGCCAGCATGCGCGCGCGCATCGTCGAGCTGCGCACGATCGCCGACGGCGAGCCGGTGAGCTACGGAGCGACCTGGCGTGCGAGTGGCGAGCGTCGGATCGCCACGGTGCCAGTGGGGTATGCCGACGGATATCGCCGGAGCCTGAGCAACCGCGGTGTCGCGTTGCTCGGCGGCCGGCGCGTTCCCGTGGCCGGACGCGTGACCATGGACATGACGATGTTCGACGTGACGGGAACCGAGGCCGTACTCGGCGATCTGGTGACCCTGCTCGGTCGCGACGGTGGCGACACGATCACCGCGAGCGAGCTGGCGTCGCTGGGCGAGCTGTCGCCGTACGAGCTGCTGACCGGATTGCGGCAGCGGCTTCCGCGCCGCTACGTCGGCGCGGAGCTCGGTGTGGCCACCGCATGAGACGTCGCGCCGTCATCCTCGTGCTCGACGGCGTCGGCGTCGGCGAGGCGCCCGATGCCGCCGCCTATGGCGACGTCGGGAGCGATACGCTCGGGCACGTGGCTCTCGCGGTGCCGGACCTCGCGCTGCCCAATCTCGCCCGTGCCGGCCTCGGAAACATCCGGCCGCTCGCCGGCATCGCCCCCGCGAGCCGCCCCGATTCCGCCTGGGGACTGATGCATCCGGCCTCGGCGGGAAAGGACAGCACCACCGGCCACTGGGAGATCGCCGGTCTCCATCTGGCGCGGCCTTTTCCCACCTACCCGAACGGCTTTCCCGACGGGGTGATCGACGCCTTCTCGTCGGCTACCGGGCGCGGCGTGATCGGCAACGTGGCGGCGAGCGGCACGGAGATCATCGAGCGGTGCGGCCCGGAGCACGAGCGCACGGGCGCGTGGATCGTCTACACATCGGCCGATTCGGTCTTCCAGATAGCCGCACACGAGCACGTCGTGCCACTCGGCGAGCTGTACGCGGCGTGCGAGACGGCGCGACGCCAGCTCGTGGCACCGCACGACGTCTCGCGCGTCATCGCGCGTCCGTTCGTCGGAGTCGACGGCTCCTATCGGCGCACGTCACACCGTCACGACTATTCCATCGCGCCGCCGGGTGAGACCCTCCTCGACGCACTCGCGGCGACGGGAGTGCCTCGCGCAGGAGTGGGGAAGGTCGACGACCTGTTCGCCGGACGAGCCCTCCGTGCACGCCACACGGCCAGCAACGCCGAGGGTATCCAGGCGATATTGGAGTGGCTCCAGGGGGAACAGGGTGGGTTGCTCTTCGCCAACCTGGTAGACTTCGACACTCTATACGGCCACCGCAACGATGCGGCCGGGTTCGCGCGCGCGCTCCAGGCGTTCGACGACGCCCTGCCGGCCATCCGCGCCGCGCTTCGCGAGGACGATCTGTTGTTCATCACCGCCGATCACGGAAACGACCCGACGACGAGCTCCACAGACCACGCTCGTGAGAACGTGCCGCTGCTGGCGCTCGGCGACGCCGTCCATCCGGTTGCCCTCGGCGTGCGGTCGACCTTCTCCGATCTCGGCGCATCCGTGGCCGAATGGCTGAACGTCGCATTCCGCGGTCGAGGCATCTCCTTCATTCCCGAGCTGGAGCGTGGCCGATGACGGCGCACGTCGACGAGCTCGCCCCGGCCTCGCGCACCTGGACGATGCTGACGGAGCGGGCGATGAGCGTGATGGAGCGCGCCTACGCGCCCTACTCCGGCTTTCGCGTCGGCGCGGCGCTCCTGGCGAGCGACGGCAGCGTGACCGATGGCTGCAACGTCGAGAATGCCTCCTATCCGGCTGGAATCTGCGCCGAGCGCGCCGCGGTCGCCGCGGCGGTGGCGAAGGGCGAGCGGTCCTTCTCCGCTCTGGTGATCGCGACCGAGGCGGAGGCGCCTACCCCTCCCTGCGGCATCTGTCGGCAGGTGTTGATGGAATTCGCGCCGACGCTGTCCGTCGTGAGCATCACGCGCGGCGGCGCCGAAGCGCGCTGGACGATGTCGGATCTTCTTCCCGAAGCCTTTACCCCCACGTCGTTGGAGCGCCGATGACGCCCTCCCGCGACGACGGACGGAGTGTACGCAGTGCCTGATCGGATTTTTCGCGGCGCCATCGGCGTCGCCTTGCTCATTGCGCTCGGCGGCTGCTCGGAGCAGGTGACGAGCTCGCTCGGCTGTCCGGAACTGTGCACGGACCAGAGCGCGACCCTGCGCGACACCGTCCTCACCGACGCCGTCGTGTTCGACACGACCGTCACGGGCTTCCCCCTGCTCGGGAGCACCCGCGCGATCTCCCTCGTCGCGCGCGGCGACACGGCCGACGTGCGGGTGGTCACGCGCTTCGACACCCTGCCGCAGAAGTTCATTCCTCCTGCGCCGCAGCCGGACAGTCTCATCGCGAGCGTCGACAGCGCGACGCTGATCTTTCTCCTCGACAGCGCGTTCGTCAAGCCGACCATTCCGGTGACGATCGATGCGTTCGACGTCGACACCACGGCCGACGACACGACTCGAGCGGCGATCGTGCCGCTGTTCCGTGCCGATCGCCTGATCGGCTCGACCACGTATCAGCCGGCGGACCTGAAGGACACCCTCCGGCTGACGCTGGACAACGACGCCTTGCTGGCGAAGGTGCGGTCCAACTCGCGGCTTCGCATCGGGCTGCGGCTTCGCGCGGCGCAATCGGCGACCCTTCGCCTCTCCGGCACCACCTTTTCTCCGATCGTGCGCTTCCGCGTCTCCGCCGACACGACGGTCGTCCCGGACACGGTGACCCTCGACTCGCGCACGCCAGCGGCGGATCCAGCCGTCGCGAGCGGCCTGGCCATGTACTCCGTCTATGCCGCGGGGCTGCTGCCGCCACCGTCGCCGGACCGGCTGGTGATCGGCGGCATCAACGGGGCGCGCAGCTACCTTCGGTTCGTGATTCCGCCCATCGTGCTCGACTCGGTGCAGGTCATCCGGGCATCGCTCGAGCTGACCCAGCTTCCCTCGCGCTCGGCGGGAGGGGATCAGGACACCCTCACGGTGATCACCTCGGCGGTCCTCGCCGGACCGGAAATCACCGACGTGTTCACTGCCTCGCAGTTTCTCTCGCCCTTCGGCGCCTTCGCGGTGGACACGTTGCGCCTCATCCCGCGCGACGTAGCGCTGCGCACCGTCGAGATCGTGCAGCTCGTTCGGTCCTGGCGTGCCGTCGGCGCCAGCAACGCGACGCGGGCGATCGTCCTCAGCGCGAAGGAGGAGGCCTCCTCTCCGGGTGAGCTGAACTTCGTTTCCTCGCAGGGGCCGGTGGACCAGCGACCGCGACTCCGACTCACCTACGTGCCGCGCCGCGGCTTTGGTATTCCGTGATCATGCCATCGTTTTCATCCCGCCTGCTCGCCGTGACGATGCTGGCGCTGCCCTCCCTCGCCGCCGCGCAGGGGACGTTGAGCACGCAAGGCTTCGGTTACCCCGTCGGCCAGCTGAGCACGCGGACCCTCGGCACCGGAGGCGCGCTCGGGGAGATCGACCCGCTGTCGGTCAGCAATCCGTCGGCGATCGTCAACTTCGGCGGAGCGGCGCTCTATTTCCAGGCCGACCCCGAGTACCGCAAGCTCAACGTCGGCGGACAGTCGCAATCGTCGACGATCGCCCGCTATCCGCTCGTCATCGCCGCCGTGCCCATCACGCGGTCGGTCTTCGCGGGCATCAGCGCGTCGAGCCTGCTCGATCGCAGCTTCCAGACGATCACGCACGGCAGCGTGGTCGTCAGTGGCACGCCGATCGGCAGCACCGACAGCTTCAGCAGCAATGGCGCGATCGCCGATCTGCGGCTGGGACTCGCCTGGGTGCCGGTCAACTGGCTGCACCTCGGCGTTGCCGCTCACGCGATCACCGGCGACAATCGCCTCAACAACACCCAGGTATTCGACGACAGCACGCGCTTCGCCCGCCTCGTCGACACCTCCACCGTCAGCTACGTCGGCAACGCCTATTCCGCCGGCCTCGAGCTGTACGCCGGCCGTGCCGCGGTTTTCGCAGCCTCCTACCGGCGGGGTGGCAACCTGTCGCTCAAGCACGGCGACACGACGCTGAGCACGGCGCGCGTGCCCGATCGTCTCGCGCTCAGTCTCGCTTACCTCGGAATTCGTGGCTCGTCGATCGCCGTCCGCACCGCGCACGATACATGGTCGAACATGGCCGGCCTGGGCTCGCCCGGCGTCCACATCACCGATGGCTGGGATACGAGCGTCGGCGCGGACGTGATGGGACCGCAGCTGTTCGGGCGTTCGTTGCAACTGCGCGCCGGCGGGCGCTGGCGCACCCTGCCGTTCGATGTCGGCACGTCGCAGGTCAACGAGAAAAGCTATTCGTTCGGCACGGGCACCCTCTTCGCCGGGGGCCGCGCGGCGATCGACCTGGCGGGCATCCATGCGACGCGGGACGCCGCCGGCGTTGCGGCGAAGGAGTCGGCATGGACTCTCAGCGTCGGCCTCACCGTGCGCCCCTGACCGAATGAACGAGCTCGCGCCTCCGCCGGCCGGCGCTCCGGTCATTCTCGTCGCCGACGACGTGCCGGCGAACGTCGAGCTGCTGTTCGACCAGCTCCACGTGCTCGGGTTCCGCGCCATCGCCGCCAGGGACGGGCCGTCGGCGCTCACCGCCTGCTTCGACCAGCACCCGGACCTGTGCATCCTCGACGTCTCGATGCCGGCGGGAGCGCTCGGCGTCGACGACCGGTCGACGGGGTTCGAGGTCTGTCGGCGCATCAAACGCGATCCCCGCACCGCGCGCATTCCCGTCATCTTCGTCACGGCGCTCAACGACACGACCGACCGCGTGAAAGCGATCGAGGCGGGCGGGGACGACTTCCTGACCAAGCCGCACAATCGCCTCGTGCTCGGCGCGCGCGTGCGCTCGCTCCTCAAGCTCAAGGCGGCGACCGATGCGCTCGAGGAGAGCCTGCGCAAGCAGAAGGAGCTCGAGAAGGTCCGCGACGACCTGATGAAGATGATCGTCCACGACCTCAAGTCGCCGTTGACCTCGGTCATCGGCGCGCTCGAGATGCTGATGGACGGCGACTTCGGCGCGCTGACGAACGATCAGCGCTCCGCGCTCGGCGACGCCGAGGGACGGGCCGAGGACCTCCTGGCGCTGATCGAGGACCTGCTCGAGGTCGCGCGCCTGGAGGAGAGCCGGCTGGCGCTCAATCTGGCCCCGATCGCACCCGGCGCGCTCCTCGCCGAAGTGCGCCATGACTGGGAGATGCGCTTCCAGCAGGAAAGCGCGACGGCGGTGATCGAGCTCGCCGACGACGCGCCGGTGATCGAGGCCGATCATGCGCTGCTGAAGCGCGTCTTCAGCAACCTCGTGCAGAACGCGCTGACTCACTCGGCGCGCGCCGTCATCGTTACCCTGGGCGCGCGTCGCGAGGGGGAGGGCACGCTCTTCACCGTGTCCGACAACGGCGTCGGGATCCCGGTGGAGTACCACGACATCATTTTCCGGAAGTTCGAGCAGGTGAAGACGCCGCACATCCCGCGCGTGCGCAGCTCGGGTCTCGGGCTGGCCTTCTGCAAGCTCGTCGTCGAGGCGCACGGCGGGCGGATCTGGGTCAAGAGCGGCGGCGAGATGACGGGAAGCGCGTTTCACTTCTGGCTGCCGGAGCAGCCGCCGGCGAGCTCGGCACCGATAAGTACCTGAGGGCGGTCACGGGACGAGCGCTGACGCGCCGACGAGCTCCGCGGCGATTACATTCGTACATGCCCTCCGCCCTGCCCACCGTCTACGTCGAGACCTACGGCTGCCAGATGAACGTGAGCGACTCCGAGCTGATGCTCGGGAAGCTCGCCGCGGCCGGCTATCTGCCGGTGGAGAAGCCGGACGGGGCAGACGTCATCCTCGTCAACACCTGCGCCATCCGCGATCATGCCGAGCAGCGGGTCATCGGGCGCCTCGGGGAGCTCAAGCGGCACATGAAACCGGACAGCGTCATGGGCGTCACCGGGTGCATGGCGCAGCGGCTCGGCCCGGAGTTGCTCGACAAGGCGAAGCACGTCTCGCTCGTCGTCGGGCCGGACGGCTATCGGGCGCTGCCGCAGCTCGTCGACGGTGCGCGGCGCGGGGAGCGGACGATCGCGACGAGCTTCGACCTCGAGGAGCACTACGAGGACTTCACACCGCGCCGGTTCGACAAGGTGAAGGCGTGGATCCCCGTGCAGCGCGGCTGCGACTACCGCTGCACCTACTGCATCGTGCCGACGACGCGCGGCTCCGAGCGCAGCCGCCGGCTGGCCGACGTGGTGCGCGAAACTACCTCCGTCGTCGCCGAGGGTATGAGCGAGGTCGTGCTGCTCGGCCAGACGGTGAATTCCTACAATGACGGAACTCACGACTTCGCCGACCTGCTCCGGGCCGTCGGCGGTGTGCCGGGCATCCGGCGCCTCCGCTATACGAGCCCACATCCGAACGACTTCAGCGATCGCGTGATCGCCGCGATGGCCGAAGTGCCGGCGGTGTGCGAGCACGTCCACCTGCCGATGCAGAGCGGGTCGTCGCGCGTGCTGAAGCGGATGTTGCGTCGCTACAGTCGTGAGGGCTACTTCGACTGCGTCGAGCGCATCCGCCGGGCGATCCCTGGCGTGACGCTGACCACCGACATCATCGTCGGCTTTCCCGGCGAGACGGACGAGGAGTTCGAGGAGACGCTGAGCGCGGTGCGCGAGATCGGCTTCGCCGATGCGTACACCTTCATCTTCTCGCCGCGCGACGGCACGCCGGCGACGCGGATGCCCGCCGAGCTGACGGTGCCGGCGGCGGTCGCGAGCGGGCGTCTGCAGCGCCTCGTCGAGACCGTCCGCGCGATGTCGCGAGCCCGGAATCTCGGCCAGCTCGGCACGCGTCACGAGGTGCTCGTCGAGCGAGAAGCGAAGCGCGGCGAGGCGATGCTGATGGCGCGCACCCGCGACTTCAAGACGGTGCTGGTGCCGGGCGACGCCTCGCTGCTCGGGCGATATCTCACCGTCGAGCTCACCGGTACCACCGGCTCGACGTTCACCGGCCGCGTGGTGCGGGAGCGGCTGCCGCTGCCGCTGGCGGGCTAGAAGCCCCTCTCCGCATTCGTTTGATGGCGCGCGCCTCGTCGCGCCGTCGCACCGCACGCTCGGCCGGCGTTTCGTGCGGGGATGCCTCTCGTCGCCTGGGCCGCGATCGCGTATGCCGTCGGGCTGGCCCTGGGTCTGATCGCGCCGCTCGGAGTCGTGGCCACCGCCTCCGCGCTCGCACTCGCTGCCGCCGCCACGCTGGCGGGGCGAGGGAGGACCTCTGGCGCCTCGATCGGCATGCTCGTCTGCGCGGGGGTGCTCGTCGCCCGGGCGGAGCTCCGTCGCGAGGTGAGCTGCACGGCGCGATTGGCGTCCCGGCACGAGTGGCGCGTCGAGTTCGATGCCGGCGCGCATGCCGGTGACGTCGCGCGCGCCATGCTTGCCGCCGACGGCTGCACGTCGCGCGCGACCCTGCTCATCGTCGTCGGCCGCGCGGCACCGGGCGACGCCGCCGTCGTGACCGGCGTGGCATCCGCGGAGCCGCGCGGGCTCTTCGTCCGAAATGCGCGACTGCGCGAGGTGCGATCCCACGCGTCGCTCGCGTCTCTCCGCGCCAGCGCCGGTCGGAGGGTCGACCGCATCTTCGGCGCCGATGCGCCCGTCGTCCGGGCGCTCGTGCTCGGAGACATGACCGGCATCCCTCCGGACCAGCGCGACCGGTTCGCGCGGGCCGGTCTGGTCCACATGCTCAGCGTGTCGGGGCTGCACGTCGCGATCATCGCCCTCGCGCTCGAGCTGTTCGCCAGCATCCTTCGTCTGCCGACACGACCCGCCCGGCTGGCGACCGCCGTCGTGATCGGCGCCTACGTCGTCGGCATCGGCGCGCCGCCCCCGGCCGTCCGCGCGGCGATGATGCTCGGCCTCCTGCTCGCGGGCCGGACGCTTCAGCGACCGACGTCGCCCTGGGCCGTGCTCGCCGTCGGAGGTGTCGCGCCGCTCGTCCAGGCGAGCACGGTGCTCGACCTCGGATGGCAACTGAGTGTCGCCGGCACGATCGCCCTCGTCGCCGGCGGCTCCCTCGCCGGCCGCATTCTCCCGAAAGGCTGGCGTGGGGCGCGGCGCTCCCTGGCGCGCGCCACGACGGTGAGCGTCGTCGCGACCCTCGTCACCGCTCCGCTCGTCGCCTGGACGTTCGGCCGGATCGCCCTCCTCGGCCCGCTGACGAATCTCCTCGCCGATCCGGTGATGGGGCTGCTCCAACCGGTGCTCTTTCTCGCTCTGTGCATTCCTCTGCGGCCGGTCGAGCGTTTTCTCGCCGACGCGGCGCACCTGCTGATTGCGGCCTTCGACGGCATCGCCCTCCATGCCGCCGCCATTCCCGGTGCCGCTCCGGCCGTCTACCCGACGATGACAGCGGCCTGCGCGGCCGGAGTCGGCGCGCTGGCCACCGTCGTGGCCTGCGTATCGGAGCGGCCGGCGCGATCGAGCATCGTCGCCCTGGCCTGCGTCGCGGCGATGATCGGCGAGCCGCTCGTGGCGCCGGCCCGATCCGACACCGAGCTCCACCTGATCGACGTCGGGCAGGGTGATGCCATCGCCCTGCGCACTCGCACAGGACACTGGGTCGTCGTCGATGCCGGCCGAAGCTGGCCCACCGGCGACGCCGGACGCAGCGTCGTCGTGCCGTACATCGCCCATCGTGGGGGCCGCGTCTCGCTGTTCGTGCTCTCCCATCCTCATGCCGACCATGTCGGCGGCGCCGCCTCACTCTTCGCGGCCCTCCATCCGGCGCTCTTCCTCGATCCGGGCTACGTGGGGACGACTCCGCCGTACCTCGCCGCGCTCGCCGAGGCCCAGGCCGACCGGATTCCGTGGGAGCGGGTTCATCCCGGCGACTCCCTCGTCGTGGACGAGGCGGTGATCACGGAGCTCGCCCCCGACTCCGCGTGGGCGGCGGGGCTGTCGGATGCGAATCTCGCGAGCACGGTGCTCCTCGTGCGCGTCGGACAGATCCGAATGCTCCTCACCGGCGATGCCGAAGCGCCGGAGGAGGACTGGTTGCTGCGGCACTCGCCGGACGCGCTCTCCGCCGACGTGCTGAAGGTCGCTCACCACGGCAGCGCCACGAGCACGACGCCGGCATTCCTCGCGATGGTGCATCCACGGCTCGCGTTGGTGAGCGTGGGGGCACACAATTCGTACGGGCACCCCGACCGCGAGGTGATCGATCGGCTCGCCGCCGCGTCGATCCCCACCCTTCGCACCGACCTCGCAGGAACGGTGGTCGTGCACACGGACGGCCGGAGGCTGGAGGTGGAGACGCGAGAGGGACGAATGAGGATACCGATAAGACCGTAGGTGGGTAGGTGCGGTAGGTGGGGT
>JBIOHU010000002.1:0-46193 GCA_044449225.1 Gemmatimonadales bacterium | reverse complement strand
GTCCGCCGCCACGACATCGGCCGCCAGCCCCGTCACCTCACTCACGGGGCCGACGATCATGACCGGGTCGCCGACGACGACGATCCGCAGATGATCCGGGTGGAGGTGCGTCCGCGCCGCGGCGAGCACTCCCGTCGTCGTCACGCGCCGGACGTGGGCGCGGTACGCGTCGTAATAGTCGTCCGGCAGGCGATGGATGACGAGACTGGCCAGGGCGCCGGCGATCGCGGCCGTCGTCTCGTAGCGAATCGGGAAGACGCCGTCGAGATAGCTCGTCGCCAGCGTCAGCTCGTCCTCGCTGATCTCCTCCCGTTGCATTCGGCCGATCTCGTTCAGGATCTCGCGCAGCGCCTCACCCGTGACCTCGCTCTTCACCGCGGTGTGAATGACGAATGGCCCCCGGTTGCGCCGCCACTCGAACGCCGAGAACGCGCCGTACGTGTAGCCATGCGCCTCGCGCAGATTGAGATTGATGCGCGAGGAGAACAGCCCGCCCAGCACGGCATTCATGACGACGACGTCGAAGTAGTCGGGCGCGCTTCGCGACAATCCGAGGTGCCCGACTCGCACTTCCGACTGCGGGGCATCGGCCTTGGCGACCACCCTCAGCGAGCGGCCCGGCTGTGCGGCATCGGGCGCTCCGCTGTCGCTCCGAGGTGCCTCGCCCACCCAGTCGCCGAAGAGGGGCTCGACGAGGGCGCTCGCCTGATCCATCGTCAGATCGCCGGCGAACACGAGCGTCGTGACACCCGGGCGGTAGCGCGCCGCATAGAAATTCCGCACGTCTTCGAGCGTTAGCGCTCCGACGGTGGCGGTGTCTCCGTCGACCGGAAGCGCGTACCGCGACCCCGCCTGGTAGACGGCGCGCGAGAACTGATCGTCCGCCAGGCCGCGCGGCGGGGCGCGCGGCGGCCCCCGCGGGGCCCGCCGCTCGTCCCTCAGGCGCAACAGCTCCCGCTCCGGGAAATCGGGGGCGCGGAGCAGGTCGCGCACCAGGGCGAGTGCTTCCGGCAGACGGTCGCTCATCGCGCTCAGCGTCACGGCGGCGACATCCCAGTCGGCCGATGCCTCCACCGACGCGCCGATGCCCTCGAACCGCTCCGACAGCGCTGCCCCATCCAGGCCGCCGGCTCCCTCGAGGAGCATCTGCGCAGTGAGCGTGGCGACTCCTTCCCGGCCCGCCGGCTCCGCCGTGGCGCCAGCCTCGACGAGGGCCACCGCCGTCACGAGCGGAAGCTTCGTCACCGGCGCGACGACGAGCGTCAACCCGTTGGCGAGCGTGCGCCGCTCGAAGTGCGGAAAGTGATAGCTGCGCGGCGCCGCCGGGGATGGGCGGGGCGTGGGCGAGCCTGCCGTCGCGCCGCTCACGGTGTCTCCGCCATCGCCAGGTCGTTCTGCGCCGGCTCCGCGTCGCTGTCGCGAGGCACGTACAGCAGGCTCGCTCGATTGTCGCGCACGAGCCGCTCGCGCACGAAGGCGCTCACCTGGGCGGCGGTGACGGCGCGGTAACGCCGTGCCTGCTCGTTCACCAGCCGCGGATCGCCGAAGTACGTCGTGAACATCGAGAGCCGGTCGGCGCGATCGCCCGCCGACTGCAGCGCCACGATCAGCTCCGTCTCGACCAGCGTCACGGCGCGATCCACCTCGCTCTGCAGCACGCCGCCCTCGAGCATCCGGTCGATCTCGGCATGCACGGCGCGCTCGAGCAGCTCGACGCTCGTCTCCGGGCGTGCCGTCACGTCCACGACCAGCAGGTCGCTTCCCTTCGTCAGGTCGTAGGTGAAGGCCTGGACCTCCGCCGCGACCTGCTGCTCCCGTACGAGCGCGCGGTACAGCCGGCTGCCCTTTCTGAGCCCGAGGATCGCGCCCGCCACGCTGGCCGCGTAGTACTCGTCGCTGCCGAAGACGGGCGAGCGGAAGGCGAGGAACATTCGGGAAAGCATGACGTCGTCGAGGACGACCTCGCGAAGGGCGCCGCCGAAGGTGGGCGGCAGCTGCATGTCGGGAAGGGGGGGCTTCCCCGTGCCCGACGGGATCGGGCCGAAGTGGCGCTGCACCATCGCCTGCGCTTCGTCGCGGTCGAAGTCGCCGGCGATCGACAGCACGGCATTGTCCGGCGTGTAGTACGTGCGGAAGAAGCGGGCGATGTCGTCGAGGCTCGCGGCATCGAGGTCCGCCATCGACCCGATCAGGGAATGGTGGAAGGGATGGTCCATCGGATAGCACAGCGCCGGCAGACGCTCCCACCAGCTTCCGTACGGCTGGTTGTCCATCGACCAGCGGCGTTCGTTCTGCACCACGTCGCGCTGGGTATCGAGCTTCTGCTGCGTCATCGCCGGCAGCAGGTAGCCCATGCGGTTCCCTTCGAGCCAGAGCGCCAGCTCGAGCTGGTTCGACGGCACCGTCTCGAAATAGTTGGTTCGGTCGAGCCAGGTCGAGCCGTTGAGCGTGCCGCCGGCCCGCTGGATGAGCTCGAAATGCTCGTTCGCACCGACGTCCACCGATCCCTGGAACAGCATGTGCTCGAACAGGTGGGCAAAGCCCGTTCGACCGTGACGTTCGTTGGCCGAGCCGACGTGGTACCAGAGGTTCACGGCGACCAGCGGCGCGGTGTGGTCCTCCGAGAGGACCACCCGCAGTCCGTTCGGGAGCGTGAATTGTTCGATCGGGATGTCCATCGACGTCACGGCGTCTGGGCAGAGCCGAGCACGTCGCGGACGTCGCGAACGACGATCTCGCCCGGATTCAGGGCGCGAATGCCCGGCTCGATCGTCTTGCGATCGCCGACGATGACGATGGTCAGCCGGTCGGGGTTCACGTACTCCCGGGCGACCCGCTGGACGTCCGCCTGCGTGACGGCACCGATGTTCTGGACCGCCGTGTCGTAGAAGTCGAGCGGGATGCCGTAGGTGATGAGGGGCAGGATCTGTCCGGCGATGCTCCCGGTGGTCTCGAAGCGCTGGGGGAGCCCGAGCTGCAGGTAGCGCTTCGCGTTCGCCAGCTCGGCGCTCGGCACCGTGTCGCGGATCGCCCGCAGCTCCTTCATGAACTCGATCAGCGCCGAGTCGGTCTTGGCCGTGACGACCTCCGCGCTGGCCGTGAACGGTCCGGCCGAACGGCGGAAGGAGAAGCCGGAGCCGGCGCCATACGTGTAGCCGTGCGTCTCGCGAAGATTCTGATTCAGCCGGCTCGTGAACGAGCCGCCGAGAATCGTGTTCATCACCTGCAGGGCGAAATAGTCCCTCGTCGAGCGCGGGGCGCCGATGCCGCCCAGACGGAACGACGATTGCGCCGCTCCCGGCTTGTCGATCAGCACGAGCGTCGTCGCGACCCGGCCCGGCACCGTGGCCTTCGTCGCCGCCGGCACGGCGGCGCGCTGCCACCCGCCGAAGAGCATGAGCGCCCGACGCTCCATCTCGTCGGGACGAACGTCCCCGACCACGAGCAGGGTGGCATTGTTCGGTCGGTAGTACGCCTCGTAGAACCGCGTCAGGTCGGCGCGCGAGATGCTTGCAACCGAGGCTTCGGTGCCGGCGAGCGGCCGGCCGTAGGGATTCTGATCCCCGAACAGCGCCGCCGCATACGCGCGGTCGGCGATCGCCGGTCCGCGGTCGCGCTGCTGCTGCAGCGCCGTCAAGCGATCCTTCCGGACTCGCTCGAGATCCGGCGCCGGAAATGCCGGATGGAGGGCGACGTCGGCGAAGAGGGCAAGCGCGCTGTCGATCTGCACCGTCGGCGCGTGCAGGCTCACGGTGGACTGTTCCCAACCGCTGCCGGCACTCAGATCGACACCGAGGTACGCCGCCTGGTCGTCGATCGCCAGCGCCGAGCGGGTCGTCGTCCCTTCGGTCAGCATCGCGGCCGTCAGCGCCGCCGTGCCCATCCGGCCAGCCGGATCCGCTTCGCCCCCGGTCTTCATCTCGAGAATGACGTCGACGAGGGGCAGCTCGTGCTGCTGCACGACGACGAGCGTCAGGCCGTTCGGCAGCTGGCGGGTCGTGACCGGCGGCAGGCGCAGTTGCGGCGGTGGCCCGAGCCTCGGCGGCACGGTGAGGTCGATCGGCGCAGCGATCACGGGGGCCGGCGCGGTCGGAACGTTGGTCGTCACGACCGGCGGGCCGCCACAGGCCGCCAACGAGGAGATCGTGGCCAGTGCCACGAGCGTCGGGTAGCGCTTCGAGAGGTCGCGCATCAGTGCGTACCTCCCGACACCATCAGCTCCGGCTTGCCCTGGGGAACCACGGTGAGCACCACCTTCGGTCTGGTGAGATACTGGCTGGCCACTCGCTGGACGTCGGCCGCGGTCACTCGATCATAGCGGGCGGCGTCCTGCTGGATGTAGTCCGGCGTGCCGGCGAAATAGTTGTACTCGGCGAGTCGGTTCGACTTGCCGAGCACCGAGGCGATCTCGTCGAGGAAGGCGGCGCGCCGTGAATTGAGCGCCCGTGCCAGCTCGCGCGGCGTGATCCCGTCCTTCACGATCCGGCCGATCTCTTCCGACACGAGCTCCGCCATTCGCGTCGGCGTCTGGCCCGGCTTCGGCGTCACGATGATGTTGAAGTTCCCATCGAGCTTCGTGCTGTTGTTGAACGCCGTCACGTCCTGCGCGACCTGCATGTCGAACACGAGGCGCTTGTAGAGCCGGGAGTTCTTGTCGCCGGCGAGAACCGACGCGAGCACGTCGAGCGGCGCATCGTCCGGCGCGAAGATCCGTCCCGTCTCCCACACCTCGAACAGGCGCGGCAGCGTCACGCGGTCCTCGAGGACGAGGAAGGTGTCGCGCGGCACGATCACCGCTGGAACGACGGGCCGTGCCGGCATCGGTGGCCCGTGGGGAATGCCACCGAAGTAGCGGTTCACCCAGGTCAGCGCCGAGTCGCGGTTGAAGTCGCCGGCGATCACGAGCGTCGCGTTGTTCGGCGCGTAGTAGGTGCGGAAGAACTGCTCGACGTCGTCGAGCGACGCCGCGCTCAGGTCCGTCATCGAGCCGATCACCGGCCAATGGTACGGGTGATTCGGCGGGTAGAGCGCCGCGAGCACCGTCTCCCGCCATTTGCCGTACGGCATGTTGTCGACCCGCTGCCGCCGCTCGTTCTTCACCACCTCGCGCTGCAGATCGAGTTTCGCCTGGTCCATCACGGGGAGCAGGTGACCCATCCGGTCCGCATCGAGCCAGAGCGCGAGCGGCAGCGCGTTGGACGGCATGGACTCGTAATAGTTCGTACGGTCCTCCGTCGTCGATCCGTTGTTGTTCGCCCCCGCCGCCTCGAGCCACTTGTCGAACTGGCCGACGGGGACGTGCTGCGATCCCATGAACATGATGTGCTCGAACAGGTGAGCGAAGCCGGTGCGGCCGGGCTTCTCGTCCCCCGATCCGACCTTGTACCAGGTGTTCACGACGACGATCGGGGTCGAGTGATCCTCGTGGAGGATCACCTCGAGACCGTTCGGCAGCGTCGTCTTCTCGAACGGCAATCGCGGCACGCTGCCCTGCGCGCCGACTCGCGGCGCCACCCCGCTCGCCGCGGCGATCAGGGTGGCGAGTGTGACCAATGTGCGTGGATTCACCGACTGTTCCTCTCGAAGATGAAGGCGAGGGGGGCTTTGATGGACTCGCTCAAGGCGTACTTCCACCGCTCGGACGGGCTCGCGGCGATGGGACTGGTTGGCGTCGGGGAGGTGTAGGGGACGAGGCCGTGCCGGCGCGCGAGAATCGTGAGGCGGAGCATGTGAAACGGGTCGCTCACCAGGAGCACGTCGCGGCCCGGCTGCTGCTTCATGAGCGTCGCGACACCCTCCATGGACTCGCTCGTCGTTCGTCCTTCGGTTTCCAGCAGGATCGCCGATGCCGGGACTCCGCGACGAATGGCATACCGCTGGCTCACGGCGGCCTCACTGGTGGTGTCGCCCTGCCCCGTGCCGCCGGTCACGATGATGAGCGGAGCGAGGTTGCGGCGCCAGAGGGCGATCGCGTGATCCAGACGGGCACGCAGAACCGGCGACGGCCGGCCGACGTACTGCGCCGCCCCGAGCACGACGATCGCCGACGCCGGCCGCGCCTGATCGTGCTGCTCCCAGATCAGCACCGCCCCCAGCGACGCCACCCAGACCAGGAACAGCAGCCCGAGCCCGGCGAGCACGATGCGAACGAAGGGCGGGCGGGATGAAGACATCCTGTGCAAGCTAAGCGCCCCCCGCGCGCGCGCGGAAGGCGTGTGCCGGTCACTCCGCGATGCCGAGGAGACCGAACCAGAAGATGTCGAAGCTGACCCGGGCCTCCTCGGTCGCCTCCGCGTCGCGCAGCGCGAGCCCGTCGAGGAAGGCGAGGCTCGCGTTGCCGAGCAGCGCGACCGGCACTTTCGGCGACAGGCCGAGCCCCTCGAAGATCAGCGAGACCGTCCGGCCGGCCGCGCGATGTCGCTGGCGAGAGGCGGCCACCGCCGCTGCCCGCACCGCCGGCTCCCGAACGAGGGACAGTTCCAGCAGCACCCGCAACTCGCCCAGCGCCAGCTCGCTCTCGACCCACCGCCACAACCCGTCCACCGCGCCACTGCCTTCCGCGCCCCGCATCGCCGCGTCTTCCCGCGCGTCGAGTGCGCGAGCCAGGGTCGTCACGACCTCCGCGAGGAGGCGTGCCCGATCGGTGTAATGGTAGTGCAGGAGGGCCTTGCTCACTCCCGCCGTACCGGCGATCGCCGCCATGCTCGCCTCGCCGGCGCCGACTCGCCGCACGCAGTCGATCGTCGCGCTCACGATCCGCCGGCGAGTCGCCTTCCCGTCGCGCCCGGTGGCCGCCGCGATGCCCGTCGTCACAGCACCGTCGTCGTGTGCGGCTCGGGCGCATCGACCCGGGCATATCCCGCCGCGCGCAGCTGCACGGCGAAGTCGTCCTGCGCATCTGGCTCGCCGTGCACGAGGTGGACGATCGGTGAGGCTCCGTCGGCGTTGCCTTCGCGCACGGCATCCAGCCAACGCTGCAGTTCGTGTCGATCGCCGTGCGCGCTGTAACTGCCCAGCACCACCACCTCGGCGCGAAGGGGGATCTCCTCGCCGAGCACCTTGATCATCGGGACACGCTCGACGATCCGCCGCCCCAGCGTGTGCTCGGCCTGGAACCCCACGACGAGGATGGTCGTGCGCGGGTCGGAGGCGTTGTGCGCGAGATGGTGGAGAATGCGTCCCGCCTCCATCATGCCGGACGCGGCGATGATCACCATCGGCCCGCTTCGCGAGTTGAGCGCCTTGGATTCGCTGGCGTCGCGGGTGTACTGCACCTGCGTGAAGTGAAACAGGTCCTGGACGCGCCGGACCAGATCCTCCGACTGGTCGAAGATCTCCGGGTGCATGGCGAACACCGTCGTCGCATCGATCGCGAGTGGGCTGTCCACGTAGATCGGGATTTCGGGAATCGCGCCAGCGCGGGCGAGGACGTGCAGGTCGTACACCAACTCCTGCGTCCGGCCGACCGAGAATGCCGGTACGAGCACTCTTCCCCCTCGTGCGGCGGTGCGGCGGATCACCTCGGCAAGCTGGTCGCGTGCCCCCTCCACCGACGGATGGTCGCGATTGCCGTAGGTGGACTCCAGCAGCACGATGTCGGCGCCCCCCGTCGGCGGCTGGGGGTCGCGGATGATCGGCAGGCCGGCACGACCGACGTCGCCCGAGAACACGACACGCTTCGCGACGTCGGCTTCGAGACACTCGAGGACGACCGAGGCCGACCCGAGAATGTGGCCGGCATCGGTGAAGCTGGCCCGGACGCCCGGGACGACGTCGAACGTCGTATCGTAGGTCAGCGCGATCATGTGCTCCACCGTGACGGCGGCGTCACGCATCGAGTACAGCGGCTCGGCGACCTCCCGGTGCCGCCGCGCGAGGAACTCGGCGTCCTTCTCCTGAATGTGCGCCGAATCGGCGAGCATCACCGACGAGAGATCGCGCGTGGCGGCGGTGCAGTAGATCGGACCGCGGTAGCCGTGACGCACGAGGAAGGGGAGCCGCCCCGAATGGTCGATGTGCGCGTGCGAGAGCACGACGGCGTCGATCTGCTCGACGGGGAGGGGAAGCGTCCGGTTCTTCTCGCCCGACTCCTGGCGGCGTCCCTGGAACATGCCGCAGTCGAGCAGGACGGTCTTCCCGCCGACCCGGAGGATATGGCACGATCCCGTGACTTCCCGCGCCGCGCCGGCGAACTCGATCTGCACGCCTTCCTCTCGTTCGTTGACGATTCGACGGAACGGCGCGTCAGCCTTCGCCGTCGCCGGGCCGTTCGAACACCAGCGTGAGACGATGTTCATCCTGTGCCATCATCGCCGGTTGCCACCCACCTCGACTGCGCTCGTTGAGGAGGTCCGTCAGTGCATCCTCGTCATCCCGCGCGTGCCGCGACAGCCGGAGCATCACCGCTTGGTATTCTTTCATGCGCGCGAAGTTAGTAGTTTCCGCCCCATGGACACCACCCCCGCGTTTCCGACGCTCCGCGTCGTCTCGCACCCACTCGTGCAGCACAAGGTGTCGCTGCTGCGCGATCGCGCCACGCCGACGAAGATCTTCAAGGAGCTCGTTGACGAGATCGCCACGTTGATCGCCTACGAGGCGACGAGCGAGCTCTCGCTGGAGCCGACTCCGATCGAGACGCCGCTCGAGCGCACGATGGGCACGCGGGTGAGTGGAAAGAAGCTGACCCTCGTTCCCATTCTCCGCGCCGGGCTCGGAATGGTCGAGGGAGTCGCCCGTCTGGTGCCGGCCGCCCGGGTCGGGCACATCGGTCTGTACCGCGATCACGACACCCTGGAGCCGGTGGATTACTACTTCAAGGTGCCGGGCGACGCGGCGGAGCGTGATTTCTTCCTGCTCGATCCGATGCTGGCGACTGGCGGGAGCGCGGCCGCCGCGGTCTCGTCGCTCAAGCGGGCCGGGGCGACGCGCATTCGCTTCCTCTGCCTGGTCGCCGCGCCGGAAGGGGTGCGACGGCTCGCCGCCGCGCACCCGGATGTCATGGTCTACTGTGCAGCGCTCGACCGCGAGCTCAACGAGCAGGGCTACATCCTGCCCGGCCTCGGCGACGCCGGCGATCGGCTGTTCGGAACACGTTGAAGTGCGCGTGAGACGTGAGACGTGAGACGTAACCCCGAACGCCGTCACCTCTCACCTCTCACCTCTCACCTCTCACCGCTCACCGCTCACCGCTCACCGCTCACCGCTCACCGCTCACCGCTCACCAGTAGTTTTATCCGAACCACTCGCGTGGGCAGTCGCGCTGCTGGTGAGCGGCGTCCAGCACCCATTGCTGCGTTGCCGCGTCGGTGAGCTCCGACTCGACCCGATCCAACCATTTGGTCGCCTGGCGCTCGTCGCCGACACGGCGCCAGAGCTCGCCAACCAGATAGGTGAGCACCGCTCGCTCCTCCTGGACGACTCCGTCGAAGCTCGCGAGCGCCTCCTCGAACTTCCACGCCGCCTTGCGGCGGAAGAAACGCTCTGCCTCGGTGTCCCCCTCGTCCACGCAGCACCACGCGGCTCGCAGGAGGAGGTCGGCGACGTGCCGCGCGTCCAGCGCCTGCCACTCCGCGACCTTTGCCGCCGCCTCGTACTTCTCCGAGCCGGCCACCGCCGTCGTCGACAGTTGCGGCGCCAGCTCGTTCCACACGTGCTCGCGCAGCCCCGCGCTCACCTCGGCATCGTCAGTGAAGTCGCGCTCGGCCCCTGAATAGCCGCACCGGCTGCACATGTGAATCAGATATGGCAGCGGCTGCGTGCCGGCGGCTCGCTCATGAAAGTCCGTGCGCTTCCCGCCGAACGAGTTCGTCGAGATCACCTGCTGGGACTTGAAGCGCGTGTCGCAGATCGGACACCGCAGCTCGATTTGCTGCAACGTGGTCATGGGTCTCACTCCCGCTTACCGCGCCCCTGCCGGGCTTCCTTCCGCCATCATCAAAGGAAAGAAGCGTGCCAGTGTCAGCGCCGCCGGCGTATTCGCCGTACGACGGCTCCGGTGTCGTATCGACGCCACAGCCGACGGACGGCGACGCACCGCTCGTCGCGCGACGCGTGGCGCCACGCGTGGCGCGACGGGCGGGACGACGCGACGGGCGCGATGTCTCTTGTTCGCATCACCGGTCACCGCTATCATTCCGCGTCCAAACACACCCGCCCTCGACGATTCGTCCGCTCGACGTTCGTCGCGCTGTCTTCTCGCAGGTCGCACCCGGTCGAATGCTGATCAACCTGCTGCCTGATTTCTTCGCCGTACTCGATAGCACCGACCGCGTCGCCGCCTACCAGCGCTACTTCAACGCCCACCGCTCCCTTCTCGAATCCTACTGGCAGAACTACGTCGTCGATCCCGACGGGCCGCACTTCACCGACGTCGTGCGCGCGACCGTTCTCGCGGATCGGACCGACCTGCGCCAGATGCTCGAGCGCACCGATGTTCTCGCGCTCGCCCGTACGACCGAGCAGCAATGCGGGCAGCTCCTCGAGCAGGACGTCGACGTCGACGTCGTCCTCATGGTGGGGGTGGGCGCGGCCAACGCCGGCGAGATGGTGGTCGCCGGACGTGGCGTCGCCTTCGCGTGCCTCGAGCATTTTACTTCCGTCGCCAACCCGGATACCCAGGGCCTGGGTCTCGATCCCGAGCTGCTGCCCCTCTGGCTCGCCCACGAAGTGGCTCACGGCGTTCGGTACACGTCGCCGACCAGCCGGAGCGAGCTGCGACAGCTCGTCGACGACGCGGGCGGCTCCTACTCGTACTGGGAGACGGGGCGCAAGGCGACGCTGCGCGAGTTGCTGGTGAACGAAGGGCTCGCCGTCCATGTGTCACAGGTCATCAGCCCAGGACATGCGGCCTGGGAGTACTTCGGCTTCGGGCGTCGTCAGTATGCGCGTGTGCGCGAGCTCGAATCTGTGCTCGGACGGGCGGTCGCGGAGGACCTCGATCGCGCCGGGCTGGGCCTTCGATTGCGCTATCTCTCCGGCGGCATGAGCGACGAGGCCCGCACGGTCGACCGCTACGTGCTTCCGGAGCGGGCCGGCTATTACCTCGGAGCGCGGATGGTCGAGGCCGCGATCGACGAACGAGGCCTGGCCTGGGCGGTTCGCGCGAGTGCCGAGGAGCTGGCCAAGCTCGCCCGCGCCGCCGCGGCGTCCGCGTAACCGCGCTACTTGCCGACGCAGAAGCGTCGGAACACGACATCCAGCACGTCATCGACGCCGACGGCGCCGATCAGTTCCCCGAGCGCGTCGGCCGCGGCGCGAATGTGGGTTGCCGCGACGATGGCCGGAGCCTGATGCCCGCTCCACGCGACGGCAAAGGCGCGGAGGTCCTGCTCCGCGCGCGCCACAGCGGCGTGGTGTCTCGCCTGCGTCAGTCCGGGGACGTCGGGTTCCGGCTCGCCATGTCGCTCGGAGAGGCGTTCGTCCACCAGGTCGAGCAATCGACGCAGCCCGTGCCCGGTGTGCGCGCTCACCGACACGTCGGCGCCGGGATCCTCGCGCGCCGATCGGAGATCGTCCTTCATCGATACCTGAACCATCGGTGCATCCGACCATTGCCGTACTGCGGCGACCGCCTTTGCGAGGGAATCCGGCGTGTCGCCGCAGGCCAGCACGACGGCCGCCTGTCCCAGGTAGCGGGCGGACACCTCGATGCCGATCCGCTCGACCTCCTCCGTCGTGTCCCGCAAGCCGGCGGTGTCCACCAGTCGCAGCGGCCAGCGAGGAAGGTCGATCACGGCTTCGATGGCGTCCCGGGTCGTTCCCGGTACGTCGGTGACGATGGCTCGCCCCTCACCGAGTAGCGCGTTGAACAGCGAAGACTTGCCGACGTTGGGAAGGCCGGCGAGGACGACGAGCGCGCCGTCGTGCAGGAGGGTTCCCTGATCGCTCGTCGCAAGAAGGGTCGACAGCGCCGAAAGCAGCGACTCCGCGGCGGCGGCGATCTGGTCGCGCGGCACCGGACCGTCGTCCTCCTCGGGAAAGTCGATCTCGTATGCCAGCAGCGCCTCCAGCTCCAGCAGTTGCTCGCGGAGGGTCGCGATCCGGCGGCTGAGGCCTCCATCGAGCTGCCGGAGCGCGCGGCGGTGGGCCGCCGAGCTTCGCGCATCGATCAAGTCGCCGATTGCTTCCGCCTGCAGCAGATCGAGCTTGCCATGGAGCACGGCCCGTCTGGTGATTTCGCCGGCCGCCGCTTCCCGCGCGCCCGTTCCGATCGCCGCCGCGACGACCGCCGTCGGCACGACGTTGCCGCCGTGCGTGCTGATCTCGAGGAGATCCTCGCCGGTGAACGAGTGGGGCGCTCCGTAGCGGGTCGCCACGACCTCGTCGAGCGGCGCGCCGCTCGCGTCGCGGACGAGGCAGCGAGTCGCGGGTCGAAGCGCCTCCGGATATGGGTCGAGCAGCCTGCGCGCGATCCGGGACACCGCGGGCCCGCTCAGGCGAACGATCGCCAACGCGGCCCGTCCGGGGGCGGTCGCGCGCGCGCCGATCGTGCTACCGTCGTCCAACGCGGCCCCGGCCCGCGCGAGGATCTCGGACGCTGGCTCCGTCATGCGCGAGCGGCTGGCCCGAGCCGCAGCGACTCCCCGGGCTCGATCAGGTGAACGCGCTCGCGTGCGTCGTGGTGCGCCAGGTGCAGGCGGAGTCGATCGATCGCATCGTACGCGGTCGCCGTCACGTGACGGAAGGTTCCCCAGTGGTACGGCATCATCGCGCGGGCGCGCAGCGTCTCGAACAGCGTGACGGCGTCCTCGCCTGTCAGGTGGCCGCGCCGGAAGCCCGGTTTCCAGGCCGGCGCATAGCCGATCGGCAGGAGGGCGAGGTCGAGCTGCCGGCCCTTCGACCAGAGGACGCGCTCCACGAGGTGGTGAGTGGACGGGGTGAGCGCGGTGTCGCCGGCGAAGAACAGGCTCTCCTCGTCCGACTCGACGAGATACATGTTCGCAGCGCTCCGCCAGCGATCCAGTCCATACCGGCTGCCTTGATGCGTCGCGCGCTCCGCGTGGATGCGCAGCTGCCCACCGGCCAGGTCCACACACGCCTTCGCATCGAGGGGTACGGCGTGTCGATAACCCTTCCGTGACAGCCAGTACGCGATTGCCGGTGGCGCGAAGAGCGGGATATCGCGCGACAGCCGATCGAGCGACTTGAACGACAGGTGATCGGCGTGCGCGTGAGTGAGCAGGAGGGCGTCGAGTGCCGGCAGCGCGTCGAGCTCGATGCCCGGCGCGGACACTCGCGCCAGGAAGCGTCCCAGCGTCGGCTCGAAGTTCGGATCGGTCAGCAACCGAACGCCGGCGATTTCGAGCAGGAGCGTCGCGTGACCTATATAGGTGATGTGCACGGCGCTTCCTCGCGCACGGGCCGCGCCAGCTCGATGCCGCCGCGGTGGATGGGTGCTACGATCGCCGCTTCACGGCCGGACCGGGACCGCTGATCGTCGGGACCGGCGCCGGCCCCGTCTTGGAACGCTCGCGTGCCAGCAACCATTGCTGTGGAAGTGCGGCCACGTTCTGGACGGCGTAGTACAGATTGAGGCCCGACGCGAAGTTGAGGAAGAGCACCGTCAGCATCACGGGCATCATGTAACTCATGATCTTCGCCTGCGGATTCGACGGCGCGCCCTTGAGCCCGATCCAGGACATCACGAACATCGATATCCCCATCAGCAAGGGCGTGATGTAGTACGGGTCGCGCATCGAGAGGTCGGGTAGCCACAGGAAAGGCACGCCGCGGAACTCGATCGTGTTCTGGAACACGAAATAGAGGGCGTACAGAATCGGCATCGGCAGGAGCATCGGCAGACATCCCATCAGCGGGCTGAGGGGGCTCATGCCGTGATCCTTGTAGACCTTCATGATCACTTCCTGCTGCCGCTTCGGGTCGTCCTTGTATTTCTTCTGCAGCGCCTGGAGCTCCGGCTGCAGGCGTTGCATGCTGATGCTGGTCCGCATCGCGCGCTGGTTGAGCGGCCAGAGAGCCAGGCGGATCAGCACGCCGAACAGGACCAGAACCCAGCCATAGCTCAGCAACGTCGTGTGCTTCATCCAGAGCAGCGCGCGCATCACGATCGTCACGAAGGGCTGGACCGCTCCGTGAATCCAGCCACCATACGGGTTCACCTGGTCGAGGTCCCCCCCGAGGCGCTGAAGTCGCACGAAGTCCTGCGGCCCCGCGTACAGGTCGAACGCTGCCGTTCCGGTGGTGGAGAGGGGGAGCACCACCGTCGCCTTGGCTTCCGGTGCGACCTTCCCCACCTTCGGCACTCCCTGCATCCGGAGCGACGCGAACGGCTGCTTCGGCATTGCGCGGTAGGCGACGAGGAAATACTTGTCCCTGGTAGCTACCCAATCGAGTGGTCCCGGCTCCGTCCGGATCTCGGTGGAATCGAGCTTCGAGAACCCGACGCTGCTCACGTCTCCCCGGGACGTTCGGAAGCTCACCGCCAGGTGGCCGACGTCGTCGAGAGTATCCGCTTCGTTCGATTCCAGCGCGCGTGGCAGGTCGAGGAGCAGGGCGCTTCCCTTCGGCGCACCCTCGACCGAGTTGGAGATCCGCACGAGAAAGCTGTCCGGAACGAACGCGTAGGTGATCCGCACCGCATGTCCCTGCGCGACGCCGGTGTAGCTCAGCACCGGCGCCCCCGTCGCCGAGGTGGAGCGCTCGCTCTGTAACGAGAGGCTCTCGAGCGGTATCGTGTCAGCCCCGAGCACCAATCGGTATCGCATCAGCGCCGTACGCGGCCGGACGAGATCCCCCGCACGACCATGCGCTGACGGGCGTAGCGACGGATAACTGTCGAGAACGACCGAGACTGGCGCGCCCCCGTGTGAGGTGAAGGTATAGGTGGACAGCCGGGTGTCGACGACTGTCGTTTCGGCGCGCGCCCCGGGAACGTCGAGAGCGCTCGCTGCCGCGACGCGCCTCGCGCTTCCGGCCTCCGCAGGGCGCTCGGCCGTCTGCGGCTGGGGCCCCGTTCGGGCCGCGCCCGTCTCGGCGGGAGTCGCTACCCGATGCGTGGAATCGGCCGCACTCGGCACCGTCACCCGACGGGCCGTGGAGGGAAAGAGCAGTGGCGTGGCGACGATGACGATCGCCGTCAGCACGAGAGCGAGAAAGAAGCGCTTGTCCATAGGCTGAGAAGGCCCGACGAGCCCGAAGCTCGGTCAGGGCACCGGATCGTATCCGCCGGGTCGGAAGGGGTGACACCGCCCGATGCGGCGGAGTGCGAGCCAGCCTCCGCGCCATGCTCCATGGCGTTCGAGCGCCTCGATGGCATACACGGAACAGCTAGGATAATAACGGCAGGCCGCCGGAAGCAGGTGCCCGAGGCTGACCTGATATCCACGGACGAGGAGAATGAAGATCAGGCGCATCAGCTGTCCGTTCTCGTTGCCGCGTCACGTGGAACCGTCGTCCGCCAGCGGACGAGCTGCGCCAGCGCGAGCCGGACGTCGGCCTGCAGCATATCAAAAGTGGCGACGTAGGCATCCGGGCGGATGCGAATCACGACGTCCGCCCCCAGGCTTGCGGGAAGGAGGTGCAGCCGCGTCAACTCGCGGAGACGACGCTTGAGGCGATTGCGGGCGACGGCCGACTGCTTGTGGCGCGGGACGATCAGTCCGACACGCATGGAGACGCCGGCCGGATGCGTGAGAGGGGAAGCAACGATCCGGACATCCAGATGTCCGGCCCGAATGCGCTTCCCCTCTCGCACAATGCGTTGCAGCTCCGCCCCCCGGGTGATTCGTGCACGCCGCGGAAAGGCGAATGACGCTTGGAGCGTTCTACGCTCCTGCGTACTTGTCCGGGATCCGGACGGTCAGCTGCTTCCGTCCCTTCTTCCGGCGCCGGGCCAATGTCGCGCGACCCCATTTCGTTTCCATCCGCGCACGAAACCCGTGCGTCTTGAGCCGCCGCGTGTTACGCGGGCGGTAGGTGGGCTTCCCCATGGCTACTCCAGGTACGGTCTAATCAGGTCTGAGGCACAGACCGGTAAAGTTAGTTGAGACAGAGAGATAGGTCAAGGCAGGTAACGTTGTCGCCGAGGGGGTGGTCGACACGCTGACGCGTTCGGCCGACGCTGGCGTCCGCGGGGTTTGCTATTTCGTCCGGCCCGGAATAGCTTCGCTCCCCCGCCTTCCAGGTTATCCACATCAGGCCATGACGCTCTCGGCGACCGAAGTCTGGACCCGCCTTCTCGATCGCGCACGACTCGAGCTTCCGGAACAAACGTTTCGGACCTGGCTGGAGCCAAGCGAGCCACTCGCCCTCGAAGGGAGCACCATCGTCATTGGCTCGCCCGACCAGTTCGCCGCGGACTGGAACGAATCGAAACACGCCGACCTTCTTTCCAGCCTCGCACCTGTCGCACTGGGGCATCCCCTTTCGGTCACCTTCCGCGTTCACGAGGAGCGCCGAACGCGGAATCAGATGGATCTGTTCGTCGCTCCGCCAGCGAACAAATTAGCGACAGAAACGCAACAGAAGCGAGGCGGCATCAACGCACCATTGAGTGAGCGATATACCTTCGATCACTTCGTCATCGGAAAATCCAATGAACTCGCCGCCGCGGCCACCCATGCAGTCGCCCAAGCCCCCGGAAAGGTCTACAACCCCCTCTTCCTCTACGGCGACACCGGGCTCGGCAAGACCCACCTGATGCAGGCCGTCGCCCATGATGTGCTCGCACGTCATCCCGAGACGCGCATCACCTTCATCGGCACCGAGCAGTTCACCAACGAGATGATCGGCTCGATCCAGACTCGTACGACCCAGGAGTTTCGTCGTCGTTATCGCGAAACCGACCTTCTCCTCGTCGACGACGTGCACTTTCTGAAGGGCAAGGAAGCAACCCAGGAAGAGTTCTTTCACACCTTCAACGCGCTGTACGAAGCGGGGCGCCAGATCATCCTCACGAGCGACCGTCCTCCCTCCGAGATTCCGGGCCTCGAGGCCCGATTGGTCAGTCGCTTCCAGTGGGGGATGGTCGCCGATATCGAGCTCCCCGACCTCGAACACCGGATCGCCATCCTCAGGAACAAGGCGTTGCTCGACCACCTCGAGATGACGATTCCCGAGGACGTCATTCGCTTCATCGCCGAACATGTCCGGTCGAGCGTCCGCGAGCTGGAAGGTTCCATCATCAAACTGCTCGCCTATGCGTCGCTCAAGCATCGCGAGATCACGGTGGATGTCGCCCGGGAGGCGCTTCGCGACAAGCTTCGGCCCGGTGAAGCGGCGGGAACAGCCCTCGTCGGCCTGAACACCGAAGCAATTCAGCAAGCGGTGGCCAGGGAGTGGGGGGTGACCCCCGAGGGGCTTCGGTCGAAGACCCGGACCAAAGCCCTGACGACTCCGCGTCAGGTCGCGATGTATCTGATGCGTGAGCTCCTTGCTCTTCAGCTGGTGGAGATCGGTGCAGCGTTCGGCGGCCGTGATCATTCAACGGTGATACACAGTCTCGACCGCGTTGCTGGGTCCTTCCGGGAGGAACCCGCATTCGCTCAGCGCGTTGGTAAGCTGCGCGCCTTGCTGGAGGGGCTTGCCCGGTGACCCGCCAATACCAGTTTTCTCCACACCCGTGTCCGATTGGCAGTAGTTTATCCGCAGCGATCAACAGCCCGTCATCATTGGATCCGTCCGGATTCTCCGGAACACCGATTCGATGTGGATAATCATGATTATGCACATCGAATGCACATCCGTGAGGGAGCAGGCAACTATCGAGGCTGCGGGGGCTTAGAACGAATGCTCCACATCTCAACAGCCTCTACTATTACTACTGGATTATCTTCTTGAATAGCATAGAACAGAAGCAGCGTCCCGCTTTACACATACTTGGCACCCAGGAGCGGTAATGCGGTTCACCATTTCCCGAGAGAAGCTCCAGGAGGGGCTCTCCGCGGTCGCGGCGAGCATTCCCGCCAAGACGACGCTGCCGGTTCTTGCCAACATCCTGGTGGAGACGACCGAACGTGGAATCCGCCTCTCGGGAACCGATCTCGACATCGCCGTCAGCACTGAAGTGCTCGCGGATGTCGAGACCATGGGCGCGATCACCATTCCGGCGAAGAAGCTCACTGAGATCGCCCGCGAGCTGCCGCCCTCGGCGGTCAAGATGGCTGCCGCTGGCGAGCAGCGGGTGACGCTGGATTGTGGACGCTCGCATTTCAAGATTCTTGGTCTCCCTCGTGACGAGTTCCCGAGCTTTCCCGTGGTTCGATTCGAGGAGAGCTGGCGGATTCGCTCCGGCGACCTGCAGAAACTCATATCACACACGGCCTTTGCCGTCAGCACCGAGGAAAGTCGGCCGATCCTGAACGGTGTTCTCTGGGAGCTGAAGCCCGAAAGCATGCGCATGGTCGCCACCAATGGACATCGGTTGGCGAAGATGGAAGTTCCGATCAAGTCGAGCGGGGCTCCGGCGGCGGATCTCATCGTGCCGCCCAAGGCGCTGGAGCAGATCCGGCGTCTTTTTCCGGCCGACGAGGAGCTGGAGGTCGCTCGGGGCGAGAATCACCTCGGCTTCCGATCGCCCTTCACCGCGGTCTATACGCGCCTGATCGAGGGGCCGTATCCGAACTATGATCAGGTCATCCCGAAGGACAACGACCGGATCGCAATCGCCGACAAGCAAGCGTTGACGAGCGCGTTGAAGCGCATGTCCGTCATCGCGTCCGACCAGACCCACCGAATTCGGCTGTCCTTCAACTCGGGGATCCTGCGGTTCAGCGTGCAGACTCCCGACTTGGGCGAGGCAACGGATGAGCTCCCGGTACGGTTCACGGGAGACCAGCTCGACATCGGCTTCAATGCGAGCTATCTGCTCGAGATCCTCCGGTACATTCCGACAGAGGAGGTGAAGCTGACCTTCAAGGCGCCGGAGCGGGCCGCGACGGTCGAGCCGGAAGGATGGAACGACCCGGCGAGCTATCTCTGTCTCGTGATGCCGCTCCGCCTGGTGGATTGATCCGATCATCACGCGTGGTGTACTAGCGCGATAGTTCTATCGGCTCGCTCGTTCCTCTCGAGCGAACCCTTCGCGGGCTTTCGTTTCGGGGTGGGCTCATGGATGCACTTCGGACGCTGGCACAGGCGGCAGGAATCGCCTATGCGGCTGGGCTCAACCTCTACGCGACGGTTGGCATCGTCGGGTTGGCGGCCCGCCTGGGATGGATCGGCCCCCTCCCCGGGAGTCTTTCCGGACTCAACTCCTGGTGGGTGATCGTGCTGGCGCTCGCTCTCGCGGTCGTCGAGTTCGTCGCGTCGATTGTTCCGGCGGTGGCGTCCGCGTGGGACACGCTGCACTCCCTGATCCGGCCGCCGGCCGCCGCCGCCCTGGCGGCGGCAACGGCATGGCACGGCGATCCGGCCTTCGTGCTCATCGCCGCCCTGATCGGGGGTGGCCTGGCGACGACGACTCACACGACGAAGCTCGGGCTCCGCTACGCGATCGACGTTTCGCCGGAACCGATCAGCAACCTGGTGACGACCCTCGCCGAGCTTGGGCTGGTGGCGACCATGGCGGTGACACTCTGGGCACACCCTTACCTCACGCTGGCGTTCGCCCTCGTCATCCTCGTCGTGCTGATCATGATGGTCCGCCTGATCTGGCGCACGCTTCGGCAGGTGTTCGCCGGGCGGTGGGTTCCCCGGCACGGGTTCCTTCAGGATGCACGGACCAGCGACCGCCTCGGGCGCCGCGAAGACGACTGACCTGACCACCGCGGGCCTCCGGAATCTCCCGGAACAACCGGTCACCAACGACTGAGGACTTCCGCGCTGACCTCGTCGGCCGCATCGAGCCGACGAGGGGTGGATGGCGCCGGCCTGTAAGCCGGGTTCTGTCGAGTGTTGCCACTCGGACGATCATTCCTCTGGGAGCGCGGTCGCCCGCGCCCTCGAGCAGCCTACCCGCAGCGTCTTGATCGGGGTGGGCCACCCCTCGCTGCCTATTTGGCCTTGCTCCCGCTGGGGTTTGCCGTGCCACGACCGTTGCCGGCCGCGCGGTGGGCTCTTACCCCGCCGTTTCACCCTTGCCTGTGCATCGGCGAACCGAAGCCATCGGCGGTCTGTTCTCTGTTGCACTGTCCGTCGGTGCCTGATGGCACCGCCCAGGCGTTACCTGGCAGCGCGCCCTCCGGAGCCCGGACTTTCCTCGAGCACTCACGTGCCCGCGATCGTCCGGCCGGCGACATCCAACCGCAAGATAGCCTATCCCGCTCCTCCAATGCACCAGCCCGGGACGGGAAGTTCGCCTGATGACGCAAGAATGACGGACGCCCCTACCCTTCATCGCATTCTTCCCCCGCCGGCCAACGACGTCCCGGGGGGCCCGAACCTTCGTCATCCGGAGAACCGTGCGATGTCGAACGACGCCAAGGATCCCTCGAACTTGCCACCTATCAGCACGCTCCTCACTCCGGCAGAGCGCCCGCGGGTCGACGCGGCAGGCGTGGGCTGCTACCAGACCCTGCACCGCGACACCGTCGAGGACCTCATCCACGACCTGAAATCACGGCACGTACACGCCGTACTCGTGTCCGTCAGTTGTGCGGCTCCGTTCGCGACCCGGGTCGCCTTGCTGGTCCGGGAGTTTCCCCGTGTTCCGGCCGTGGCCCTCCTGAGCGAGTTCGAGTCGAGGACGCCTCACGCCGTGCTCGCCCTTGGCCAGTCCGGCATTCGGCGGCTTGTAGACGTGCGGCATTCCGCTGGCTGGCGAGAGCTCCGAGGTGCGTTGATGGCGGACAGCAGCGAGGGAGGACAGCGCAGCATCCTGGGACAACTCGGCGTGGACCTCGCCGGCGCGCCGGACGACTGCTGGCGATTCTTCGAGGCGTTGTTCCTCTGTCCGTCGCGCATAGGCACCGTGCGAAAGCTGGCGCGGTATCTCGACGTCTTGCCCAGTACCATGATGAGCCGGTTCTTCAGGGCCGGCGTCCCGGCGCCGAAACGATATCTGGCCATGTCTCGGCTCGTCCGAGCGGCGCGATTGTTCGAGAATTCAGGCTTTTCGATCGCCAACGTGGCGTATCACCTCGACTTCAGCTCCCCTCAGAGCTTTGGTCGCCACGTGCGCACGTTGCTGCACATGACCGCCGGCGATTTCCGTCACCACTACGATGGCCTCGGCATGTTCGAGAGGTTTCGGCAGGAGCTCGTGCTGCCGTATGTGCGGCCGCTTCGTTCGCTTCGGCCACTGACCGCGCCACCGGGCTGGGTGGCGGCGAAGCCCGGTCATCGACGCTCGCGTGGTGTGGCGCGTCAGATTCCGTCAGCGACGATCAGACGGTAATCGGGTGCCGCTGGAAGTTGGCAAGGTTGGTGCATGAGGGGCGGATGTGACGACAGAGCGTGAAGTCTCCCTGACCGAACTAAGTGCCGTCGCACCGAGTGATCGGCCAGCCGTAGAGCCGATCGAGTTCGGTGGCCTGCGCCGACGTGCCGTGACTCAGCTGCGGCTGCAGGCGGAAGACATTGCCGGCCGTTGGGAGTCGCAGGTGCGCGTCATGATGCCGGACGACACCGACGGAGCCGTCGAAGCCTCCTCCGGTCGCCGAGCCAGGGCTCTGGTGCTGATACGATCGCTCGCCACGGCGCTGGCCGCCGATGGGATGGCAGCTGACGACGCCGTCGGCCTTGGATTCGAGTTCGGGGCGGCGGCATTCGCTTCGGGCGCCGCGCTGCATCACATGCTCCGAGCGCTGGATCTGCTCGACGCGATGTGTCTTTTCGCGCTCGAGGAGACGCTGGGCTCCGCGGAGGATGGTCGCGCCGTGGCCACCGACGGAATCCGTCTCTGCCGGCGATTGCAGCAGGCCTCATCCCTGTCTTCTCTGGCCGCCTCGCGGGGCTATATGCAGGCGGCAAACGACGCCACGCGCGAACAATATCGGCGCCTTCGCCATGACATGCGCAATCCGCTGGGCACGATTCAAGGCGCGCTGTCGTTGATGGAGGACGAGACGGTCCCCGAAGAGGTGCGTCGCAGTCCACGCTTCCGGGCGATAATTCAACGAAATGCGCGGGCGCTCGATGAGCTGATCGTCGTTCGACTCGGCGACGACGAAGCTTCCTCGCTCACCTGGTCCCCTCAGCGACTTTCGCCACGGGCGGTCGCGTGCGCCGTCCGACGTGACTTGCGTGCCGAGGCCGATGCGCGTGGTGCAACCGTCGTGATCGCGAGCACTCTCGTGCACCATCGGTTCGACGCCGCCGGTGTCGAGCTACTGCTGCACGAAATTCTGCTGGTTCTGCTCCAGCACGCGCGAAGCCAGGACGTGGTGACGATCGCGTTCGGCGATCGCACGAATGGGCGCGCGTCGATCGAAGTGAAGTACAGGCCGGCGCGAGCGCCGCTGCTGGCACCAGAGCCGTTCCGCGCTATCCGGGTGATTGCCGGCCGCCTCGGCATGTCGCTCGAGCAGACGGACGAGCATCTCGTGCTCGCGTTTCCGGTCGGGCGAGAGGAGCATGAAGGCCCACCCGGTGTTGCCTCCACGCCCTCAGCGGTCGTCGACGGCCGGCAGGCGAGCGACGATGTCGAGGGCGCGCGCCAGAACGAGGACTGGCAGTCCCACCCCCTCTAACGCCTCGCGTCCGCCTTCCTGTCGATCCACGAGCGCGAGAACCCCGGCGACGATGCCTCCCGCCGCTCGTACGGCCTCGGCGGCGCGAAGCGCAGATCCACCGGTCGTGATCACATCCTCGATGATGGCCACGCGGTCGCCTTCGAGAAATGGACCCTCGATCAGCCGTCCCGTTCCGTGGTGCTTCGGCTCCTTTCGCACCGTGAAAGCGCGCAATTGCGGACGCCGGCTCGCGCTGGCATAGGCGATGGCGTAGCTGATCGGGTCTGCCCCGAGCGTCAGGCCGCCCACGGAGTTCACCTCCCATCCCGCTTCCGCGAGTGCGTCGAACGCGAGCGGCCCGATGAGCGAAAGCCCGTCAGGGCTCATTGTGGTCAGGCGCGCGTCGATGTATAAGGTGGACTGTCGTCCTGATGCGAGCGTGAAGTGTCCGCGCCGCGCGGAACGTTCGGCGAGCAGGGTGAGAAGGCGGTCGTGATCAGGCATGCGTGTGACAGGCGTTAGCGGAACGAACGAGGGAGGACAGTCGATCGGGCATGACGCGGGCGAGCGGATAGGCCTGGGCCTGCTTTCGCGCTTCATCGGCGCGGTGTTCCTCGTGTTACTCGGTGGTCTGCTGCTCCTTGACAGGGCGTTGTTGCGCGCGAACCGGAATCAGGGCCAGAGCGACGCCGCATCGGCTGCGGTGCTCGCCGAATCCTTCGTATCGGCCCGGGCCGTGCTGCTGGACCGTATCGCCGACGTGGCGGAACGGGAACCGGCGAACGATAGCACGGTGTTGTACGCCGCAGTGGCGCGTCTGGTCGCGACGACGCCGGCCGTGCGTGGCGCGTGGGTCGGTGACGGCGCCGGCCGGGCAGCCGTACGCGTCGTGGCGAGCGAGGCGACCGGTCGCGTCGTTCCACCGCCGCTGTTCGACAGTCTCTCGCGCATCCACGCGGCTCCACGCCTCCTGGTCGGAGTCACGTCAGCCGGTGCGCACAGCGGCTGGATTACGCTCGTGCGCGGACTGGATGCGCCGTCGGGGGTCCCGTACCGCATCGCGGGCCTGATCGTGGACGGAGATTCACTTCGGGCGCTCCTCGTTCGAATCCAGCCGGACACCCCTCGATCGCTGCTCGTGTTGTCGGGCCCGGATACGATCGTGCGGATCGGCAACGTGGAGCGGTCCCTCACCGCAGGCGCGCTCGTGGGCGCCGGTCCGATCGTGCGTCTGCCCGGCGGGGGGAGCTGGCGCGTATCGGCCACCCACCCGCTCACATCGAGTTCGCTGCGATGGGGACTCTGGGCGTTCGGCGTGCTCGGCGTGCTGTTTCTGGCGATCGGGCTGCTTCGCGAGCAGCAGCGGGCGGTCCAGGTCGCCGACCGCTCGCTGGAGCTCGAGCGCCTCTACAGCGACGTCAAGCGCGCCAACCAGGCCAAGAGTGAGTTCCTGGCCAACGTCTCGCACGAGTTGCGCACGCCGCTCAATGCCATCGTCGGGTTCGTGGAACTGCTGCGCGACGGGTTCTACGGCGACCTCTCGCCGCGGCAGATCCCACCGGTGGATCGCATCGCCGCGTCGGCCACGCACCTGCGGCACCTCGTCGATCAGGTGCTCGATATCGCGAAGATTGCGGCCGGCCGGCTCGAGGTTCACGCCGAGACCATCGTGTTGCGTCCCTTCGTGCTGAACGTGGCGAGTGAGCTCGAGTCCCTCGTAAGCGAAAAAGGGCTGGCCTTCTCCATCACGGTCGGCGCCTCCTTGCCTCGCGTTCGCACGGATCCGACCCACCTCCGGCAGATTCTGATCAACCTCATCGGAAACGCCGTGAAGTACACGGCGTCGGGTACGGTCAGCGTGCGGGCCCGATTGCTCGGGGGACCACCTGGCAGCAATGCGCGCATGACGCCAGTCCGCTCGGCCATCGTCGGGGCGGAAGATGCCAGCGCGCGGTCGCTGCTCGCGCGGGCACCGCGCAGCGGGACATGGGTCGTGCTCCAGGTCGTCGACAGCGGGGTGGGCATCGCTCCGTCGGATCTCGAACGCATCTTCGACGAGTTCGAGCAGGTGAATGCCGGGCCACGGGGGGACTCCATGCAGCGCGGGACGGGACTCGGGCTCGCCATCTCGAGGCGCCTCGCACGACTGCTCGGAGGTGACGTCAGTGTCGAGAGCGAGCTTGGCCGCGGCTCGACGTTCACGGTCTGGCTTCCGGTCAATCCGGCCGACCTCAACCGCGAACGGGGCAGTGGCGGCACGGTTGCCGGGGCCCCGACGGGCGACGCCGGCAGCGTCGAAACGGGCCGCGTCGAACGAGCAGCCGAAGGGCCCCTCAGCGTTTGAAGAGGGATTTGACGCGTGCGACCAGACCTGGTGCATCGGTCGGCGCGTCGGGATGGGCCAACGCCTCCTCGAGCACCTGCGCAAAGGCGACGGTATCCGGGTAACGCTGGCGCGGATCCTTGCTCAATCCGCGCATCACTACCTGTTCCACGCTCGGGGCGAACCGCAGCCCCGCACGAGCCTCGTTGAGCGGCACCGGGGGCTGCGAGAGAAGCTGCGAGAACATTTCGCGAGGAGTCTTTGCCGTAAACGGGAGACAACCCGTGAGCATGAGGTAGGCGATGGTGGCGAGGCTGTACTGATCAGCAGCGGGCGACACCAACTCCCCGGATAGCGCCTCCGGTGCGACGTACATCAAAGTTCCGACGAAGAAGCCGGCGCGTGTCAGCCGCTGCTCCGGTGCCATGTCGGTGTCGGTGGCAATCCCGAAGTCGAGCAGCTTCACCCGTCGGGTTGCCGGATCGTACATGACGTTATCGGGCTTGAGATCCCGATGTACGATGCCGACGGCGTGTGCGGCCTGGACGGCGGCCGCGATCTGGACGACGATAGCGGTCACTTCGTCGGCCGCGAGCGGGGCGTGCGCCTTCACGTACTTCTCCAGCAGCTCGCCCGCTGCCCACTCGATGGCGAGGAAATGCATGCCCGGCCGCGCCTCGCCGACCTCGAGTGTCTGAACGACGTTCGGGTGTCGTACGCGCTCTCCGTACCGGGCTTCGCGCACGAACCGGGCGACGGCCGTCTTGTCCTGGCGGAGTTTCTCACGCAGCACTTTCACGGCGACGACGCCATGGACGGCATGCTCGGCGCGAAAGACGGCGGAGGTTCCTCCTTCGCCGACCTCGCTTTGGATGGCATAGCCCGCCAGCGTCTGACCGACCAGCAACTCTTTCGGCACCGGCCGAACCTAACCCGCCCGGACCGGCGGAAGCAAGCGACTCGAGACAGATGCTCGCCAGGCGCCGCGCGTGCCGTCGCGCGAACGGCCGGGCGTTGCTTGACAAAAGTTCAAGGTGCTCCTATATAGGCGCCGCGCGTCGTGTGGGCGCGTCCAGCACCACGCCGTGCAGGATCGATTCACTTCGTTGGAGGCAGCTCGCAATGGCCAGAGGGAAAGTGAAGTGGTTCAATGACGCCAAGGGATATGGCTTCATCGAGCAGGAAGGGGGCGAGGACGTCTTCGTGCACTTCTCGGCAATCGCAATGGACGGCTTCAAGACCCTCGCCGAAGGACAGGAGGTCGAATTCGAGATTCAGGCTGGAGCGAAGGGTCTCCACGCCGCCAACGTGCAGCGCGTCTGAGTTCGATCGCGAGCTGAGTGATTGTCCCGCCTGCCTCCCCGGCAGGCGGCGTCGTTTCGGGACCTCGCCAGCGCGATGCCGTACGGTTCCATCGCCGTCGTGCATGCTCTATGCTTCGCGCATGAGAGAGGACGCGACGCCCTGTGACTGATCCGACCTTTGCCACCGCGCCGTCGCCCACGCGACCGGAAGCGCCGCGCCTGTTCCTGATCGACGGCTACGCGCTCATCTATCGTGCCTTCTTCGCGCTCATATCGCGTCCGCTGACGACGGCGCGGGGCGAGAACACGTCGGCGGCGTGGGGCGTCGTGAACTTTCTTCAACGACTGCTGGCGACCCATCGACCGGAATATCTCGGCTGGGTGCACGACTCGGGGCTGAGCTTTCGCCACGAGCGCTATCCCGACTACAAGGCGACCCGCGAGAAGTTGACCGACGAGCTGCAGTCCGACTTCGATACCGGCATGGACCGGATCTGCCAGTTGCTTGACGCATACCGGATGCCGATTCTCTCGCTCAAGGGATACGAGGCGGACGACGTGATCGGTACGTTGGCGAAGCAATGTGTGGAGCGGGGCGTCAACGTCGTGATCGTGTCGGGGGACAAGGATTTTCAGCAGCTGGTGCAGCCGGGTGTCTGGCTGCTCAACCCCGGTCGAGGCGGACCGGCGGGGGTCGAGGAGCATTGGGTCTCGGTGGAGAACGGTGCCGAGCGGCTGGGTGTGAGTCCCGGGCACGTCACCGATTACCTCGCGCTGGTGGGGGATACCTCCGACAACGTGCCCGGGGTGAAAGGAATCGGCGACAAGGGAGCGCGCGAGCTGGTGGGCGAATACGGGGATCTCGAGGCGATTCTCGCTGCCGCGCCGACCCTCACCAAGAAGCGGCCGCGGGAGGCATTGCAGGCGCAGGCCCAACTGGCGCGGTTGTCGAAGGAATTAGTAACTATTCGGGACGATCTTCCTCTGGTGCTCGATCTCGAGGCGCTTCGAGTCGGCGCGCCGGATGTATCGCGACTGCGCCAACTCTTCATCGAGCTCGAGTTCAGTACGCTCGCGCGGTCGCTCGGGGACGCCGCCGCGGTGTCCGCCGCCATCGTATCTCCCGGTGCGCCCCAGGCGACGGCGGAGACGACGCGCCCGGCGACCAACTACGTCACCGTCGATACGCTGCCTGTGCTGGAACGCATGATCTCCCGTGCCAGAGAGGCGCCGTACATCGCCGTCGACACCGAAACGGTAATCGAGCCCGACAGCCCCCAGAAGGTGGACCCGTTGCGATGCACGCTGATCGCCATCTCCATCGCGACGGCCCCGGGCGAAGCGTACTACCTGCCGTTCCGTCATCGTGCGCCCCATCCGACCCAGGGCGATCTCCAGCTGGACGAGCGCCGCGACCCGGGCAGTGACGCCGACGAGGCCAACGAGGCGCATTCGAAGCAACCGCGGACCAGGAAGGCCCCTCGGGCGAATGAATCGGCGAGCATCGCTGCGCGCGCGCTGGCGGCGGGATCGGTCGCCGTGAAGAACCTTCCATCGCTCGAGGATCCGGCAATGGAGCCCTTGCGCGCGCTCCTCGAGGATCCGGCGGTTCCCAAGGTGGCCCAGAACGCCAAGTACGACATGCTCGTACTCCGGCGCGAGGGAATTGCGCTCGGCGGCCTGGTCTCCGATACGATGCTTGCCAGCTATGTGCTCGACCCGGGGCGACGATCACACGGGCTGGATCTCCTCGCGCTCGAATTCCTCGATCACAAGATGACGAGCTACGAGGACCTCTGCGGTAAGGGGAGACAGCAGCTTCCCTACGACGTCGTGCCGGTGGCATGTGCGCGCGACTACTCGTGCGAGGATGCGGATGTCACGTGGCAGCTCGAGCAGCGCTTTCGACCACAGATGGAAGCGCAGCAGATCTATCAGCTGTTTCGCGACGTCGAGGTGCCGCTGCTTCGCGTGCTCGCCGATCTCGAATGGACGGGCGTCGAGATCGATCGTGCCTGGTTCGCGTCGCTGAAGGAACGGTTCGCGCGCGAGCGCCAGCGCGTCGAGCAGGAGATCTACCGCAGCGCCGGCGGGGAGTTCAACATCAATTCGAACCCGCAGTTACGAGAAGTCCTGTTCGAGCGCCTGCAGCTGCCGATCATCAAGCGCACTCCGACCGGACCGTCCACGGACGCGACCGTCCTCCAGGAGCTCGCCGAATCCGGCCACGAGCTCCCGGTGCTATTGATGGAGTATCGAGAGCTGTCAAAGCTCGAGAACACCTACATCGATGCGCTTCCTGCGCTCGTGAATCCCCGAACGGGGCGATTGCACACCTCGTTCAACCAGACGGTCGCGGCGACGGGACGATTGTCCTCCAGTGAGCCGAACCTCCAGAATATCCCCATTCGACGCGAATTGGGACGCGACATCCGGCGGGGCTTCGTGCCACGGAAGGGATGGTTCCTCCTTGGCGCTGACTACTCGCAGATCGAGCTCCGGCTGCTCGCCCATCTGTCGGGGGATCCGGCATTCGTGCACGCCTTCAACACGAGCGGCGACATCCACCGCGAGACCGCAGCGGTCATCTTCGACGTGCCCCTCACGGAGGTGACGTCGGAGATGCGAAGTCGCGCAAAGACGATCAACTTCGCGACCATCTACGGACAAGGGCCGCATGCGCTGTCTCGGCAGTTGAAGGTGTCACACGCCGAAGCGAAGGAGTTCATCGATCGGTACTTCGAACGGTTCCAACGCGTGCGCGAGTATCTCGACTCGATGGTCGAGTACGCGCGCGAGCATGGATATGTCGAAACCATCTTCAAGCGCCGGCGCTACATCCCCGAGCTGCGGGACCGCAACTTCAACGTGCGGGCGTTCGGCGAGCGAACGGCGGCCAACTCGCCCATCCAGGGCTCCGCGGCGGATCTGATCAAGATCGCCATGATTCGCATTCACGGCCGACTGCTCGACGAGCGCCTCAGCGCGCGGATGCTGCTGCAGGTACACGATGAACTCGTTTTCGAGCTTCCGGAGGACGAACTGGACATCGTGACGACGCTGGTGAAGAGCGAGATGGAACATGCCGCGGTTCTATCGGTTCCGCTGATCGTGGACGTCGGCAGCGGACGAAACTGGCTCGAGACGAAGATGGGATGAGTCGCCACGCGGACCGTGTCTGAGCAGCCCCGGGGCGGCCGACCCCTCGGCGACGGGGAGGAGTCCTACCGGGAGTTCGTCTCGCGCCGGGAGGGAATGATCCACGCGATGGACGGCGGGCTGTGGATGCATCGACACGTGTGGAAGGGGCGGCCGATGGCGCATCTGGTGTCGACCGATCGGGCACGCCTGCTCGCGTACGGTGCCTCGGTTGGCATTCCGGCCTCGCGGTTGCAGTTCAAACCGTTGAAGGATCCGCGCACCGGCGTCCGCCATGATGCCTGGCACTGGGATCTCGGCGGTCCGTTTCTGCCTCCGCCGCGCTGACGGCCGCACGCCGTCACCAGTCTCAGCTCACTGTTTCGCGAGAAGGACATCCTCGAGCGTCGCGGCCTGCGCCAGCAGATCATCGGATTCCGCCAGGGCCGCCTGTCGCAGCGCAGGATCCGCCCGGAGCGCGAGATACGTGCGGGCGCGCCGCCTGGCACGCCGCAACCGGTCGCGCAACAGAACGTCGACGCGTGCTGCGAAAAAAATGCCGACCACGACGAGCGTGCCGACCCCGCCATTGACCCAGTGCGTGACCACCACCCCGATCGCCACGTACCAGAGCAGGAGCACCGCCGCCGCGATCACGATGGTGCGCATGGCCGGCTGGTCGCGCGACGGGTCGCGTCCGATGGATCCGATGGCGATCGTCCGTGCCAGTCGCAGTGGAACCCAGTGCGCGACGCGACCCACCAGCGCCGCAGGAAGGACAAGCGCAGCGAAGACGGCTTCGCGAAGCACGAACCGGAGGCCGTGTCGCGCGAGCGGCGAGATGCGCAAATCCGCCAACGAGATGTGCCGCTCGGTGAGTCGCGCCTCGAAGGCGCTTACCCGCCTGATGAATGCATCCACCTGACGAACGACGATGTCCGGGGCGGCTGACAGATTTTCCGCCGCCGCCTCGATGCGACGAGCCAGATCCGCCTCAAGGGACAGATCCCGGGTTTGCACGACTTCCGGCAGCTCGCTGGCGATTGCCGCGAGTGCGCTTGCCAGGTCGATCGCGCGAGCGGCGCGAGCCTCGCTGGCGAAGTTCAGCGTCACGCGGCGGAGCGCTCGATCGATCTCGGCCGTGAGACGTGCCGGATCGGTCGAGCCGGAGGCGGTGCGCCATGCGTCGACGTCGATTGGCTCGCCGATTCGGACGAGGATACGACTGCGCAAGCGCTCCTTCTCCTCGTAAACAAGCCCGACCGCAAGGATACGTAGACCGCTGATGCCATCGCTCGAGGCGCTGAGTGCCATGCGTGCCCCTCCGGTCTTGAGCGGCGCGAGGGTGGAAGCGTCGTGGCTGACTCCCTCCGGAAAGACGAGTACGGCCTCTCGTCGTGCCAGTGACGCGGTCACGAGACGGAACGAGTCCGCATTGCGCGACACCGACGCCGTGCCCCCCTGACGACGCGAACGCTCATCCTGCGCACGACGTAGCGGGACGACACCGATTCCTCTGAGCAGCGCGGCGAGCGCCGGCCGCTCGAACAACGTCGCCTTGGCCGTCAGGAGAACCCTCCGTCGTACCGCAGTGGCGATGACCATCGCGTCCACTAGGGCGTTGGGGTGGTTTGCCACGAGCAGCAGAGGGCCGCGGGCGGGGACCCTCTCGCCACCTTGAACGACGAGGTCAGCGTAGTACCAGCGGAGCGAAACCCCGGCGAGCTGGCGGAGAAGCCAATACAGGATCATGTGGTGCCGGGAACACGGGAGTCGTGCGCCGCGCCGGTCGGCCCGTGACTCGGCACCCGCCGGAGCAGCAGGAGCGACGCGGCAAACATCACCGCGACCGTCAGCACTGCGGCGCGATACGCGATACCGCTGCCATGGGTCGGCTCGAGTCCGTCGACGGTCAGACTCCAGATGAGTGGGCCGGCAATCGCCGCCGCCCGCGACGACAGCAGCATCAGGCTGAAGAAGCGTCCCGCCTCCGCCTCCGGAACCAACGAGAGCAGCAGCGGACGCTCGGCAGTGGGAATGCCACCGAAGATGATCCCGATCAGCAGTCCAACGACCCAAAAGGCGCGTTGGCCGGGGACGATGACCATGGCGATGAGGAGGAAAATCCAGGTCACGATCGTCGACACCAGCGTGCGGCGCGCCCCGAAACGATCGACCATGCGTCCGGCGACGTAGCTACCGGCAATCGCCGGAATCGTCAGTACGAGGAAGAGGGTGGTCTCGGCGCCCTTCGCGAAGCCCATTGCCTTCACGGCGTAGATCGCCATGAAGGAGACGATGGTACCGACGGCGTCCTGATACAGGAACGAAGCAAGGATGAACGGCAGCGCTCCATGGTGATCACGCGCATCACGCACCGTGTGCGCGACGTCGCGAAATGCCTGCATCCAGGCGACAGGCTTTCGCTCGCCGCGGAACTCGCGATCGCGACAGAAGAGAAAAAGAGGCAACGAGAAGAGCGCGAACAGGATGCCGGTCGGGACGAAGGTCGAGACGCGACCGGCGTACGACGTGAATGGCACGATCGCCCGAATCGTCCGCATGATCGAGGTGGGTAGCGCACCGAGCAACGGAAAGGCGCCGTTGAAGAACGGGACGACGAGGATCAGACCGACGATCGTGCCGACATAGCCGACGGCGGTACCGATGCCCGAGAGCCGCCCCTGCTCTTCCGGCGGAACGAGTTCCGGAAGCATGGCGTTGTAGAACGGCTGCGCGGCCTGGTAGGCGTAGTTCGCGACGATGAAGGCGAGAAGCACCCAGCCGAACGTCCAGGCCGTGGGATGCCAGGTGGGGGCCAGGGTGGCGCCTCCGACGGTCGCCTCGCCGACAATCGGAAGCGTACGTTGACCCAGAATACCAATGGCCGCGCATGCGACGCAGGAAAGCAGGGTGAATCCGACGACCCACGGCTTGCGTCGCCCGCGCGCATCCGAGAGCGCTCCGAGCACGGGCACCGAGACGACGACGAGGAGAGAGGAAATGCCGTTGCCGATGGCGTACGTGGTGTTGGACGCTCCCAGATCGGAGATCAGCCAGACCGAGAAGTACAGCGTCGCGACGTTCATCGAGAAAATGGTATTCGCGAAGTCGTAGAGGGCCCAGCTGGCGCGCTCGAGCCAGGGAGCGCGGGGAACCGGGGTGAACTGTCGACCGACCGACTGGAGCTCGTGCATGATTTTGTCTCGATGCTGATTGACGCCTTCCCGCGACGCACCAAATTAGGGTGCATGTCGCCTCTCCGCCTCCGTGACTTCGCCCGCATCGTCCCGTCGCGTGAGGTTATCGCGCTTTCGCTCTGGCTTCTCGGAGGATGCGGGCGGGAAGAGCCCGCCGTTCATGCTGATTCGCTCCCCCTGGGTGCGGCACCGGTCGTCGCGCCGGCCCCCGGCAAGGCGACCGACAATGGATGGAATGCCGCTGCGGGGCCGGCACTCCTCGTGCAGGGCGCAACGCGGGACGAGGCCATCGCATTGTTTCCGGCCGAGAGCGACAGCGATGCCGTCGCCCGTCTCGACTCCGCCAGTCTGAGCGAGGTTCCAGTCACGCTGTTCGGGCGAGGGGGGATCCGCTATTCGGCACAGCTCGGAGCGCCGACCGGAGAAGGAACGGACGACTGCGAACGATGGCCGCTCCACTCATTCCAGCCCGCTGGCACTGCCTCGTGGTCCGTCGGATTCGTGACCGATCGCGTGCAGCCGCTGGCGCTCGATTCCGTTGACGTACTCTCCTCGCGTGACAGCATGACGATCGTCGCAGAGGCGTCGCGCCTCGCGTCGTCGGTCACGACATCGACGAGCGCAGCGTTTCAGGGTCTCCGTTTCACCGTGGAGGATGTACGACGATTCCAGGCGTCCCCTGGCGTGTCGGCACTCGTCGCCCAGCTCGTTCGGCACATCAATCAGGAGGCGAGCCCACAGGAGGAGCAGACGCTCCTCGTCGCGGAACGGGACAGTGGGATGACCGCAGGCCCCTATCACCTCGCCTACGCCGAACGAGCCTTCGGTCACGAAGGGGACGTGGAATCCTCTGAAGTCCTCGCCGGAGTACGAATCGGGCCGAGCAGGGTGCCTTCTCTGATCATCGCGAAGGACGACAACGACGGGATCAGGTACGCCATGCTCGAGCGCACCGGCGCTGGGCAGTGGCGCCTCCGATGGTCGAGTGGTCTGACGAGTTGCGGCTGAACGTCGCCACGGTCGTGGCGACGTTTCGTCTCAGAGGGGTCGCCCCAGTGCGGCTGGCGCCCGCGCTCGACCGACGGCGCCCGCGAGCGCGGCAAGGGTGAGGATGTAGGGCGCGGCCAGAAACAGCTGATAGGGCGCGTTCCACCCCATCGCTTGAAATGCGTACTGCATCGCGCTCGCCGCCCCGAATACGAGCGCACCCAGGGCTATGCCCATCGGCCGCCAACGACCGAGCACGACGATGGCCAGGGCGATGAATCCTCGACCGGCCGACATCCCCTCGACGAAGGTGCCCGCTTGGGCGAGCACCAGGATGCCGCCCGCAAGTCCGCCCAGTGCTCCGCCTGTCAATACGGCTGCCGCACGCACCCGGTTCACGGCCACGCCGGCCGCCTCTGCGGCCTCCGGATGCTCCCCGATGGCGCGCAGAGCGAGTCCGGCATGGGTGTGCCCGAGCCACCACGCGAGCGCGGGGGCGAGCAGGTAGGCGAAGTACGTGACGGCCGGCTGCGCGAAGAGCGCCGGCCCAACGATGGGGAGCGACGAGATTCCTGGACTCGGCAGCGGTCCGCTCGTCGGCACATGGAGGGATACGCCGGAACTGCCATAGATGGCACGATACAGGGTGCCGGTGACTCCCACGCTCAGCAGCGTGAGCGCCATGCCGGTAATGATCTGATCGGCGCGCAACGCGATCACACAGATTGCAAACACGGCGCCGACTAGCAACCCTCCACCCACGGCTCCCGCATATCCGGCGCCGACACCCCCCGCCATCGCGCCGGCCAGGGCGCCGAAGGCGCCGGCGAGCATCGCGCCTTCGAGTCCGATGTTGATCAGGCCGACTCGCTCGACGAGCAGCTCACCGAGCGCCGCGACGGCAAGAGGCGTCGCGGTGCGGATGCTGGCAGCGAGCAACGGAGTGATGGAGTCGATCAATACACGATCTCTGGCACGTCGAGCGGGTCGGAAGTCTTCTCGGCGCGTCTCAGGCGTAACCCCTGCGTGGCCACGACGCCGAGAATAAGGAGTGCTTCGATGACGGCGACCAGCGTCGACGGCACGCCGGCATCGCGCTGCATCGCCCCCGCTCCGGCTTCCAGTGCGCCGAACAGAAAGGCGGTGAGAACGACGCGCCATGGGTCGAGGGAAGCGAGCAGCGCGACCGCGATGGCCGTGTAGCCATATCCCGGCGAGAGGTCCTCGTATAGGGCATAGGTGACCCCCAGCACCTCGAGCGCGCCGGCGAGGCCGGCGAGCGCGCCACTCGTGACGAACGCTCTCGCCGCGACACGTCGGACATCGATCTGGCCGGCGCTTGCCGCCGCCGAGGGGCTTTCGCCGACCGCCATGAGTCGGAATCCTGCCGCGGTGTGGCGAAGCACCCACCCGGCGGCGATGGTGACGACGAGCGCGATGACGATGCCAAGGTGGAGCCTGCCAGCGCCAGGAATTCTCGTCAGCCGCACGGCTTCATCGATGCTCGATGACTGGGGATAGGCGTGGGTCGGTTCCTGAAGAGGCCCGTGCACCAGATAGGAAACGGCGTAGAGGGCGACGAAGTTCAGCATGATGGTGCTGATGACCTCGAGCACGCCGAATCGCTCACGAAGCACGGCGGCGATGCCTGCCCACCCCCCACCCGCCAGCGCGCCGGCACTCAGCGCGAGCAGCACGGTGAGCCAACCGGTGTGAGGTAGCGCCAGGGCGACGGCGGTAGCAGCCGCCCCTCCTGCCAGCAACTGGCCTTCTGCGCCGATGTTGAAGACGCCTGCGCGGAAGGCCACCGCGATGGCACACCCCGTCAGCATGAGCGGAATGGCCCGGACGAGCGTTGCCGAGGTGAGTGAGTACCAGGAACCCACGGACCCCATCCATAGTGAGCCCAGCGCGCGGGGTACATCGTACCCGCCGAGCAGCAGCAACAGTGCGATGCCGGCGAGAATCAATGCGAGGACGCTTCCCGCGGCGATCAGCGGCCGCGCCATCGAGCCGAGGCGAAGGCGCACGCTATTGCAAGCCCAGCATCGCGCGGCCCACTGTGTCGCGATCCGCTGCGACTTCGCGCAGCGTTCCAGCGAACGCGACGAACACTCGGCTGGACAGCGCGAGGATTTCATCCATGTCGCTCGAGTAGATGACGATCGCCGTGCCGCGGCCGCGCGCTTCCCGGAGCCGGGCGTGCACGTCGGTCGTCGCCCGAACGTCGAGCCCCCGTGTCGGATTCTCGATCACGAGAGCAGATGCCGACGGCTCATGTCCGGAGAGGTGGCTGCTCCCGCTCCTCGATTCCGTGCGCCACTCCACCATTTCACGTGCGAGGACGAGCTTCTGTTGATTTCCGCCCGACAGCGTACGCACTGCGACATCGGGGGAAGGCGCGCGAACGTCGAACTGGCGCATGAGTGACTCGGTATGCAGCCGGATTGCTCCCCAGCGTATGCGTCCTCGCCGACGCCCGGCGTCTCGTAGCGCGACGTTGTCGATGAGCGAGCGCCCGAGCAGTACGGCGTCCCGATGCCGATCCTCCGGAACGAAGCCCAGAACGCCGGGTCGTTCGATGGAGCCGGAAGTCGTGATGGTGCGCCCGGCGAGCGCCCGAATGAGCTCACGATGGCCGGCGCCCTCCACGCCGACAATTCCGACGATCTCGCCCCCCCGGACGCTGAGGGATGCGTCGCGAAGACGGACCCTGTCTTGGCTGTCGCGCAGGGTCACTCGCTCCGCGCGGAGCACGATGGGACCGGGGCGCTCGTCGGATCGTGGAGCGCCGACCGGGTTCGCGTCGAGTGTTTCCCGACCGAGCATCGCGGCCGTGAGTGATCGTGCCGACGATGCGGTCGCCGGGCCGGTGTGCACGACTCGACCTTGGCGAAGCACGGTCACGTCATCGGCGACCGCGAGTGCTTCCGTGAGCTTGTGAGTGATGAGGACGACCGCGTTGCCGTCGTCGGCGAACTGCCGTATCCAGCGCAGGAGATCCGCCGTCTCGGCGGGCGCGAGGACCGCCGTCGGCTCGTCGAGTATGAGCACATTCGCTTTGTGTACGACGGCCTTCGCGATCTCCACTCGTTGTTGCGCGCCGACCGGCAGCGTCTCGACCACCGCCGAGGGATCGAGCGCGAATCCGGTGGCGCGAGCAACGTCGCGCACCGTGGCCGCCAGCGCTTGCGCCTTCAGCGGTCCCCGTCCACCGAGCGCGAGATTCTCGGCAACGGACATCGCGGGAACGAGTGTGAAGTGCTGATGTACCATGCCGACACCTGCCGCAATCGCGGCCGCGGGCGTCGGCAGGCGCACGGCTCGTCCGTGGACGTGAACCGTCCCCTGCTCTGGTTGAATCATCCCGAAAGCGATGCGCATGAGCGTCGTCTTGCCAGCGCCGTTCTCGCCGAGTAGCGCGTGCACCGTTGCGCCACGGACGTCGAGTGAGACGTGGTCGAGTACCGTCACGCCGCCGAACCGCTTCGACACGTTGCGAAGTACGAGGGCGGACTCCCTTGCACCGATCACGGTTTCCGAGCGCCTCAACGTCCGCTGGGCGCTGCCACGAACGACCAGGGGAGGCCGAACGTTCGCTCGAGATCCGCGCCGAGCGCGCGCACTCCGAGTGTCTCGCTGGCGTAATGGCCCATATAGAGCACGGCGACCCCGAGCTCTTCCGCTTCCACCGCCGTGTGGTGGGGTCCCTCTCCGACGATCAATGTGTCGATACCCGAATCAACGGCCTCGCCGAGGGTCTCGCTCGACGCACCGGCACCGGTACAGATAGCCCATCGACGGGTGCGTCGACCGGCACTCATGCCGATGGCGTGGAGCGTTCCTCCCTCCTGTTCGGTGATGGATCGCACGCGATCGGCGAGCAGGCTCGTCTCGATGTCCGTGGTGCCGCGTACGCCGACGAGGATCGTCTGGAATCGCGCGAACCCCTCCTGGGGGTCGAGCCCGAGCAACTCGGCGAGGAGAACGTTGTTGCCAACGGTCGGATGCAGGTCGAGCGGCAGGTGCGACGAGTAAACCGCGATGTCGTGGAGAAGCAATAGTCGCAGGCGCTCGTACTGTCGGCCGCGCAGTGGCGTCAGGCCGCTCCAGAACAGGCCATGATGGACGATGAGCAGGTTGGCGCCGGCGTCGACCGCTCCCCGAATGGTCCGCAGGGACGCGTCGACCGCTACGGCGCAGCGCCGCACCGGGCCGGCATGATCGACCTGGACCCCATTCATGGCTCCGGGATAATCGGGAATCTCCGTCGTGTGGAGCAGGCCGTCGAGGTGTGCGGCAACCTGCCCGAGGCTCGGTGCTGACTCATCCATGCGTGGGTCCACTACGGGCTCGTCGTCGGAGCAATGAAGCGGCCGGCGCGCATCTCGCGCTGGAGCGAATCCACGACGCGTCGGGTGTCTGGCGGAATCCTCGACGCGAGGGCGGGGTTCAGCACGAGCGTCACGACGTCGCTCTGTGTGCCTAGCCGGATGACTCGCGGCGTGAAACGCTTCTCCTTCACCTCGCGCGCGACGGTGAGGAAGGCATGCGGGAGGTCGATCACCACGCTCCCGATGGTGACCTCCGGCGCCACGGCATTCTGATTCGAGTTGGAACCGATGATGAGCGCCCTTTTCGACTCACGGGCGGCTTGAAAGACTCCCAGGCCGGCAGCGTCGGCATTCTGAAAGATGATATCGACGCCGCGTTCGATCTGTGCCAGTGCTTGCTCCTTGCCGGCACTCACGTCGTCCCAGTTGCCGATATAGGAGGTGGCCAGGGTGACTTTGGGATTGACAGCGCGGGCTCCCCGTGCGAACGCGTCGAAACTTTCCTTGACGGGGGGTAGTTCGGTTCCCCCGATGACCCCCACGTGGTTCGTCCGGGTCATCGCGCCGGCGACCATGCCGGCCAGGTAGGAGGCATCGGAGAACGCGAACTCGATCCCCCCGACGTTGCCACCAAAGGTCGTACCGGAGGTGGTGATGTAAATCGTTCGCGGGAAATCGGGACCGACGCGCTTGGCGGCATCCTGAAATTCGAAGCCGTGACCGAAGACGAGGTCGTATCCTTGTGATCCGTACTGGCGGAACTCCTCCTCGAATTCAGCTGGCGTCTTCGTCTGGATGTGGCTGATCGTGGCGCCGAGACTGTCGCGAATCCGAAGCAGACCTTGGTAGGCCCCACCGTTCCAGGACTGATCGCTGATCGGACCTGGGGTGAGTAGAGCGACCCGGAACGTCGGTGAAGGTGTCCTCGAGGTGGAGCTGGTGTCGGGGCGCGAGTCGGTCCGGCGTTCTGAACATGCGCTGATCGCCAGAGCCAACAGGATGTGGAAAGCTGTGGAGAACCGTCGGCTCGCGTACATGTCAAGGCTTTAAGTTCTTTGACGGAAGGACGTTACGAAAATGTGGACAATTCGGCGGCTGGGGCGGTTGAAATGCGGTGCGCTGCGTTCGGTGAGACCGCCCAGCGGGTTGTAAACGTTTGAGTATTCAGTCAAAGTCGGACGCGGGTTGCCGGAGGACGAGGTCGAGTAATCGCTCGAGGTCCTCCGGGCCAAAGAAGCCGAGTCGAATGACGCCGCGTCCCCCCCCGAGTTGCTGGACGTGAACGTCCGTTTGAAGATGCTTGCGGAGGCGCTCCTCGACCCGGCGGATCTCGGGATCGCGTGGCGTATCCCCGGGCTCCGCTGGACGTCCTCCTCGGGCGGACGCTGCCGTCTGACGATCGTTGCCCGGCAGTTGACCGCGTGCACGGGCTTCCGTTTCCCGCACGGAAAGCTGACGGGCGACGATTTCATTCGCGAGGTCGAGCTGCCTGCGCTGATCCTTGATGGGCAGAAGAGCCCGAGCGTGGCCTGCGGTGATGTGTCCCCGTTCCACCATCGATTGAATGGCAGCCGGCAGAGTCAAAACACGAAGCAGATTTGTGATGGATGTTCTGTCCTTACCTACGGCATCTGCCACTTGCTGTTGGGTGAGGCCGAACTCGTCGATGAGGCGCTGATACCCCTCCGCCTCCTCGAGGGCGTTGAGGTCGGACCGCTGCAGATTTTCGACGAGCGCCAGGGTGAGCATCGCACGATCGTCGAAATCGCGGACGACCGCAGGAATCGCCGTCCATCCAAGTCGGCTGACCGCACGGAGTCGCCGCTCGCCGGCGACGAGCTCCCAGCCGCCCTCCGGCTTCGGCCGCACCGTGATCGCCTGCAGCAGACCGCTCGCCTTGATGGACGCCTCGAGCTCCGTCAACCCGGGCTCCGTGAAGGTCCGACGTGGCTGAAACCGGTTCGCCGCGATCTCGGCGACCGGTACCAATCGAAGTCCCGACGCCGGGGGGTCGGGGTGTTCCCTGGACGCCCCCGACTCTCGCTGCTGCTTCGCCGTCGCGATGAGGGCCTCGAGGCCTCGTCCGAGCCGGCGTGGTTGATCGACACTCATAGCGAGACCTCGCGCGCGAGTGGTTCGCTGGACTGAACGCTCAGCTTGCTCTGGTTGGTGAGTCCCGTCCCTCGAGCAATCAGTTCATGGGCAATCGCCATGTAGGCCTGAGCGCCGATGCTCTGCACGTCGTACAGCACGATTGGTTTGCCGAAGCTCGGTGCTTCGGCGAGCCGCACGTTTCGAGGAACCACCGTGTCGAAGACCTGGGCGCCAAAGTACTCGCGAGCATCCGCCGCAACCTGACGCGAGAGGTTCAATCGTCCGTCGTACATCGTGAGAAGCACGCCGGCAATTCCCAATGAGGGATTCACTCCGTGCTGGATCAAATGAACCGTGTTGAGTAGCTGGCTCAGCCCTTCGAGTGCGTAATACTCGCACTGCAGGGGGATGAGGAGCGAGTCGGCCGCTGCCAGCATGTTGAGCGTGATCAGGCCCAAGGAGGGGGGGCAATCGATGAGAATGAAATCGTACTCCTCTCGAATTGCGCCGACCGCGCGGCGCATACGATGTTCCCGCGCCGGAGCGTCCACGAGTTCGACCTCGGCGCCGGCCAGATCGGGTGTGGCCGCCAGCACGTCGAGATGACTGAATTGCACCTCCCGTAAGCGGGAGTTGGCGATCGTCGCCTGCTCAAGCAGTACATCGTAGGTCGTGTGCTCGAATCCCAGATGACTGACCCCCACCCCACTCGTGGCATTGCCCTGTGGGTCGCCGTCGATGAGCAGGGTACGTCGCTCGGCGACCGCGAGGCTCGCGGCGAGATTCACGGCCGTCGTGGTCTTGCCGACGCCGCCTTTCTGATTTGCGACTGCGATGACGCGGGCCACGGCTGGCTTACCTTTGTCGACGGTGAGAAGCGGCGAGCCGGATTGCTGCTCGCGAGATAAGCAGGCATCGTGCTGGTCGAGGCACCGCTCGGAACTGATCCCGACGCGATCGAGCCCGCACATGCTTCTGGAGCCACGGGAGGACGGCTTTCAGGTCCGTCCCACGAAGCGGCCAGGTATAGCAACGCCGGCTCTGGCGGCGACAGTGCCCATGCACACACCCGCCCCGGGCGTCGGCAGACCGCGCAAGAGAATCGCGGCTGTGCAGCTTCAACTGCAGATAGGGTTGCAAGCGGTCGGCGGCGAAGGATTCGTCACTGATCACAAGTCCCATAATGTACCCAAGATCGAATTCCCGCACCCGCGAATCGATTGGCGTGTTCGACAGTGCGAATAGTGCCACGTGGCACGTCGACGTCCCTGCTGCAGCGCCGATGAGCCACGTGGCACATTCCTGCCTAAACCAGTTACTCCCAGGCGAGCGGAGCTTTCCCGCGACCCCCGCAAGAGGCCCTATCGGCCCGGCACGAACTGCCAGCGGGCATTCACGTACACCGAAACGGTCTGTTCGCCAGGGTTCACAGGGGTCGGCACCGCTTTGGCCATGCCCGCCCTCGCCGCGACTTCGTACATGGGTCGTGGCGGCATGGTCGGTCCCTGGGTCGAAAGCTCGAGAAGTGCGCCCAGTGAGCCTCCCGCCGCTTTCGCCATGGCTTCTGCGTCGGCTCGGGCATTGCCGACGGCCTCGGCGATTGCCTGCCGTCGCGGTGCGTCGATGGAGGACGCAAAGAATGACAGACTATTGATGAGATTCGCCCCGGCCCCGAGTGAAGCATCCACGATCGCCCCAGCCTGCTCGGGGTGATGAGTTTCTGCTCTGACGGTGTTGGTGACGCCGTAGCCGGTCACGCGCGGCGATCCCCCATTCGTGTCGTAGCGGGTCTCGGGATACACGGTGTATCCCTGCGTGGAGAGTTGTTCCTTGGGAAGACCCAGCGCGGCGAGGGCATCCAGCACGGCTCGCGTCCGCTGTGCATTCTCGGCGGCCGCCGCTGCGGCCGTCGCCGCGCGCGTTTGCACGTTCACCATCACCGAGGCACGATCCGGGGTGACCGTTGCTTCGCCCTGACCTGCGGTGACGATGGTCGGCACGCCAGTAGCGAGCATCGATTGTGAGCTCTGCGCCGAGGCAACTGTGGCGGCCGACGCGGCGATCACGGTACCCAGCACGAGAGAAATGCGTCGAGGAATCATCTTCATGTGCACCCTTGGTGAAGGATAGGTTCTATTTTGTAGCATATTGCGACTAACAGTCGTCCGTGTCGCATCGAGATCTCATTGCCTCACCCCTCTGTGGCGGGCGATAGGGAGACGACGACAACGAGCATCCTTGCACACAGCGCATGTGACGCCAGCACGCGCAGATCTGCGAGGCTCCTAGGCCGTGGTGTGCCTCGTCGAGCGACCAGGATTGTTGCGGCGCCGCTTCTCGATCTCGAGGACGAGATTCTGGACGTCGTTCGGGCTCACGCCAGGCATGCCGGCAGCTTGAGCCAACGTCCGGGGTTGCCGGAGGGCCAGCTTTTGACGCGCCTCGAACGAGATCGACTGCATCTCCTCGTACGGAAGCGCAGCATCGAGCGGCAAGTCACCCATCCTGCGGAGTCTGTCTGCCTGCGTGCGCTCCCGATCCAGATACCCCGCGTACTTGATCTCTAGCTCCGTGCTCACCACCGCGTCGATGGGAAGCTTCGCTCCCACCTCGGCTGCGCGAAAAAGCTCCCGCAGGGCAACGGATTGACGACGTGCCAACTCGGTGATGCGGACGGCGTGCGTGAGTGCCGTGCTCGCCGCGCGATCGAGAACTGATGACGCCTGTTCCGGCGTGATCGACGTGGTGTCGGCGAGCCGTCGTGCCTCGTCTTCCGCCGCAACACGGGCGGCGATCACACCGCGCTCACGTTCATCATACAAGCCAAGGCGAAGCCCGATCGCGGCGAGCCGGCGAAGAGCGTTGTCCTGGCGGATCGTGAGCCGGAACTCGGAGCGCGATGTGAACAGACGATAGGGCTCATCGACGCCGCGTGTGACGAGATCGTCCACGAGGACCCCGATGTACGACGTTTCCCGTCCGAGCATCATCGGCTCCGCGCCGAGCGCGAGCGCGGAGGCGTTCACACCGGCAACGAGTCCCTGCCCCGCGGCTTCCTCATAGCCCGTAGTGCCATTGATCTGGCCGGCGAAGAACAATCCCGGCAAGGCGCGCACCTGAAGCAGAGCATCGAGCTGGGTCGGCGGGTAGTAATCGTACTCGATTGCATAGCCGGCGCGAGTCATCCTCACCTGCTCGAGCCCGGGAATGGAGCGCAGCACCTCGAGCTGCACGGGCGCCGGGAGCGACGTGGAAAGGCCATTCACGTACAGCTCATGCGTGTCGAGCCCTTCCGGCTCGAGAAATAGCTGGTGGCGCTCGGCGTGAGGGAACTTCACGACCTTGTCCTCGACCGACGGACAGTAGCGTGGGCCGCGGGAGCTGATCGCGCCGCCGTACATCGCCGACTCGCCGAGATGGCTCTCGATGATCTCCTTGCCGGGAGGACCGAGAAAGCTGATCCAGCACGGCAATTGAGCCGGATGGCGCGTTCGATCGTCCGTCGACCGCCGGGGTTCCGCCCAGAAGTGCGACCAGGAATAATCGAACTCCTCGATCTCGCTTTCCTGTCGTTGGAGTTCACCCAGCCGCACACTGCGGCCGTCGATACGCGGTGGGGTGCCGGTCTTGAATCGCGCGACTGTGAGGCCCATCGCGTCAAGTTGTTCGGCGAGATGCGTGGCCGAGGCTTCGCCGGCTCTTCCTCCGGCAACCGAGGTCGCGGTCCCGATATGGATGCGGCCCCTGAGGAACGTGCCGGTCGTCACAACGACGCATCGAGCACCGAAGCGACGGCCTTCCAGCGTCTCGACACCAGCGAGACGCTCGCCATCGAACAACAATCGGGCGACGGTTCCCTGAATGGTCTCGAGCCCGGGCTGTTCTTCCAGGAGTGACCGAACGGCCCTGCGATACAGCCCTCGATCGCATTGCGCGCGCGGAGCCCACACCGCCGGTCCCTTGCTGCGGTTGAGCATGCGGAACTGCAGCGAAGCAAGGTCGGTGGCGCGGCCCATGATCCCGCCCAACGCGTCGACCTCACGCACGACCGTGCCCTTGGCCACGCCGCCGATGGCCGGATTGCAGGACATCTGCCCGATCATCTCGAGGGCGCTGGTCACGATCGCCGTGCGTGCTCCGCGGCGTGCCGAGGCAACGGCAGCCTCGGTACCAGCGTGTCCCGCTCCGATGACGAGCACGTCGAATTCGGCTTCGAGCGACGGATGCGATCCCGACATCACGTAAAGATAGCGTGGCCGACCACCGAAGAAGCGGAGTCGCCTCTGATGCCGATCCGTGCGCTTGTTCACCCGATCGGTGCTCGACACCCCCCGATCAGCCTCCCAAACGCATCGTGGGACGCACAACTCCTCCCGCTTCGCCTCCCAAACGCATCGTGGGACGCAACATACCTCCCTCTTCGCCTCCCAAACGCATCGTGGGACGCAACATACCTCCCTCTTCGCCTCCCAAACGCGACGGGGGACGCCTGATATCATGCTCTTCGCCTCCCAATCGCGATATCGGCCAGGCCGAAGCTCCTGGCGACGCTCCGGAACCGTGCGGCGACCGCTCCGATCCGGTCGGCGGGCTTCGTGTACCGGGATCCACCTGAGCTAGCTCGCTGCGGTTACTCCCAAAACGGCTTTGGGTCCCGATATTCCTCGCTGAGCCAGGTCTTGACGGGTTTGACTGGCCGGAGCGTCTGCACGAAGCCCATTTCCCGGAGGAATCCGTGCACCTCGACCCACTGATCATGGGCTGGCGGAAGTATTGAAGCAGTTCGTGATCGAAGCCTCCGGGAATGCAGGTCCCCGATTCTGACGACGTAATCCATGGAGAACTCATCATGCTGCCCCTGACCCAGGGTGTACCGACGCTTTTCTTTCGACGCGAGTCCTACGAGCGGGCGCAACTCACGCGATCGGCGCTGGACGCACGGCTCGGACTCACCGACGCCGAATTTCGCGTTGACGGAGATCTCGTCGTGCTCGGTCCGATCTATGACGTCGAGGCGCTGGGGGTATTGATCGACGAGCTCGAGTCGGCAGGGCTGTCCTACTATGACGACTTCTTCGAGCTGAGCGGCAGTTGGCCGGAGTGGCTCACGCTGGCGGTGCGCGCGTCGGGCAGCTCCTCCGCTACGGCTGCTTCGTGAGCACCTCTGCAGCGGGTGTGGGGGTGAGCGGACCCGCGCGAAGCATTCCATGCCAGTTGCACTCGTAGCACCAACTGGTCCGGAATCGTGGCAGGAACAGGTTCCAGCCACGCGACTGGACGCGCACAGTGACCGCGTCGCAGTTGGGACACCGATCTCCCTGCGGGAGGAGGTAAAAGAAGAACACGGTCGCGGCGATCCCGCGGAGCAGGAAGAACCCCACGAAGACGACAGCAAAGATCACTGCATCGGACATGGTCCCTCGCGGCACGTACCAGCTGGAATGACCCGCGCGGCTGATCCGTCGCCACATGCGTAGGCCGTGCCACCGCCGTCGATGCACCGATCAAAGGCGAGCCTCGACCGCCGACCAGAGCTCGACGTGCGCGACCCCGTCTTCCACCCACTCGATACACACCTCCTGCCCCTCGGCGACACCTCCGTCGTTACTCGCGCGAGCCCGGAAAGAACGCCTCGAGTTGCCCTCCTGGACGACGAGCTCTCCCTCCCCGCCGATGGGGATGGAGGTTGTGACGACGCCCACGTGACCCTGCAGAAGAAAGCGCGGGTCGTCGAGATCACGCTCGGGCCGTACCCGGGCGGTCGCTACCGCCACACGCGTGACGAGCCCTGCCCAAGCGATACCGAGGAGAAGTGCGACTGCTGCTGCCGGCCCGACCGCCATCGTACGGTGGCGTGCGAGCAGGTATCCGGCGACTCCGAACATGACGAGAAATGCGACCAGGGCCGGCTCGGAGCGCCGCAGCGCCAGCGTGCCAGCTGCCGAACTTCGTCGCCGTTCCGCGCCGAAGAACATGATCCGAACGGCGAGAAGCAGGCCGGCGGAAAAGGAGGCGAGAAAGACGTAGGACATCATTGGCCGAGATGCTTTCGGAAAAAGGCGAGGGTCAGGGGCCAGGCCTGGCGTGTCGCGGCGAGATTCGCGCCCTCCTTGCCATCCTGTTGGCGGAGGAAGCCGTGCCCCGCCCCGACGAAGCTGTGCGGCTCGAATGACTTTCCAAGTGCCCGCATGGCGGAGTCGGCAGCAGGCACTGTGGCACCCACACGCGCGTCGTCACCGCCGTAG
>JBIOHU010000001.1:0-46705 GCA_044449225.1 Gemmatimonadales bacterium | reverse complement strand
GAACGCCACCGACTGCGCCAACCCCTTCGCCGCCTGAATCGCCGTGATCGCCGCCGTCAACGTCGTCTTCCCATGATCGACGTGCCCGATCGTCCCCACGTTCACATGCGGCTTCGTCCGCTCGAACTTTGCCTTGGCCATGACCTGATCCGAAACTCAAGAGGGTTGGACAGCCAGTAGCCCCCAGAGGAAACGCGTCCTCCAGCGGCGACCGCGATTCATGGCGACGATGACCGACCGGCCATCACGCCGACCTGCTTCCGGGACCGGTCGCGCCCGTCGCGCCGACTCCCCGCCTTGCACCGTTCCACGAGAGAGCTCACGATCGGGATTGAACCGATGACCTCACCCTTACCAAGGGTGTGCTCTACCAACTGAGCTACGTGAGCGTTCCATACCTGCATGCTGCCGACATCCCGCACCGACCTGTTACCGACATCCTGCATCCTGCGTCCCAGAGCGGGAGACGGGGCTCGAACCCGCGACATCAAGCTTGGAAGGCTTGCGCTCTACCAGCTGAGCTACTCCCGCGACGAACCGCCCCGATCCTGCCGCACCGCGTGCGACCACGGCGCATGGTGGGGGAAGGATTCGAACCTTCGAAGGCTTGCGCCGTCAGATTTACAGTCTGATCCCGTTGGCCGCTTGGGTACCCCACCCAATATTCCCGCACGGCAGAGCTGACGGCGAGAATCGAACTCGCAACCGCCTGATTACAAATCAGGTGCTCTGCCAATTGAGCTACGTCAGCCGACGGCCCTTTTTTGCGCGAGACTCGTAGGATAGTTGACTCGTGACGCAAGGTCAAGGCACGACGAGACCGGGACTTAGCGCAGCTTCCAGCGCGTCTCCCCGCCGACGTCCTCCAGCACTACTCCCCGATCCGCCAGCTCGCCGCGAATCCGGTCCGCCTCGGCAAAGTCCCGCCGGATTCGCGCCTCACGCCGCGCGGTGATCCGCCCATCGATCCAGGCAGCGAGCTCGGCGTCCGCTTCCTCCCGTTCCGGAACGATGTCCAGCACCGAATCGATCCGGTCCAAGGCCGCTCGCGCCCGCTCCACCGCGCCCTGATCCCCTCCCTTCCGGTCCAGCTCGGCATTGCCTCGCCGGATGAAATCGAAGAGCGCCGCCAGCGCCTCGGGCCCGTTGAGGTCGTCGAACAGTGCCTCTTCGGCCGCCCTTACCGCTGTCTCTGCTGCGCGCGCCAGCTCCGGCGTCCCCCCGAGTACCAGCGTGGCCGGGTCGCGCAGCCGCTCGGCGAAGGCGCCGACCCGCTTCACCGCTTCCATCGAGGCGAGGAGCGCCTCTTCCGACAGGTTGAGCTCCTTTCGATAGTGGGTGTTGAAGACGAAGTGCCTCAGCGCCGCGGCCGAGAAGCGCGCCTCGCGCAACCCTTGCACCGTGCTGACGTTGCCGACGCGCTTCGCCATCTTCGCGCCCTCGGTCAGCAGAAATGCACCGTGGCACCACACCCGCGCGAAGGTCCTACCCGTCGCCGCCTCGCTCTGGGCGATCTCGTCTTCATGGTGCGGAAAGATCAGGTCGATCCCGCCGCAATGGAGGTCGAGCGTCTCGCCGAGGAGGTCCAGCGCCATCGCCGAGCACTCGAGGTGCCAGCCCGGCCGGCCGCGCCCCCACGGTGAGTCCCACGCCGCCCCTGTCGCTTCGTCCTCCGGCTTGGCCGCTTTCCAGAGGGCAAAGTCCTGCGCGTTCTCCTTGCTGTAGTCGTCCTGAAGGACGCGGGCTCCGCTCTTCACCTCGCGCGTGTCGAGCCGGGACAGCCTGCCGTAAGAGGGGAACTTCGCGATGGCGAAGTACACCGAGCCGTCCTCCGCCTGGTAGGCCACCCCCCGCTCCACCAGCCGCTGCACGAGGGCAATCATCTGCGGGAGATAGTCCGTCGCCCGCGGATACGACTCCGCTCGCTGGATGCGCAGGTATTCCCGGTCGCGATGGAAGGTCACGATCACCGGCTCCGTCACGTCGGTGATCGTCTTACCCTGCTCGAACGCGCGCTTGATGATCTTGTCGTCGACGTCCGTGAGGTTCATCACCTGCCGTACCTCCCAGCCGCGCAGGACGAAGACGCGCCGCATGAGATCCTCGAACAGGAACGTGCGGAAATTGCCGAGATGCGCCGGGTTGTAGACGGTGGGGCCGCAGGTGTACATGCGCACGGTACGGCCGTCGGCGGGCACGAACGTCTCCACCTGTCGCGTGAGCGTGTTGTACAGACGAAAGTCGGCCATCTCGGACTGGGGCGCGGGAGCGGGGCCGCGCGTCGCGCGCGGATGAAGAGAGAAAGCTACGCCGGAAGCGCCGGAAGCGGCGGCGCCACGGTGACGATCCCCGACTGGTCGAGCTCGACCTTGACGCGCCGCCGCAGCTCGCGAGCGACGTCGTCGCGGCGATAGGGGTCGACGCGCGCCACGGCGCGCAGCGTGATGACGCCGTTACCGATCTTCTCGATGCCGGTCAGTCGCGGCGGGTCGAGAAGCGCGTCCTCCCACGCCTTGTCGTCGGCCAACGATGCCGCGGCGCGCCGTACCGCCTCCGCGGCGCCGTCGCTGTCCTTCCACGAGACCACGACGTCCTGCGAGATGCGCCCCCACGACCGGGTCAGGTTCACGACCTGGTTGATCTGGCCGTTGGGAATGATGTGCAGGGCTCCCGTTCCGTCGCGGACGTAGACGAGCCGGAGCGAGATGTTCTCCACCGTACCCTCGGCTGAGCCGATGCGGACGACGTCGCCGAGAGCGAACTGATGCTCGAGCTGGAGAAAGAAACCGGTGACGTAATCGCGCACGAGGCTCTGTGAGCCGAACGACACCGCGAGTCCGACGACGCCGGCGCTGGCGAGCAGAGGGCCGATGTTGAAGTCGAGTTGATTGAGCACCATCAGCACGGCGACGATCGTCAACACCGCGCGCCCGACGTTGCGTACGAGCTTGGCCGCTGTGCGCGCGCGCTGCTCGCGCGCCGTTCGCAGGCCGGGCGCCGCGTCCTCACCCGAGTGCTCGATCCGGCGCGAGATGAACCGGATGAACAGCCAGACGACGAAGATCGACAGGAGGACGCCGCCGATGTCCAACCCCTTGTCGAGCGCGTAGTCCACGCCGCTGCTGCGCCACTCGGCAACGGTGTGCGGACGCACGGTTTCCGCCGGCCTCGGGATCCTGAGCTGCTGGACGAGCTGTGGCATCGCGGGCAAGCTAGACGCGCGACGGGTCGACGGTCAACGTCGCGGCGACCCTCCCCCTCCCGCGGCGGTCAGGCGCTCGGCCACCCGTCGCACCGGCTCCTCGTCGTCGAGGCGATGGAGCTGCCCGTCGCGCAGCAACAGGATCCGGTCGAACCACGATCGATGGAAAGTCCACTCGGGAACGAACAGGAGCATCGACGCCGCAGCGATGCGCCGCGCATCGGGCGGCGCGAGGAAGCGGCTGGCGCCGACGATCGCGAGGTCGCCCGTGACGAGCGCCGGTGCGTCGACGACGCCGGCGTCGGGCCGGCGAAGGCCAAGGATGCATCCCGCCAGGGTGGACTTGCCGGCGCCAGCGGCGCCGACGATGGCGACCCGCTCACCGTACTCGATGGTCAGCGAGAGCCCGCAGAGCACCCGCACTCGCGCCGAGCAGCCGCGCACGCCGGCGATGTAGGATTTCCAGAGTGATTCCACGCGAAGGGCGAGAGGCATAGCCGAATCTCGCGCTGCTTCCCTGCCATCGCGTCATCATTCGGTCGCATGCCGGATGGAATCGCTACGTCAGCGGGGCCGCGAATCGTGGAAGCGAGCTATCGCGTCGGCCACCGGCGCCGGATCGAACCGGACCACGTCGGTCGTCGGGAGGCCGGTCTCACGCTGCACCGTCTCGATCGCGCGGCGCGCCGCATCGTCGTCGAGGTCGTAGCTGTTCAGGGCGACGGCTATGACCGGCGCTGGCCGCAGCGGCGCCGCAGCGGACTCGCTCAGGCGGATGAATTCCACCAGCGGCGGGATCTTCACCCACTCGCAGCGGTTGATCGCGGTGCGGGACGGCTGCGCGCACATCACCTGCGCATGCGGCAGCGAGCCGTGAAGGAGCCCATACGTGACGCCGGAGTAGCTCGGGTGGATGATGGAGCCCTGCCCCTCGACGAGCACGAGGTCGGAATCCTTCGCGCAGTCGAGGACCAGCTTCTCCGCCGCGCCGGATATGAAGTCGGCGATCACGGCATCGACGCTGATCCCGCGACCTTCGATGAGGATCCCCGTCTGCCCGGTGGCGGCGAAGCTGGTCCGAATACCCCTCGACCGCAGCGCGCCGAGGAGCTGGAGCTGCGTCGTCATCTTGCCGATGTTGCAGTCGGTGCCGACGGTGAGCACCACCGTGGCGGCGACGTCGCGGACGCGGCCGTTGGCGACGGTGATCTTCGCCGGCGGACGCCGCAGGTCGTGAATGGTGACCCCGCTCGCTCGCGCCGCCGCCGCGAGCTCGGGGATGTCGCCGATGAAGCTGTGCAACCCGCTCCAGATCTCGAGCTTCTGCTCGATCGCGCGACGCACGACGGCAATCCACTCCGGCGGGATCTGGCCGCCGGCCGGGGCGATGCCGATGAGAAGCGCGTTCGGGCGGAGTGCCAGCCCCTGGTCGATCGTCGCCACGACCGGGATGTCGCCGCCGAACCCGAGAACTTGCTGGACGGTCCGTGTCGCCTGGCTCGCATCGATCACCCCGACGACACGATCGGGGGTGTAGCGGATGCAGGCGTTGGCGGTCTTGGAGGTCTCGGGGCCGAATTGGCCGTCGGCCAGGATGAGATAGCGCGGGTCGCGCGACATGCGTGGCTCGGGGATGCGGGCGGGGAGGTCGATGACGCGACGAACGCCCTGAATTTACACCGGGGCCAGCGTCTCGCGACGTTCCAGGATGGAGATGATGTCGACGTAGCTGCGCGGCACGATCACGCCGCCCTCGGGAGCTGGCAGTCGCAGGCGGAGAGGGCGTTCCCTGGTGGTGCGGCGGAACCCGTGCCCCTCGTAGATGCGCGATAGCAGGATGCGCCGTACGATGACCATGATCACCGCGAGTCCGGGCACCGCGACGAGCAGGCCGAGCGGACCGAGAAGATTGCCCACGATGAGGACAAAGACGATCGTCAGCACCGGCGGCAGATCCACCTGCTTCGACATGATGTACGGCGAGACGAGGTTGCCCTCGACGAGGTGGACGAAGATGCCGAGCGCGATGACCCACAGTGCGCGGGTGCCGCCGGCGGGGCCGGTCAGCACGAACAGCGCCGGGAGCGTCGTCGCGAACAGCGTCCCGAAGAAGGGAACGATGGTCGCCAGCCCGGTGAAGACGCCGAAGGTCACGTAATAGGGCACGTGCAGCACGTAGAGGCCGACGGCCGTCAGCGTGCCGAGGAAGGTCATCGTCAACATGAGCCCGACGATGTACGCCCGCAGTGAGTCCGCGCAGTCGCCGAGCACGTCGCGAACCAGGTCGCGGTGGATCGGCGGGAAGAGCGCGATCAGCCACTCGCGATAGAGCGCCGGGTGGAGGGCGAGGTACAGCCCCATGACGATGACGGAGAAGATGCTGACCAGCACCTCGACGATGCCGAGCACCTTGGGCACGACGTTGCCGAACTGGCCGGCGACCTGGTTGTAGACGGCGAAGAGCAGCCTGTGCTGGCCCGGCGGAAAGACCGACTTCAGAGCCGGCACGCGGTCGGCCAGGCGATCGATCGCCGTCTCCCAACCACTGATGTAGTCCGGCAGGACCTTCACCAGCTCCTGGGTCTGCGCGATCAGCGGAGGGACGAGGATCCAGAAGATGAGAGCGACGCCGCCGAACAGGATGACGATGGCGGCGAGAAAGGCGGCTCGCTCCGGAAGGCGCGCGCGCCGATGCAGCACGCCGGCGAGGGCGCCGAGGCAGAGCGAGAGGAGAATGCCGAGGAAGAGCAGGAGGAAAACCTCCGCCACCCGGCCGGCCAGCCAGAGGAGGAGGACGGTGAAGACGGTCGCTGTCAGGATGGGCGCGAACTTGAATCGCTTCGCGACCTGACCTGTCACCGCTTGTCCTCGTCGCCAGGATGCTCGATCTCGGCGTGAACCGTCTCGTCGCTCCGCTGTCCGCTGTTGAGCGCCTTGCTCGGTCCCGCGCCGCCGGCTGGCAGTAGTCCCATCTTCTGCTTCAGCGCGAGGAGCTGGGTATCGACCGACACGGCGGACGCACCCTTCTCGAGCTGCTTGAAGTCGCGCTGCAGGGTGTCGCCGGTGAACTCTTCCTCGATCTCGGCATGGGCGCGGATCTGACGCTCGTTCGTCTCGATGCGCTCCTCCATCCGCGCGAACGCCTCGAAGGCGCTCTTCTCGGACAACGACGACATCGTCTCGGCGATGCGCTGCTGAGCCTGGGCGCGGCGCTGCCTGGCGACGAGCAGATTCTTCTTCCGCTTCGCCTCCTCGATCTTGTCGTTCAGATCCCGGAGCGAGTTCTTCAGCTTCTCGGTCTCCAGGCGGTGCGTTTCCCACGTCTGCTCGAGCTGCTGCCCGTGGGACAGGTGCTCGCCGTGCCGCACGAGCGCCTGCTTCGCCATGTCGTCACGCCCTTCCTGAACGGCGAGCATCGCGCGCCGCTCCCAGTCCTGCGCCTGCTTGTATTCGGCGTCGGTCTGGTCGCGCAAGCGCTTCTCGTCGGCGATCGCCGAGGCGACCTGCTGCTTGGCCTTCACGAGCTGGCCGCGCATGTCGACGAGGATCTGCGTCAGCATCTTCTCCGGGTCTTCGGCCCGGGAGATGAGATCGTTGATGTTGGACTTGAGAAGCGCGGAGAATCGATCGAAGATGCCCATGGGGTCAGCGTGCCTCGCGGTACGAGCCAAGCTCGCGCAGGTGCGATGCGAGCGCGAGCGTCATGCTCTCGTAGCTCGCGAGGAACTCCTCGAAGTCGAGGGCCGAGAGCTCGAGCGCCTCGGTGAGGACGATCTGCTCGTCCTGGATGCCGTAGGATCCATGGAGCAGATCGGAGGCATTGAGCTCGAGCAGCCGGCGAGTGAGGGTGGCGCTCTGCGCACCGTTTTTCGGCAGCGTCATGACGTCCACCCGCAGCAGCACGACCGGAGGCGCGTAGTTCACGGCGACCGAGAGATCGCTGTCCGGGCTCGGTCGCACGATCCAGAAGCCGGGCTCGACCTCGGAATAGGTCGCGCCGGTCGCGGCGAGTCGGACGAGAAAGCTCTCGATGTCGTCTTTCGTGAGCATCGGTACTCCTGGCGGGCGGTGTTGCCTTCCATACGAGGTCCACGCTCAGTCCGTTTCAGCAGCGTGGCGCGTGGCCGCAAGCTATGGACGCGCGGCACGACACGAAAGGCTCGCGGCGGGTCGTCAGGCCCGCTTGATCTGCACCAGTCGCTCCTTCGCGAGGCGGCGCCCGGTCGGGGTCGCCGCGAGGCCGCCACCGGCGGTCTCGCGGTACCGGACATCCATCTCCCGACCAATCTGTCCCATGACGTCGATCACTTCGTCGACCGGAATCCTGAACTCGACGCCAGCCATCGCCAGCTCGATGCCGGTAAGCGCGATCGCCGAACCGGTGGCGTTCCGGAAGACGCAGGGGAGCTCGACCAGGCCACCGAGCGGATCACAGACGAGGCCGAGCGTCCCTTGCAGGGCGAGAGCAGTCGCGTGACCCACCTGGGCAGGGCTGCCGCCCAGCATCTCGGTGGCGGCGCCGGCCGCCATCGCCGCCGCGGAGCCGGTCTCGGCCTGGCAGCCACCTTCGGCGCCCGAGAGCGACGCGCGCTCGGCGATCACGGCCCCGATGAGACCGGCGACGGCCAACGCGCTGACGACGGTTTCATCGTCGATCCCTCGCGCGTGGGCGAGTCCCGTGAGCACGGCGGGGAGCACGCCGGCTCCGCCGGCGGTGGGAGCGGCGACAATTACTCCCATCGCCGCATTGACCTCCTGTACGGCGAGGGCGCGGGCGAGAATGTCGCGGAAGGGAGTGCCGGCGAGCGGGCCATCCGGTCCCGTGCGGAGCTTCGCCGCGTCGCCGCCGACGAGACCCGACGCGGAGTACAGATCGCCGGTCATCCCCTGGCCGACGGCGCCCCGCATCACGTCGAGGGCTCGCTGAAGCGCGGCGCGAATGTCGGCGACGGGGCGCCCCTGATCGCGGCTCTCGGTCTCCAGCGCGAGGCGCGCCAGGGGAATTCCCTGTTGCTCCGCGTCCTTGATCGCATCGGCGAGGGACTTGTACATGTCGGAAGGTATCGGTATCGCGAGCGAAAGACATCACGCGGCCGGCGGTGGGCACCTCAGTGGGGACGGGCATTCGCCGACCCCGGGAGGCGCTGGCACCGCCCGTGCTTCGGTCCGGGTCGGAATCTCCGTCGGACCACCTCGAGATAGCTGGCACCCGTCTATGAACGCCATCCACCTGCGGCACTGCCTTCGCTCCACCGGCCGGCGCGCCGCCCTCGCGCTCGCCGTCCTCGTCCTCGCCCTGTCTGCTTCGTGCGGCCGCTTTCATCGCGGCGGCGAAGTGACGCCGCAGGGCTTCATCGTGTTCATCAATCGGTCGCTCGATCAGGCCGACGTCTACGTGGTCGTGCCTGGTAGCGAGAGCCGCCGCATCGGCACCGTCATGTCCGGTCGGACCGATACGCTGACGGTGCCGGCGGACATCACGACGCGAGCCGGCACCGTGGAGATCGCGGCCCGGCTACTCGCGCGGTCGATCGTCCCCCGGACCGGGCCGATCTCGCTCGGGCCTGGCGAGTGGCTCGAGGTCACCCTTCCCAGCGACGAGAAGGTCCTTACCGTGTTGCCTGCGGGCGAATGAGGCCGATCAGGCGCTGACCTTGTCGAGACGGAAGGCCCAGCGGACCCATGGGAGCTCACGGATCTCGTCGCGCACCGCTTCGCCCGGCACGTCGTCGATCTCGATGACCATGAACGCGTCGCCGCCCCGTTCCTTTCTCGTCAGCCTGAGCGTCGCGATGTTGAGCTCATGCGCGGCGAGGATCGTCGCGATCCTCGCCACCGAGCCCTTCACGTCCTCGGCCACGAGCACGATCGTGTGGTAGTTGCCGGTGACTTCGACGGGATAACCGTCGATGTCGGTCACGAGAACACGTCCCGCGCCGAGTGACGAGCCGGTCATGACGGCGCGCCGATCACCGCGCTCGAGCGTGAGTCGCACCGTGTTCGGATGCGCGTCGTCGGCGAGGGTGGTTTTCTCGAAGGTGTAGTCGAGCCCCTCGCGCTCGGCAATCTCCAGCGCCGTGCGCAGCCGCTCGTCATCGGGGCGAAACCCCATCAGCCCTCCGACGATGGCCTTGTCGGTGCCGTGGCCTTCACCGGTCCGGGCGAAGGAACCATGGAGCTCGGCTCGCGCCCGCTCCGGCGTGCCGCCGACGAGGCATCGCGCGAGCAGCCCGAGCCGGCAGGCGCCTGCGGTATGAGAAGAGGAGGGCCCGACCATGACGGGTCCGATGATGTCGAGCAGGGAGACCATTGTTGACTACCTGTACCGGTGTGCCCTCATCCGCATTTGCTCGTGTTCCCACCTACCCACCTTCCCACCTACTCACCTACCGGATGTTCACCCAGCCTTTCTGCGTTGCGAGACCCGTCCCAGCATCGGTTTGAGATATCGTCCGGTGTGGCTCGCATCGACCTGCACGACGTCCTCGGGCGTCCCCTCGGCGACGATGGCACCGCCGCGCGTGCCGCCATCCGGGCCGAGGTCGATGATCCAGTCGGCCGTCTTGATCACGTCGAGGTTGTGCTCGATCACCAGGACCGTGTTGCCACGGTCGACGAGGCGGTGCAGCACGTGAAGCAGGACGCGCACGTCCTCGAAGTGGAGACCGGTCGTCGGCTCGTCGAGGATGTAGAAAGTGCGTCCCGTATCCCGCTTCGACAGCTCCGTCGCGAGCTTGATGCGCTGCGCCTCGCCACCGGAGAGTGTCGTCGCGCTCTGGCCGAGATGGATGTAGCCGAGACCGACGTCGTTCAGTGTCTCGAGCTTCTGGCGAACGCGCGGCTGATTCTCGAAGAAGGCCAGCGCATCCTCGGCCGTCATCTCCAGTACCTCGGCGATGCTCTGCCCTCGGAATCGGACCTCGAGCGTCTCGCGGTTGTACCGCTTGCCCTTGCAGACCTCGCAGGGCACGTAGACGTCGGGGAGGAAGTGCATCTCGATCTTCACGAGTCCGTCGCCCTGGCACGCCTCGCAGCGGCCTCCCTTCACGTTGAAGGAGAAGCGACCGGGCCCGTAACCGCGGATCTTCGCCTCCGGCAGCTCGGCGAACAGCTCGCGGATCGGCGTGAACAGGCCGGTGTACGTCGCCGGATTGGAGCGGGGCGTGCGGCCGATCGGGCTCTGATCGATGTCGATCACCTTGTCGATGTGCTCGAGGCCGGTGATGCGATCGTGAGCGCCGGGTATGACCCGTGCCCGATAGAAGTGGCGCGCCAGCGACCGGTGAAGGATGTCCTCGATGAGCGTGGACTTGCCGGACCCGGAGACACCGGTGATGGCGACGAAGAGTCCGAGGGGGATCTCGGCCGTGAGGTTGCGCAGGTTGTGCTCGCGCGCGTTCACGATGCGGATCGCGCGCTTGGGGTCGCGCGGGCGGCGGGTCGCCGGCAGGGCGATCTCCAATTCGCCGCTGAGGAACTTGCCGGTGATCGAACGGGGATTACGGATGATCTCGTCCACCGTGCCGCAGGCGATCACCTCGCCGCCGTGCTTGCCGGCGCCCGGCCCCATGTCGATCACGTAGTCGGCGGCGCGCATCGTCTCCTCGTCGTGCTCGACGACGATGACGGTGTTGCCGAGGTCGCGAAGCTGCTCCAGCGTCCCGAGGAGCCGTGAGTTGTCACGCTGGTGGAGGCCGATCGACGGCTCGTCGAGGATGTACAGCACGCCCACGAGGCGCGACCCGATCTGAGTGGCGAGGCGGATGCGCTGCGCTTCGCCGCCGGAGAGCGATTCGGCAGAGCGGCCGAGCGTGAGGTAGTCCAGCCCCACGTCGACGAGGAAGCGGAGGCGCTCGCGCACTTCCTTGAGGATCGGGCCGGCGATCTCGGCGTCGAGCCCGTTCACGCGACCGTCGCCTCGCACCGGAGTCCGCTCGAAGAACGCCAGTGACTCGGTGATGGGCAGGTCGACGATCGCCCCGATGTTGCGTCCGTCGATCGTGACGGCGAGCGACTCCGGCTTGAGCCGCTGACCGTGACAGTCCGAGCAGGGGACGGCGAGCATGTATGCCTCGAGATCCACGCGCACCATGTCGGAATCGGTTTCCTCGTACCGCCGCTCGACATTGGCGATGATCCCCTCCCACGTTCCGTCAGTCGACTTCTTCTTCCGCCCGGCCGCGCCGGCATCACCGTGCAGAAGGATGTCGCGCACCGACTCGGGCAGCTCGCCCCAGGGGGCGTTGAGGTCGAACCGGAACTGACGGGCCAGCGTCGGCAGCACGACCTTGCGCAGATAGCCGGTCGGCTCGCCCCACGGGAGCACGACGCCTTCGAGAATCGAGATGCGCGGATCGCCGAGCACGAGCTCCTCGCTGACGCGCCGCCGGGTTCCGAGGCCGCCGCAGGTCGCGCAGGCGCCGAAGGGAGAATTGAACGAGAAGTGGCGCGGCTCCAGCTCGGGCATCGAGATGCCGCAGGCAGGGCAGCCGTACTTCTCGGAGAAGGTCTCTACCGACTGCGCCTCGACGTCGAAGACCTCGACGATGCCTTCGGCGAGCTTGAGCGCCGTCTCGACGGAATCGGCGAGCCGCGCCCGATCCTCGCTTCGCACGACGAGCCGATCGACGACGACGGAGATGTTGTGATTCTGGCGGCGATTCAGCTTTGGCGGATCGGCGACCTCGATCAGCGCGCCATCGACGTAGGCGCGGATGAAGCCCTGCTTGCGGACCGACTCGAACAGCTCGCGGAACTCGCCCTTGCGACCCTGCACGAGAGGCGCGCGGACTTCGATCTTCGTTCCACTCGGCCAGCCGAGCACGGATTCGGCGATCTGCGCCGGGCTCTGCCGCTGCACCGGACGGCCGCAGTTCGGACAGTACGGCGTGCCGGCGCGCGCGAAGAGAAGGCGGAGATAGTCATAGATCTCCGTGACGGTGCCGACCGTGGAGCGCGGGTTGTGGCCGGCGGTCTTCTGCTCGATCGAGATCGCCGGCGACAGCCCCTCGATGGCGTCAACGTCTGGCTTCTCCATCAGCCCGAGGAACTGCCGCGCGTAGGCGCTGAGCGACTCGACGTAGCGGCGCTGGCCCTCCGCGTAGATCGTGTCGAAGGCGAGGGAGGACTTGCCGGAGCCGGACAGCCCCGTGATGACCGTGAGGCGGTCCCGTGGGATCGTCACGTCCACGTTGCGGAGGTTGTGCTCGCGTGCCCCGCGGACGATCAGTGCGTCTTCTGCCATAACCAGGGTAAACTCGCTTCCGGACCGGGGGGAGACAAGTCACGGAGCGTGCACGTTAGATTACCTGCGCGGTCCGCGAGATGCGGCCCTCGCCCCCTCCATCCGCCCTCGCGCTCGCCTTCGCATGCCGCACACCGACGCCATCGTCGTCATCACCACCCTGGCCTCCGCCGATGACGCGGTGAAGCTCGTGCAGACCCTGCTCGAACGGCGCCTGGTCGCCTGCGGCTCGGTGCTGCCGGGAGCGCGCTCGCTCTACCGCTGGCAGGGACGAATCGCCGACGAGCAGGAGGCGATCGTCCTCCTCAAGACGCGGTCGGCACGGCTGGAGACGCTGAAGCTCGCGTTCGAGGAGCTTCATCCCTACAAGGTGCCGGAGCTGCTCGCCCTTCCGGTCACCGCGGGCAACGCGAAGTATCTGGAGTGGATCAACGGCGAGACGACTCTCGCTCTCGCCTGAGTCTTCGACTGAAGCTGGAGAGACGCATGCTGCATATCGAGCCCGAAGGCGCGCGCGACGCGTCGCAATCTCCCTCCGTTCCCGAGTCGATCGCCGCCGACCAGCAGCTGCCCCTGGCAGCGGCGGACGAGCGGCCGGTCGATGCCGCGCTCCCCCGCCGCGCCGACTCGATGCAGCAGGCGCGCGACTTTCTCGCCGCAGGCGAGACGTTCGCCGCGGCGACGACGCTGCGGGCGCTGATCGCGCGTGAGCCGAAGAATGCGCGCGCCCACGCCGCGCTCGCCGAGCTGCTGCAGCAGCGGGGCGACCTGGAGGGCGCGCTGGCGGAGCTCGGCCGCGCGGTGGACGTCGCGCCGGACGACGTTGCGATCCTGTGCGCCAGGGCCGCGCTATTCACGTTGCGCGGAAAGTACGACCTCGCCGAAGCCGACCTCCGGCGCGCTGCTCGCACCGGCGAGCAGGAGGCCGACGTGCAGCTCCAGCTCGGCGTACTGTTCTGCAAGCGTGCCCGGTGGCGCGAGGCCGTCGAGCCCCTGCGCGCCGCGGTAGCGAGCGATCCTCGCCGCGTCGCCTCGCACTACTACCTCGGCGAGGCATACAACAGTATCGACGACCTGCCGGCGGCACTCGGTTCCTATCAGGCTGCCGCCGAGCTCGACCCGTCGAATCACCGCGCCCTCAAGGCGATCGGGGTCGTGCTGGACCGGATGGGACGTCCGGTGGAGGCGGCAACGGCGTATCAGAAGGCCCGCGAGGCGCAGCGTCGATGATCGAGGTGCGCCGGCCGGGTCGGCGCGCCCTGCTCGCGGCGGGCGTGCTCGCGCTCTGGATCGCCGGCCTCGGCGTGTTGGTACATCACCAGCTCTTCCGGCCACACACCGAGCGCCTCGCCGAGGCGGGGCTTCGCGTCACGCCGGGCGCCGAGTTTTACGCCGTGCTCCAGGGCGGACAGCAGATCGGCTTCGCCTCATCCACGATCGACACGACGGACGGCGGCATCACCGTCACCGACTATCTGGTGGCCGACCTGCCCGTCGCCGGCAAGCTGCACCGCGCCAGTGCGCGCACCTCGACTCAGGTCACGCGGGCGCTGCGAGTGACTCACTTCACCGTCGACGTCGATGCCGACCTCGCGCCGATCAAGGCGGCAGGCACGGTGCTCGGGGACTCGCTGATGCTGCTCGCCGTCGGCGGCGTGAGCGGCCAGCCGGTGGATACGCAGCGCATTGTCCTGAACGGGCCCGTGCTGCTGCCGACGCTCGTGCCCCTCGCCATCGCGCTGGGCGAGCGGCCGTCGGTCGGCTCGAGCTACACCCTTCCCGTGTTCGACCCGATGACCATGGCGCCGCGCGACATGAAGGTCTCGGTGGTCGCGGAGAGTGTGTTCGTCCTGCACGACAGCAGCGTCGTGAACGCGGCGACGAAGCGTTGGGAAGGGGTCCTTCCGGACACGGTCCGCGCGTGGCGGATGACGACGACGGCTGAGGGAAAGGCCGGATTCGATGGCTGGGTGGACGAGCAGGGACGCATCGTCCTCGTGACCCGGCTGCTCGGCCTCACCCTGGAGCGGCGGCCCTACGAGGTGGCATTCGAGAACTGGAAGGCGGACGCCGCGGCGCGAGGTGCGCTGGTGACCGCCGATCGCGACATCTATGAAACGACGGCGATCACCGCGAAGAAGAAGCTCCGTGCGAACCTGAAGGAGCTCCGGGTGAGGCTTACCGGCGTCGATCTCGACGGCTTCGACGTGAAGGGCTACCGGCAGCAACTGCGCGGCGACACACTGACGATCACGCGCGAGGACCCCACGGCGATGCGCGCCGCGTACCGGCTCCCCGACGGAGCGCGCGGGACGCCGATGGCTCTCTTCCTCGGTGCGGAGCCTCTTCTCGAGACACGCAGCCGGGAGATCCAGTCGCTGGCACGACGGCTGCGCGGGAGGGACACGGACCCGCGGGTGGTCGCCCAGCGCATAAACCTTTGGGTCTACGACTCGCTCGCCAAGAAGATCACGATCGGGGTGCCGAGCGCCTTGGCGACCCTCCGCACGCGGGTGGGGGACTGCAACGAGCACGCGCAGCTCTACGTGGCACTGGCGCGGGCGGCGGGAATTCCCGCCCGGATCGCGGCCGGACTCGCCTACCTCGACGGAAAGTTTTACTACCACGCCTGGCCGGAAGTCTGGTTAGAGCGGTGGGTAGCGGTGGATCCGACGTTCGGCCAGTTCCCGGCCGACGCTTCGCACCTCCGGTTCACCGTGGGTGGGCTCGGCCGTCAGGCCGAGCTGCTGCGCCTCATGGGCGCGCTCCAGATCGACGTCCTCTCCGCTCACTAGGCGCTCCGCGCCTCTCCCGCTTCGGCATGATCAGCCTCCGCCGGCTCAGCAAGCGCTACGGCAGCTTCACGGCCGTGGACGCGATCGACCTCGAGGTTCCTCGCGGGGAGCTGTTCGGCTTCCTGGGCCCCAACGGTGCCGGGAAGACGACGACGCTTCGCATGATCGCCGGTATCCTGCGTCCCTCGGGCGGCGAGATCTCGATCGCCGGCGTCAACTTGGCGAAGGATCCGGTCGGCGCGAAGATGAAGCTCGGCTTCATTCCCGACCGGCCCTTCATTTATGAGAAACTCACCGGCGCCGAGTTCCTGCGCTTCGTCGCCGGTCTGTACGACCAGGAAGGTGCCGAGGTGGAGCATCGGGCGCGGGAGCTGCTCGCGCTGTTCGACCTCGAGCCGTGGCGCGACGAGCTGGTGGAGAGCTACAGCCACGGGATGCGGCAGAAGCTCATCATTTCGAGCGCCTTCGTCCACCGCCCGGAGGTGATCGTCGTCGACGAGCCGATGGTCGGCCTCGACCCGAAGGCCACGAAGATCCTCAAGGATCTGTTCCGCGAGTACACCCGGCGCGGACACACGATCATGATGAGCACGCACACGCTGGAAGTGGCCGAGACGCTGTGCGATCGCGTGGCGATCATCGCCCAGGGCACGATACGCGCCTGCGGCACGATGGACGAGCTGCGACAGAGCGCGGATGCCGGAACTCAGGGGCTGGAACAGATCTTCCTGCGACTCACCGGGGAGAACGCGGCGCGGGAGCTGGTCGAGGTTCTCGATGCCTGATGCAGGATCGGGGGTGCGCCCCGATCCCTCGCTCGCCCTTCTGCTCCGCCCGAAGTGGCTCACGGCACGGGCGCGGACGATGGCCAACGAGCGGGGCCGCACGATGCGCTTCGTCCTCCTTGGCGGGATGGCACTGCTGTTCTGGGCCTTCATTTACGCCGTGCTGTACAAGCTGCTCGTGTACTTTCGCGGCGTGCCCGACCTCGGGCCCTTTCTCGCCGGAAAGCTGCTCGGCATCATCCTGATCGGCTTCTTCTCGATCCTTCTGCTGTCGAACATCATCACCGCGCTGTCGAGCTTCTTCCTCGCGCGCGACCTCGACCTTCTTGTCGCCTCGCCGGCGGACTGGCTCAAGCTGTACGGCGCGAAGCTTCTCGAGACCGGAGTGAACTCGAGCTGGATGGTGCTCCTGCTGGCGATCCCGATGTTCGCCGCGTTCGGGACGGCATATCATGGCGGCCCGCTCTTTCCGCTTGTCGTCGCCGCGGTGTTCGTGCCATTTCTCGTCGTGCCGGCGGTGGTCGGGAGCGCCATCACGCTGGTGCTCGTCAATATCTTTCCCGCCCGCCGGACCCGCGACATCCTGAGCGTGATCGCCGTGCTCGCGGCGGGCGGGATCGTCCTGCTTTTCCGCATTGTGAGGCCGGAGCGGCTGGCGCGCCCGGAGGGATTCCGTTCGCTGGTGGAGTTCGTGACCGTGCTCCGCACGCCGACGTCGCCCTTCCTTCCCAGCGAGTGGGTGCAGCGCGCCATCCTCGGTTGGCTGAGCTACCGGCCGGACTGGATGGCCGTTTACCTGCTCTGGAGCACCGCGGCGGCGGCGTTCGTCCTCGGTGCGATCCTCCATCGTAGCCTGTACTCGATCGGCTTCAGCAAGGCGCAGGAAAGCGGGCAGCGGTTCGTGCGCGGCAAGGTCATGCATGACGTCGGGCATCTGCTGTTCAAGCCGCTGGGGATCCTGAAGCGCGAGCTCGTGCTCAAGGAGCTGCGGCTGTTCTTCCGCGACACGACACAGTGGTCGCAGCTCATCCTGCTCGCCGTGCTCGTCGTCGTCTATGTGTTCAACATCAAGTACCTGCCGCTGCGCGGCGAGGGGATCACCTTTTTCCTCGTCAACGTGATTCCGTTCCTCAACCTCGTGCTGGCGGGCTTCGTCCTTGCCTCGGTCGCGGCGCGATTCATCTTTCCGAGCGTCAGCCTCGAGGGACGCACGCTCTGGCTGTTGCGGTCGAGCCCCATGCCCGTGCGCGATCTACTGTGGGCGAAGTTCTGGGTCGGCACGACGCCGCTGCTCGTGCTCGCCCTCGGCATCGTCGGGGTCACCGACGCACTGCTGCAGGTGAGCGACTTCATGTTCGCCGTCTCGGTGATGACGATCAGCCTGATGACGCTCGCGCTCTGCGGCATGGCGCTCGGCTTCGGAACGCTCTTCCCACAGTTCGAGACGGAAAACGCGGCCCAGATCCCGACGTCGTTCGGAGGGCTGATGTTCATGATTGCAGCGATCGGATTGATCGCCGCCGTCGTCGTGCTCGAGGCGAGGCCGGTATACGGCTATCTGTCGGCGCGGTTCTATGGCACGCCGAGCTCGATGACGGAGATGGTGGTCGGATTCGGCGCCGCGGCCGTGCTCTGCATGGCGGCGACGATTCTGCCGATCTCCATGGCCGAGCGCCGGCTTGAGGCGGTGGAGCGCTAGATTCGGGGATGATGCGCACGCAGCGGGTCCTCTCACTCGTCGTCGCGTTTTTCCTCCTGGCCGCCGCCTGCGGCCCATCTGGAGCGGACGACTCCGACGTCGCGCGCGGCCGCAAGCTGCAGCTCGCCGCGCTGCCGGTGGCGTCCGAAGCCGCCGCCTACGACGCCGCCGCGCGCGCCGCCTTCGACCTCGGGCCGGGACTCACCCTGCTCCTCCATCCGCTCCGCCTCCCGCGCACGGCGGGCTACGCGGGAGGCGACAGCGTGCCGGCGGCGCTCGCGCGCGCGCTGCAGGCACGGGGCGTGGTTGCGGGTGTCTGCGAGCCGATCCGCGAGACCGCGCTGGACACGCCACGCTGCCACACCACCGTGCCCGGCTACATCGTGCGCGCTTCCGACGTCTTCCGCGTCTCGACCGACACGATCGAGCTGTACTTCTCCGCGGAGCAATTCGGCCCCGCCAGCGGCCAGCGGCCCCCGGCGCTGCGATTCGAGAGGATCTATCAGCTCGTGGGAGGCGGATCGAGCTGGCGGGTGGCGCGCGAGGCGCGGGTACGGTGAACAGCTGACGTCGGTCGAATGCCGAACGGCGGTCGACTTACGGAACGGCGGTCGACTTACGGAACGGCGGTCGACTGACCGAACCGCGGTCCACCTATTGAACTGCGGCCGACTTACCGCACCGCTGTCGACTCAGGCGCCTGCGCTCGGCCGTTCAATTGCCTGCGGGTCAGTGAGTCGACAGTAGTTCAGTACGTCGACCGTCCTTCCTTCCGTACGTCGACCGCCCTTCGGTAGGTCGACCCTAGTTCGGTAAGTTGACCGACGTTCAGTATGTTGACCGTAGTTCGGTCAGTTGACCGCCCTTGAGTTCCTGACCGCAACTCCCGCAGAACGCCGCGCCTGGCTGGCTCACCGTGGCTCCGCAGGACGCGCAGGCGCCCGCCAAGTAGCGCCCGCAACTGGAGCAGTAGAGCGCGTCCGGCTCCGGGCGCGGACCGCAGTCGGCGCAGTTCTTCATGCGCGCGCGATACGCGAGCACTGCCGCCTCGATGGCGTCGCCTGACGTCGCGGGATCTCCCGCGCGCATCGCGTCGAGCGCCCGCTGCGTGTAGCGCGTCTTGAGCTCGGCGTAGTCGGCGTCCGACAGCTTCCCCGTCACCCGATCGAACTCGATCTCACGGAGCGCGACGATGGCCTCGTGCTCCACGACCTTCGCGCCCTCCCGCCGACGCGGCACTCGTCGTCGCGCGATCGGGATCGGGCCGGTGAGCAGGGGATAGAGCACATACGCGAGCGCGCCGACGGCGAGCAGCGTTCCGATGATGAGCGCCGACATCAGTCGTCGCGGCGGATGGCCGCGTCGAGCCGGGCCAGCTCGTCGGTCGTCGCGCCGGAATCCGGCTCCGCCACCGGCCCGCGCGCCGCCGCGACCCTCACTGAGCGCTGTTGCATCCCGCGCAGCACGACGACGAGCGCAGCGGCGCCGGTGCCGAGGGCCGCGAAGGGCACGATGTAACCGGCCCAGTTGAATCCTTCCTTTCGGGGCGCCATCAGGACCCGTTCTCCGTACGTGCCGACGAACGCATCGATGATCTCGTGCGCGGAGTAGCCCCCCTCCACCAGCGACATCACGTCGGCGTGCATCGCCGGCGAGACCTGGCAGGAGAAATCGGTCGTGCGGCAGGTGTACACGTCGAGGGTGCAGCCGCACTGACAACGGAGCTGGTGCTCGAGCGCGTCGCGATCGTCCGACGTCATCGACGCGTGCGCATCGCGCTTCGGCGGCTTCACCACCCTCCTCGCCGCCATCTGATCCATGTCGAACAGGTTCGACGTCGTCCCCTGCGCCGGCCCGGCGCCGGGCGCGGCCTGCTGCGCGAACAGCTCCCGCGACCCGAGCACCGCGACGCCACCCAGCGCGAGGCGGGTCAGAAAATCCCGTCGGCGCATCACGAGACCGTGACCAGCTCGGCCCGCGGCGCCGGCTCCAGCGTCGCTACGTAGCCGCCGGAGCGTCGGCGCTCCGCCTGCGGCCACATCACGATCAGCCCGCCCACGGCCATCACCATGCCGCCGATCCATACCCAGACGACCAGCGGATTGAAGCTGATGCGCAGCTCCGCCGTTTCGTCACGCACCCCGGCGAGCACGATGTAGAGATCCATTTTCGCCGACGTCCGGATGCCCACCTCCGTGCTCGGCTCGAATTGGGGCTGCTTGTTGCTGTCGAAGTACTGCCGTTTCTCGCTCGTCATGATCCCCTGCCGTACGCCGTCGCGCCACACCTCGAGGCCGACTCCCGTGACGAACCGGTTCAGCGTCTCCGACGTCGAGATGCCCTGGCTGATGAAGGTCCAGTGATGCCCGAGGGGATCGACGAGCTCCTTCGCCTCCCCCGCCTTCATCTGTACGTCGTGGTCCTTCTTGAATGCCAAACCGGCGAAGCCGCAGAAGAGGATGACGATGCCGGCGTGCACGATGTAGCCGCCGTACCGGCGCCGGTTGCGCGCTACGAGGCGCACCGCCGCGACCGGAATCGACTCGTCGTGCATCGTGTGCCGCGCCCGGATGCCCTTGTAGAACTCCTGGCCGATCGTGCCGGCAACGAAGGCGGCGAGGGTGAAGGCCATCAGGGCGTGGAAGCTCCGCATGCCGAGCACGGCGAGCAAGAGTCCCCACGCGAGCCCGAAGGCCACCGGGAAGACGAACTGCCGACGCAGGTTCGACGTCGATGCCTTTCGCCAGGCGATGAGCGGCCCGACACCGGTGAGGCCGAGCAGGAGGAGACCGAGCGGGATGTTCACCGTGTTGAAGAAGGGTGGACCGACAGTGATCTTCGAGCCTCGCACCCATTCGCTCAGGATCGGGAACAGGGTGCCCCAGAGCACGGAGAAGGCGATCCCGACGAGCACGAGGTTGTTGTAGAGAAACGCTGCCTCGCGGCTCACCATGCTTTCCAGCTCCGCCGTCGCCTCGAGATCCTTCAGTCGGGTGGCGACGAAGTAGATCGTGGCGCCGGTCGCGATGAAGAAGAAGGTGGCGAACCAGCTGCCGACGGGCGACTGCGCGAACGAGTGCACGCTCTCGATCACGCCGCTCCGCGTGATGAAGGTGCCGAAGATCGCAAGGAGGAAGGTCATCACGACGAGGACGACGTTCCACTTCCGCAGCATCCCGCGCTTCTCCTGGATCATGATGGAATGGAGGAACGCCGTTCCGGTGAGCCAGGGCAGGAAGCTCGCGTTCTCGACCGGGTCCCACGCCCAGTAGCCACTCCATCCGAGCTCGACATACGCCCACCACATGCCGAGAGTGATGCCGACCGTGAGGAAGAACCAGGACACGAGCGACCATCGCCGCACGATGCCGAGCCACTCCGCGTCGAGCTTGCGGGTCACGAGCGCGGCGATCGCGAAGGCGAACGGGATCGACGTCGCCACGTAGCCGAGGTACAGGTTCGGCGGATGAATCGCCATCCCCGGATTCTGCAGCTGCGGGTTCATTCCGCGGCCGTCGGCTGGAACGAACGCCAGCCGGTCGTAGGGGTTCGCCTTGAAGCAGATCGTCGCGATGAAAAACAGGAGGATCGCCGCCAGGGTACCGCAGGCCCAGGGCGCCAGGTCGCGTCCCTTCTCGCGCAGCGACCAGATGGCGACCGTGCTGTAGAGCGACAGGATCAGCGCCCAGAACAGCATCGAGCCGGCCTGCCCGCCCCAGAACGCGGCGAACACGTAGACTTTCGGCATGTTCGCGCTCGTGTTCGACGCGACGTACTTGAGGGAGAAGTCGTGGGTCAGCAGCGCGGTCCAGAGTCCGAGCGAGGCGAGAACGATCATCGCGCCGGTCGCGTACATCCCTCGACGACCGCTCGCGATCAGGTCCTCGCGGCCCAGCGCGCCACCGGCATACGAGGTCACCATCGTCCACACCGCCATGAGGAGCGCCACCCACAGCGACAGCTCACCGACGAGGATCACGCCTGCGCCCCCGTCGCCGCCTTGTAGCCCGGCGTCTGCTTGTACTTGTCGCCGCCGGGCTGACCTCCGGCCGGCGAGCCCGGTGCGTTCTCGTAGCGCGACGCGCACTTGGCGAGCAGCGTCGTCGCGTGGAAGGTGCCGTCAGGACCCATTCGTCCCTCCACCACGACGTCGACCCCGTCCGTGAAGGTGTCGGGGGCGATGCCGCGGTAGACCACAGGCACCACCCGGGCACCGTCGGTGACGCGGAAGATGTACTCACGCCCGCCGGGTATCCGCTGAATGGAGCCCGGCACGACCCGGGCGCCGATCTTCACGCCGGTATTGCGGAAGCCGGGATCGGCCTCGAGGCGCGTCGCGAGCTCTGTCGGCGTCAGGTAGTAGGTGCCGGTCTCCTGAATGGACGTCGCCATCAGGTACCCGGCGGTACCCAGCACGAGGGCGCCGCCGATGAGAAACTTGCTTCGAGCCGAGATCATGCCGCGCTCGCGGATAAGAGGAAGAACCTTGCCAATATAACGATTGCCGCCGCCGCGGCCGGATCGGACTTTCCCTGACGCCGTCGCCGCCAGTATGATCGATATTATCGCGCCGAGTGCGACAGCAGCACGCTCATCGTCCCCGCGCCCGCTGCATCCCACGCGAGGTCGCGCAGGCTCGGGTCGCCCCCCGTCCGCGCGTCGTGGATCTCCTTTCCCACTCCGACCACCGCCGTGGTGACGGAGGCACCGGCCATCGCCGCGCCATGACTCGCGCCGACGCCGCGGAGCGAGCCGTACGCCAGACTCTGGACGAACGCGGCGCTCAGGAAGTGCTCCAGCTTGTCGGCCGAGAACCAGCGATCTGCCGACGCGACCGACGGGACCCCGTGCAGCGAGAAGACCAGCAGCAGCACGCGCATCTATCTCTCCGCCACACTCACGGAGGACCGCCGTACCGCTCGAGGTCGCGCGCCCGGAATCTCCACGCGCGTCGCCAGCCGCGCGCTCAACAGCTCCAGCGCCAGGACGAGCAGCGCCCGGTTGCCCTCGGCGTGAATCCAGCTGCTCGCTCCGCTCGGGTGTGGCAATGGAATCGCGATCGATCGTCCACCGGCATGGGTCACCTCGTGCTCGCGTCCGACGACCTCCGCCAGCGGCACCGGGCCGAGAAAATGGTCGATGGCCAACCGGCCGACGGGGATCAGCAGCGCCGGCCGGATCAGTCGCAGCTCGTCGTCGAGCCAGTCGGCGCACGAAGCACGCTCGCGGGGCGATGGCACCCGGTCGCCTCGGCCGGACGGATGCGGTCCCGGATAGCAGCGCGTGACGGCGGCGATGTAGATCTGGTCGCGCGCCGCCTCTTCATCCAGGCCAGCCGACGCGAGCCATGCGAAGAGCGTCCGTCCCGCGCGGCCGGCGAACGGTCGGCCGCCACCGCTCTCCACCTGGCCCGGCGCCTGACCGACCAGCATCGCGCGCGGCGCGCGCGACCGCGACACGCTCGGCAGCACGCCGGGTCCGAGCGCGCAGCGACGGCAGCTCGCCAGACGCGCGGAGTGCGCCTCGAGCGCGTCGGTCAGCGCGACGCGCGACGATGATGAATTCGTGGACGACATACCGTCTCCTACCCCGCCTGGCGCCGTCTGCTCCGCCGCTCCGGAAAGTGATCGTCGAGAAAGCGGATCAGCGCGCGCTCCTCGGGCGAGTGAGCGTACGCGTCGGCGCGCGGCCGGTGCCGCGCCGCGAGGCGAATCGTGTCCCCCTCGTCGACGTAGCGGGCCACGACGATCGGATGGACGTATGACTTCCGGCAGATCGCCGGCGTGTTGCCCAGTTCGGAGGCGACGAGCCGCATCGCCGTCGCGACGTTGCGCTTCGCCTCGGTCTCGGTGCGCGCGGGCCCAAGCTCGGCCAGAACGGTCGCCGCGCGGAGGGTTCCGCCCCAGGTGCGAAAGTCCTTCGCGCTGAAGGCGACGCCGAGGGTGTCGTGAAGGTAGGCGTTGACGTCGCGCGCCGTGAGGTCGCACCAGCGTCCGGCGTCGCGGTAGCGAAAAAGCCGCGCCCCGGGACTCTCGAGCTGGCGCTTCACCACACGAGCCAGCTCGCGATTGGGGACGACCTGACGCTGCGCCACGCCGCGCTTCCCGACGTACTCGAAGGTCGCACGACCGCTCTCGATCGTGACGTGCCGCTTCCGCAGCGTGGCGATGCCGAACGTGTTGTTCTCCGCGGCGTACCGTTCGCCGCCGACGCGGAAGAAGCTCTCGCTGATCAACCGGACCACGGCGGCGGCGACGGCGCGGCGGGAGGGAGTGCGCGACGACGCATCACGCCGCACCCTCTCTCGGATCCGGGGCAGAGCCTTCGCCAGCTCCCGCACGCGATAGTACTTGCGGCGCTGCCCGCGCTCCACCGCCCGGGGGTGGTACCGGTACTGCTTCCGCCCTTTGACGTCCAGCCCCCACGCCTGCACTTCGGCCCGCGCGCTGGCCGCGACGTACACGTCGCTCCAGCCCGGCGGGACGGCGAGGGACTTGATGCGCTCGAGCGTGCGCACGTCCCGGACGAGTCGTCCGTCGGCGCGGCGGTAGCGGAAATTGCTCTTCGGCCCCTCTCGAATGATCCATTCGGCCATGACACGCCGGCTGGAGGCAAAAGACGGTCCGCGCATGTAGATTCCCCTTCCGCGCGGCGACCTCACCCCCGGCGCCTCGACCATGGCCTACCAGCTTCTCACCTTCGACGTCGCCGACCGGATCGCCACGATCACGGTCAACCGCCCCGACAAGCTGAATGCGCTCAACGACGCCTTGATGGCGGAGCTGGGTGCTGCGATCGACGAGGCGGTGGGCCGCGATGACGTCGGCGGCGTGCTTCTCACGGGCGCCGGCCGCGCCTTCGTCGCCGGCGCGGACATCGCCGAGCTGGCGAACCAGAGCGCCGTCGAGGGCAAGGCACGCGCCGAGCGCGGCCAGCGCACTTTTCGGCGCTTCGAGACGTCGCCCAAGCCCACCATCGCCGCGGTGAACGGCTTCGCTCTCGGTGGCGGATGCGAGCTGGCGATGGCCTGTCACATCCGCATCGCCTCGGAGGCGGCGAAGTTCGGCCAGCCCGAAGTGAAACTCGGCATCGTGCCGGGCTACGGCGGGTCCCAGCGCCTTCCGCGCCTCGTCGGCAAGGGGCTCGCGCTGCAGATGCTGCTCACCGGCGAGACGATCGACGCGTCGGAGGCGTTCCGGATCGGGTTGGCGAATCGCGTGGTGCCCGCCACCGAGCTACTGGCGACCGCCCGCGCGATGCTCGCGACGATCCTCACGAATGGGCCTCTCGCCGTCGCGCAGTGCATCGAGGCCGTGGACCGCGGCCTCGACATGGGGCTCGACGACGCCATCGCGCTCGAAGCGTCGTACTTCGGCCTGCTCTCGGCGAGCGCCGACAAGGCCGAAGGCATGCGCGCCTTCCTCGAGAAGCGCGCGCCGTCGTTCGCCGGCAGGTGACACGCGACGGCTCGCGCGTGGTGTTGCGGTCGCTCGCGCTGCGCGACTTCCGCAACCTGGAGCGGCTCGATGCCGAGTTTCCCGCCGCCGGTGTGGCGATCATCGGAGAGAACGGGCAGGGAAAGTCCAACCTGCTCGAGGCCGTGTACTACCTGCACCTGCTGCGGAGCGTGCGTGGGGCGCGCGACGTCGACGTCGTTCGGTTCGGCGCGCATGGGTTCCACGTCTCCGCTCGCGTCGATGGCGGGGCACATCATGAGCTCTCCGCCGGCTTCGAGCGCGCCGGCCGGCGCAAGCGGGTGAAGCTCGACGGCGCCGAGCCGCAGCGGCTGAGCGATGCGCTCGGCGCGCTGCCCTGCGTGCTCTTCTCTCCCGCGGACCTCGAGCTGGTCGCTGGCTCGCCCAACGCGCGACGGCGCTATCTGGACATCTTGCTCGCCCTGTCGTCGCGCCCGTACCTCGCGGCGCTGCAGCGCTATCGGCATGCGCTCGCGCAGCGCAACGCCGCGCTACGCGGCGTGCTGCACGGCGGCGGAAGCAGGGCCGAGGAACGGATCGCCGTGTGGGAGGAGCCCCTGGCCGAACACGGCGCGGTGCTTTGGCGCGAGCGCGTGAACTGGACGGCGACTGCCATGCCCCGCTTTTCCGACGTGTGCGCGGCGATCGGCGAGCAGGCTGCCGTCGGACTGCGCTACGCGACTCCGCTGACGCCAGCATCGCACGACCTCGTCGGCGTGCGCGACGCATTGCGTCGAGCGCTGGAGTCCAGGCGTGCGCTCGACCTCCGCCGCGGACTGACCCACGCCGGTCCGCACCGCGACGATCTGGCCCTGACGCTGGACGGGCGCGAGCTTCGCGAGTTCGGTTCGGCCGGACAGCAACGCACTGCGGCAATCGCGCTGCGGCTGCTCGAGGGAGAGACGCTCCGCGAGCGCCTCGGCGCGGCCCCGCTGCTGCTGCTCGACGACCCGTTCGCCGAGCTCGACGCGCGTCGGTCGGCGCGCATCCTCGAGCTGCTGGCGGACCACGGCATGGGACAGACCCTGCTCACCGTGCCGCGCGAGGGGGACATTCCGCCAGCACTCACGCAGCTCGCGCGGTGGCGCATCACCGCCGGCGTGCTGGAGCCGGCTGATTCGCTGGCGGCCGTCTCGTGAGTCCGGCGAAGAAGCGGCCCTCGTCGATCGCCGACGTGCTGGCCGGCGTGCTGAAGGATACCGGCATCGCGGCCCGCGTGGAGCAGGCGGGAATCATCCCGGAGTGGACTGGTCTCGTCGGCGCGCAGATCGCGCAGGTGACGCAACCGATGTCGATCGCCGCCGACGGAACACTGTTCGTGGCGGTGACGACGAACGCGTGGATGACCGAGTTGTCAATGATGGAGCCGGAGCTGTTGCTCTCGCTGAACGCGAAGCAGGGACGGCTCGCCGTGAAGCGGATCCGATGGGTGCTGAAGCGGATGTGAGAGAAGGGGAGGCGCTCTGCGGTGGGGGAGACGCGGCGTCGGTGCCAGAGTCATAACCACAAGAATTACAAGCACTTACGAACACTGATCGCGGTTGCGCTGGCGACCGCGATTCATTAGATTTCGTTTTTTGGGGCGCGGCCCTCTTTCGGTATGTATTCGGTGGGCAATTTTAGCGACATTTGCGAGCGGAGTTCATGACCAAGACGATCGACAAACCCCCGCACGAATACGGCGCGGGTCAGATCACGGTACTGAAGGGACTCGAGGCGGTTCGGAAGCGCCCGGGCATGTACATCGGCTCCACGTCCGAGCGCGGGCTGCATCACCTCGTCTACGAGGTCGTGGACAACTCGATCGACGAGGCGATGGCCGGCTACGCCGACCGGGTGTCGGTGATCATCCACGCCGACAACTCCATCACCGTCGAGGACAACGGCCGCGGCTTCCCGGTCGACCTGCACCCGATCGAAAAGATTCCCGGCGTCGAGCTCGCGATGACGGTCCTGCATGCCGGCGGCAAGTTCGACAAGGACAGCTACAAGGTGTCGGGCGGACTGCACGGGGTGGGCGTGTCGGTGGTGAATGCGCTCTCCGAGCACCTCAAGGTCTGGGTGCGGCGCAACGGCCAGGAGCACTACATGGACTTCGTGCGCGGCGTCACGCAGCAGAAGCTCTGCGTGCTCGGCGAGACACCGAAGAAGCAGACCGGCACGAAGCTCTGGTTCAAGCCGGACCATCTGATCTTCACGGAGCTCGTCTACAGCTACGCCACGTTGGCGTCGCGCCTCCGCGAGCTGTCGTTCCTCAACAAGGGCGTCACGATCGCCCTCAAGGACGAGCGCCCCGGGCAGGAGAAGGAGGAAGTCTTCCTCGCCAAGAACGGCCTGCGGGAGTTCGTGGCGCACCTCAACTCGGCGCGGAAACCGCTGCACAACGAGGTCATCTACCTCGAGGCGACGAAGGACGACGTCGAGATCGAGCTCGCCCTCCAGTACAACGACGGCTACAACGACACCGTCTTCTCGTTCGTGAACAACATCAACACACACGAGGGCGGCACCCACCTCACCGGCTTCAAGAGTGCGCTCACCCGCGTCATCAATCAGTACATCCAGAAGTCGTCGCTCTCCAAGAAGGACAAGGAGATCACCCTCTCAGGCGACGACGTGCGCGAGGGACTGACGGCGGTGCTGTCGGTCAAGGTGCGCGAACCGCAGTTCGAGGGGCAGACGAAGACCAAGCTCGGCAACTCGGAAGTGGAGTCGGCGGTGAAGACCGTCGTCAACGAGTGGCTGGCGGCGTACCTCGAGGAGCACCCGCGCACGGCAAACATCGTGATCGACAAGGCGATGTCGGCGGCACGGGCCCGCGAGGCGGCGCGCAAGGCGCGCGACCTCACGCGTCGCAAGAGCGCCCTCGACATCGGCAACCTGCCGGGCAAGCTCGCCGACTGCTCGCTCACCGACCCGGCGATGTGCGAGATCTACCTCGTCGAGGGCGATTCGGCGGGCGGCTCGGCGAAGCAGGGCCGCAAGCGCGAGTTCCAGGCGATCCTGCCCCTGCGCGGCAAGATCATCAACGTCGAGAAGGCGCGCATCGACAAGGTGCTGTCGAACGAGGAAATCCGGACGATCATCACCGCGCTCGGAACCGGCATCAAGGACGATTTCGACGTCACGAAGGCTCGCTACCACAAGGTCATCATCATGACCGATGCCGACGTGGACGGCGCCCACATTCGCACGCTGCTGCTGACGTTCTTCTACCGGCAGATGCCGGAGCTGATCGAGGCGGGCTACGTCTACATTGCGCAGCCACCCCTCTTCCGCGTCGCGAAGGGCAAGGAGGCGTACTACGCCTTCGACCTGAAGGAGCGCGACGAAATCGCGCGGCGGCTCTCCCCCGACGGCAAGACGGGGATCAACCTTCAGCGCTACAAGGGACTCGGCGAGATGAACGCCGACCAACTCTTCGACACGACGATGGACCCCAACACGCGAACGCTGCTCAAGGTGAACGTCGAGGATGCCGTGGCAGTGGACGAGGCGTTTCGGACGCTGATGGGCGACGAGGTCGAGCCGCGGCGGCAGTTCATCGAGACCAACGCGAAGTTCGCGTCGAACCTGGATATCTGACGGTTACTCCATGATCGCGTGTGCCCCTGCTGCGCCACTGGTCTTTCGCACCAGGAGCAGCAGGGGAATGAGGACGAGAATGATGATCGCGCTCAGCACGTAGATCCGGCCATAGGCGATCACGCTCGCCTGCCCCATGAGCTGCGCATCCATCAGCGCGAGAGCGCGGCTCTTCGCCGTCCAGAGATCGGCGCCGCGAGCGACCATCCCGCGCGTCAGCGCCTCGAGCCGCGCGAGGCTGATCGGGTCGCTCGCGCTGATGTGCTGCACCAGCGTCGCGCGGCTTTCGCCCGTGTACCGAATGAGCAGCGTGGAGATGCCGGCGATGCCGAACGATCCGCCGAGCTGGCGGAAGAAGTTGTAGAGTCCTGTCCCCTGGGCCAGCTCCTGCGGCGCCAGCTCGGCGAGGGTGATCGTCGTCAACGGCACGAACATCAGGCCGAGGCCGACGCCGCGCAGGATGAGCGGCCAGAAGAAGTCGTTGCCTCCGCTCTGGCTCGTCATCAGCGACAGCTCCCACGCCGCGATAGCGAAGATGATCGCGCCGGCGGCGATGAGCAGCCGCGGGTCCACCTTGTTGGTGAGGCGCCCGACGACGGCCATCGCGATCGCCGTCGCCAGCGCGCCCGGCAGCAGCACGATCCCGGTCTGCTCCGCCGTCAGGTGCAGATTGCCCTGCAGAAACACCGGCAGGGTGAACGACATTGCGTACAATCCGATGCCCATCACGACGCCGAGCACCGTGCCGACCCACATCTGTCGATGTCGGAGCACGCGGAAGTCGACGACGGGATGGTCGGTCGTCAGCTCGCGCCACACCAGCGCGATGCCGCCGACGACGCCGATGACCGTCAGCGAGAGGATGAAGTGCGAAGCGAACCAGTCGTCCCGCTCGCCGTGCTCGAGCACGTACTGCAGCGCCCCGACGCTCACCGCGAGGAGGGCGATGCCCGTGTAGTCGATGCGGCGCGGCTTCTTCTGGTACGCGGGGTCGTGCACGTAGCCGGCGATCATCACCGCGGCAAGAATGCCGACGGGAATGTTGACGTAGAAGATCCAGGGCCAGCCGTAGTTGTCGGTCAGCCAGCCGCCGAGCGTCGGACCGATCGTCGGACCCACCATGACGCCGAGGCCGAAGAGCGCCATGGCCATGCCGGCCTCCTCGGTCGGGAAGGACTCGAAGAGCACGGCCTGCGACACCGTCATCAGTGCGCCGCCCCCCACTCCCTGCACGATGCGCCAGAAGATCAGCGCTCCGAGCGACCCCGACGCGCCGCAGAAGAAGCTCGACATCGTGAAGACGATGATCGAGCCGACGAAATAGCGCTTGCGACCGAACAGATCACCGAGAAACCCGGTGAGAGGAATGACGATGACGCTCGCGAGGATGTAGCCGGTGGACACCCAGGCGATCTCGTCGAGGCTCGCCCCGAGGTTGCCCATCATGTCGGGCAACGCGACGTTGACGATCGAGCTGTCGATGACCTGCATGACGGCAGCCAGCACGACCGCGAAGGCGATGATGTAGCGATGCTCGACGCCGTCGTGGCGGACGCTCCCGCCGACCGGCTCGAGGATTGCCGTCGGCTCCTCGTCGGCCGAGAGCTCGACGATGCGGACTGCCTCAGCCATGGCTTACCTGTTTCGCGTCGTCCGTCGACATCGCCTCGCGCAGCGCCTCGAACACGCGCAGCGACTCCGCGAGCTCGTCGTCGGACACATCGGCGAGCAGCCGCGCGCGCACGGCGTCCATCGTTCGGCGGACGCGCCGCGCCGTGGCCTGCCCCGCCGCCGTGAGATGGATCGCGTTGGCTCGCTGGTCGTCAGGATCCTGTTTCCGCATGACGAGACCCAGTGCCGCGAGCTGATGGAGCAAACGGACGAGGGTAGGCCCTTCGACGTCGAGTCGCTCGGCCAGTTCTCGCTGGCGCATGCCGGCATGTTCGGCGATGAGGACGACCGGCCACGCGTGGGCCAGGGAGAGCCCGGAGGGACCGAGCTGGCGATCGTAGACACGGCGCAGCTCACGGTGGAGCGCTCCGATGGAGCCAATGAAAGCGTTCTCGAGCACTGCCCGGTCGCCATGATGCCTGGTGGTCACGGCCGGACAATAGATAGCTAGCTATCTATTGTCAATCGACGCCGCTCCCGCCGCGGGCTCCCCTGGGCGATACTTCGTTTGACCTCCCGATCGTCCATCCAGCCCGAGCCATGCCACGCATCCGATTCCTTCCGCTCGCCGCGCTACTCGCCGGCTGCGCGACGTCCGGCACCACCGTCGTCACCCCGATCGGCGAGGTCCGCTCGCACCTACCGTCGCCGACCGTCGGCGCGATCACCGCCGCCGACGCGATGACCCGCCTGTACATCTTCGCCGACGACTCGATGCTCGGCCGGAAGGCCGGCACCATCGGCAACGTCAAGGGCACCGACTACGTCGCCGGCGAGATGCGCCGGATGGGGTTGCTCCCTGGCGGCGAGAACGGCAGCTACTTCCAGACGGTGCCGGTCGTCGTCTCGCGCCTCGACAGCTCCCGCACCCTTCGCGTGGACGGCGTCCCGCTCGTCCTCGGTACGGACGTCGTGCCGATCGTGCCCGGCACGGCCGGCCGTGCCTTCCCGAGCGGCGCGTCGACGCGCTCGCTCGACGGTGCATCAGTGGTCTACGGCGGCCAGCTCGGCGGGACGTTGATCGCTCCCGAGGCGGCGACCGGCAAGCTCGTGGTGTTCGCCGTGCCGACGACGACGACAGGACGACGGGACTACCGCTTCTACGCCAGCACATCCCTGGCGCCATACGCGAGCGCAGCCGGCATCGCCGGCGTATCGCTCGACGCGGCGACTCCAGGCCAGATCGCACGCCTCCGGGGAGCCCAGACTCATCCGCGCGCCGAGCCGGCGCTGCCCGTTGGACCGGCGCTGCTGCTCGTGTCGCCGGCCGCCGCGCGCCGGATGCTCGGAGTCTCTTCGCTCGACGGCCTCGCCGTGGGTGCGACCGGGCGTGCGGTGAGCGGCAATCTCGCCTTCGTCGACACGCCGGCGGCGTTCCCATCGCGCAACGTGATCGGCATCCTCCCCGGCCGCGATCCGGCGCTCCGCGGACAGTACGTCGCGATCGGAGCGCACAACGATCACATCGGGCTCACGGCGCGTCCCCTCGACCACGACTCCGTCCTCGCCAACAACATGGTCGTGCGGCGACAGGGCGTGCAGGACCCCGTCCGCACGCCTACGGCCGCAGAGGCGGCACGGATTCGCGTGCTGCGCGACAGCCTGACCCTCGCGCACGGCGGGGTGCGCCCGGACTCGGTGAACAACGGCGCCGACGACGACGGCTCCGGCACGGTGGCGATGCTGGAGATCGCGCAGCGGTTTGCCACGGCACCGGAACGACCGCGCCGTTCCCTGCTGTTCGTGTCGCACACCGGCGAGGAGAAGGGGCTATGGGGATCGCAGTGGTTCACCGACCATCCCACCGTGCCGCGCGACTCGATCGTGGCGCAACTCAACATGGACATGGTCGGCCGCGGCAAGCCGACCGACATCATGGGTCGCGGCCCGAACAACGTGGAGCTCATCGGGCAACGGCGTCTCTCGACGCAGCTCGGCGACCTCATCGACTCGGTGAACGCCGCCCGTACGCCGCACATGGACATCGATGCGTCGTTCGACGCAAACGGCCACCCGCTCAACCGCTACTGCCGCAGCGACCACTATATGTACGCCCGGTACGGCATCCCCATCACGTACTTCTCGCTCGGCTACCATACCGACTACCATCAGGTGACCGACGAGCCGCAGTACATCGACTACGGCCACCTCGCCCGGGTCGCGCAGTTCGTGCACGACATCGCCGAGGCGGTGGCGAATCGACCGCAGCGGCTGGTGGTGGACAAGCCGGTTCCCGACCCGAATGGCGGCTGTCGGCAGTAGGCGCCGCTAGACCGGCTCCGCCACGCCACGACTCACGGCGAGCAGGCGCCGGCCGATCACCAGGTGCACGCCGAGCAAGGCGAATAGTACGGCACCGACGCCGAACCAGGAAAGGAAGCGCTCCGTGCTGTCGAGCCCGGAGGATGGCGAGGGCCAGGTCCCGATGACGAACAGGACGAAGAGGGCAGCGAAGGCCGCGCAAGCGGCGAAGGCGCCGAATCCGGCGAGTCGGGCAATTTTCGGCGGCATCGAGTTCTCTCCTGATCGGGTCGTGACCTCAGGTGGCGATCGCGTTCACGCCGCCGACGAAATGATGCAAAGCGCGCGCTCAGACGTCAACGAGCTGTTCCACTCCTGCCGCGGTGACGCGGTGTGAGACCAACGGGAGTGGGGGATCGGCCTCGTCGGCGATGCTGATCGCCGCTCGCAGCGTCGCGCGACCACTTTCCACGCCGGCACGGTCCTGAGCGAAGATGGATGCCATCGGCTCACCCTGCTCCACCCAGTCGCCCGGTCGCACGGAGATCATGAAGCCGACCGAGAGGTCGAGCTTGTCCTCCATCGTCGTGCGTCCGCCGCCGAGCGCGGTGATGCCGCGCCCGATGGCACGTGGCTCGACGCGGGCGATGAACCCGCGTCGCGGTGCGGCGTAGAGCTCGACTTCCGCCGCCTGGGGCAGCAGCGCCGGATCGTCGACGACGGCAGGATTGCCCCCCTGCGCCTCGATGAGTTGCTGGAAGTGCTCGGCGGCGCGGCCGGTGCCGATCGCCTGCTCCATCCGGCGCCGCGCCGCGTCGTGGTCGGGAGCCGCCTTCGCCAGGACGAGCATCTCGGCGCCCAGCGCGTAGGTCACGGACATCAGGTCCGGAGGCCCCTCACCACGCAGAGCGAGGATCGATTCCTCGACCTCGAGAGCGTTGCCGCAGGCTCGGCCGAGGGGACGGTCCATCGCCGTGAGCAGGGCGACGACCGGCGTGTCGTGATCGGCGCCGAGCTCGATCATCGTGCGCGCCAGCTCGAGGCCGCGATCGAGCTCCGGAAGAAAGGCACCCGAGCCGCGCTTGACGTCGAGGACCAGTCCGGTGAGTCCTTCCGCGAGCTTCTTGCTCATGATGCTCGCGGCGATGAAGGGAATGGAGTCGACCGTGCCCGTCGCGTCGCGCAGCGCGTACATCTTTCGATCGGCGGGAGCGATCTCGGACGTCTGCCCGATCAGTGCACAGTTGAAGGTCTCGATGAGCCGCTTCGCCTCGTCGAGCGAGAGATCAGTGCGAAACCCGGGTATGGACTCCAGCTTATCGAGGGTCCCGCCCGTGTGGCCGAGCCCGCGGCCGGAGATCATCGGCACGGCAACGCCAAGTGACGAGATAAGGGGCGCAAGGACGATGGACACCTTGTCGCCCACGCCCCCGGTCGAATGCTTGTCGATGCGCGGCCGGCCGAGGGAGGCCAGATCGAGTACGTCGCCGCTGCGGAGCATCGCCTCCGTGAGGTCGCGCGTCTCGACGCGGTCGAGTCCGCGGAGGTAGCACGCCATGAGGAAGGCGGCCATCTGGTAGTCGGGGACGTGACCGGCGGCGTAGGCGTTGGCGAGGGCGCGCCACTCGCCCGCGTCGATGCGTCCGCCGTCCCGCTTCCGCTCGATCAGACGCAGAGCGAGCATTGACCGGAATTCAGGGTATCCATACACTGCTCGGCCGTTCGTTCACCCGCATCCTGGAGTCACCCATGTCGATCAAGGTTGCCGCGTCGCGCCGCCTGATGGCGGCCACTGCCGCGCTGCTGTTTGGCCTCCTGCCCCGCGTGGCCAGCTCCCAGAGCGCGGCGGAGCACATCGCCCTCGGCGACCGGGAACACGCGGCGATGAATGCCCCGGCGGCCCTTCACCATTATGAGGAGGCGATCGGAGTCGAGCCCACCAACTACGAGGCACTCTGGAAGGCGACGCGCGAGGCGGTGGACGTCGGTGAGTACAATCCGATCCCCGCGGAGCGGGACCGCCTGTACTCGCTGGCAGAACAATACGCGCGCCGCGCGGTCCAGGCGAATCCTGGCGACGCGGAGGGTCACTTCCATCTCGCGCGGGCGCTGGGACGAAAGGCGCTCTCCCTCGGCAAGCGCGACCAGGTGAAGTACGCCGGCGAGGTGCGGAAGGAAGCGCTGGAGGCCCTGCGTCTCGATCCGAAGGCAGCCGGTGCGCAGCACGTGATGGGGATGTGGAATTACAACGTGATGCGGCTGAGCGGGGTGACGCGCTTCATGGCGAAGACCTTCCTTGGCGGGAAGGTATTCGACTCGGCGAACTGGGACGACGCGCAGAAGTACATGGAGGAGTCGGTCGCGAACGAGCCAAACCGCCTCGTGCACCATCTCGACCTGGCGCGCGTCTACGCCGCGCGCGGCGACAAGCAGCGGGCGCGAGCGCAATACCAATTGACGATCAACGGCACGCCGACCGAGTACAACGACAAGCACTTTCAGGCCGAGGCGGCGGCGGAGCTCGCGAAATTGTAGTCGGCGGAGTGCACGTGGGAGAGTTCGAAGCGGTGCGGGCATATCGGCGCAGCCGCCGCATGCCCGCGGTCGTGGAACGCCGCAGCGACCCGCACCCTCCTACCCGCCCCCTCTACTCCCCGTCGTACACCAGCTCGTGTTCGCGCGCCCGACGAACCTTGCGCCGGCGGAGCGCGTGCCGCGCGCCGCGCAACTCGTCGCTGAGCTCCTCCCAGGCATCGCGCCCGCGTCTGGTGGTGGAGCGACGAAGTCGGGCGGCACGGGCACCGAGCGCCGCCCGGGTCTCCGCGCCGGTGCGAGGAGCGGCGAGCAATGCCCCGCCGGCACCGAGCAGCACCCCCAGGAGCAGGCCGACCCCGAAGAGTGCCACCTCCTGCCAATCGGTGTCGCCACGCGCAGCGGACGCGTGCGGAGTGTAGGCGGCGGCCCGGACGGACCGGGCGGTCGCGGTGGCGCCGCCAGAGCGGCTCGATGCATGACCACGGGAGGGACCAGCGTAGGACATGTTCGGAATGGTGGAGGTCGGTGTTGGTTTGGAAATTGCGTGCGGCGTCATTCGATGGTGGTGCAGGTCACAGAGTACCTCCGGTCGACGCCTGGCGTCCCGTCCCGAGGAGCATTTTCGATTGCCGGACGCCCCGGTTCCGCCACTTCCCCGCGGCCGCCGGTGGTGATTCGATCACGCGCCAAGCAGTGTGAGGCCATGAATGGCTAACAACGGAAAGACCGTCCTGCTCGTCGAGGACAATGAGGACAACCGCATCGTCTATTCCACCATTCTCCGCCACTTCGGCTACGAGGTGAGCGAGGCCCTGAACGGGGAGGAGGGGATCGCCAAGGCACGGATGGAGAAGCCGGACCTCATCCTGATGGACATCTCGATTCCGATCATCGACGGATGGGAGGCGACGCAGGTGCTCAAGCACGATCCGGCGACCCGCGACATCCCGATCATCGCGCTTACCGCGCACGCCCTCGCGTCCGACCGGGAGAAGGCGATGGAAGTGGGGTGCGACGGCTATCTGGCAAAGCCCTGCGAGCCGCGCGCCGTCGTGGCCGAGGTCCAGCGCTTCCTCGGCAAGGACGCCGCGCAGAATGCCGGCTGACAGCACCGAGAAATCCACGGCACTGGCGCCTCCTACAACCCCGCCTGAGCCGCGTCCCGAGACGAGCGGGTGCATCCTCGTCGTGGACGACCACGAGGACAACATCGAGGTACTTCGCGTCCGCCTGGAAAGCTGGGGCTACCAGACGGCGGCGTCCTACAACGGCGCCGATGCCCTCCGGTACGTCGAGAGCTCGCCCCCCGACCTGATCCTGCTCGACGTCATGATGCCCGATATCACCGGCATCGAAGTGGCGCGCCGAATCAAGGGCAATCGCGCTCTGCCGTTCATCCCGATCATCATGCAGACGGCGCTCGACTCCACCGAAGCGAAGGTCGAAGGCCTCGAGGCCGGCGCGGACGATTACATCACCAAGCCGATCGACTTCGCCGAGCTGAAGGCGCGGCTGCGCTCGATGCTCCGCATCAAGCGCCTGCAGGAAGCGCTCGAGGAGCGTGAGAAGGAGCTGCTCGAGATGAACGAGCGGCTTCGCTTCATGTCGCAGACCGACGGCCTGACCGGTCTCGACAACCGCCGCCACCTCAACGAGCGGATCGACGAGATGTTCCAGCACGCCCAACGCCTGAGCGAACCGTTCTCGCTCGTGATGTGCGATCTGGACAAGTTCAAGAGCGTGAACGACGAGCACGGCCACCAGGCGGGAGACGAGGTGCTGAAGCAGCTCGCCGGGATCCTCAAGGAGGAGGCGCGCGAAATCGACCGGGTGGGACGCTATGGCGGTGAGGAGTTCATGCTCCTCCTGCCCGGCACCGTGCTCGACGCGGCGGTGACCTTCGCCGAGAGGGTGCGGAAACGAATCGAGCGTCATACATTCACCTTCGTCGGAGGCACCCTGCAGCGCACGGCCAGCTTCGGCGTGGCGGGATGGCCGCATCCGAAGATCGACGACAGCGACTCCCTCGTTCGCATGGCCGACGACGCGTTGTACGTCGCCAAGGAGACGGGCCGCAACCGCGTCATCCGCTTCGATAGCGACGAGTTCAACGAGCACCAATCCGCCGACGATGGAGCACATGAATCCGGCGCCACCGCGGGCGCCGACGGAGGCAGCTCACCCCGGCAGTGACGAGCTCGCGCGGCTGCGCGGGCGCGTCGCCGAGCTGCAGCGCGAGCGCGATCATCTCGTCGCGATCGTCGACATCCTCCAGGAGGTCGCCGCCTCCCTCCACTTCGTCGACGTCCTCCAGACGATCGCCCGCAAGCTGGGCGAGACGTTCGGCCTCGACCGCTGCGCGATCTTCCTCTCCGGCGACAAGGACGAGGTGCGGCTGGTCGCGAGCTACGAGGATCCGACGATCCGCAATCTCGTCGTCGACCTCAACCGCTATCCGGAGCTGAAGCGCGCGTTCGACAGCGGGGAAACGGTGTTCATCCCCGATGCGGCGAACGACCCGCAGCTCCGCAGCATCAAGTCCCAGCTCGACCTCCGGAACGTCCGCTCGATCGTCGTCGTGCCGATTCGCTGGGAGGGCTCGGTGATCGGTGCCATCTTTCTCCGCACCGAGCGCGAGGCCGATCCGTTCGGCGAAGCCGACGTGCGATTCTGCCAGACGGTCGCCTCGCTCACGGCGAAAGCGCTGCGGAACGCCCACCGTTTCGAGACGCTGCTCCATAGCCAGCAGGACGTCAACTTCGCGCAGCGCAAGGCCGAGCTCCAGCGGGTGGCGCTCGTCGGCTTTCTGCGCCGCCTGCTCGACCGCTACGTCAAGGGCGAAGAGCATGCGTGGGCGGAGACGCTGCTTCCCCGTGCCGCCGACGAGGAGCTCGAACGTCTCGTGACGGTGGCGATGCAGGTGCTCGAGGAAGAGGCCAAGGGGTAGCGCCGCACGCTCATGGCTCCGGTCCCGCCTGCACGCCGCGCCGCCGAGCTGCGCGCTCTGCTCCATCAGGCCTCCTACGATTACTACGTTCTCGACCGGCCGACCCTCGCCGACGCCGAGTACGACCGTCTGTTCCGCGAGCTCCAGGCGATCGAGGGCGAGCATCCGGAGCTGAGGATGTCCGACTCGCCGACGATGCGCGTCGGCGCCGAGCCGGCGAGCGCGCTGGCGAAGCACACCCACCTCATGCCGATGATCTCGCTCGGCAACGCCTTCAACGAGCTCGAGCTGACCGAGTGGGAGGAGCGCATCGCGCGGCTCGTCGGCGACGACGCACGGCGCGCCGGCTTCGTCGCCGAGCTGAAGATCGATGGCACGGCGGTGAGCCTGACCTACGAGGACGGTGTGCTCGCGCAGGGCACGACGCGTGGCAATGGGATCGTCGGCGAGGACGTGACGGCGAATCTCCGCACGTTGCGCGACGTGCCGCTCCGGCTGCGCGGCGACGACGTGCCGTCGCTGCTCGAGATCCGCGGCGAGGTATACTCCCCGTTCAGCGGAATCGAACGGATGAACGCGCAGCGGGTGGCCGCGGGAGAGCCGGTGTTCGCGAACCCGCGCAACGCCGCGGCGGGGTCGCTGCGGCAGCTCGATCCCTCGATTACGGCGTCGCGGCCGCTGCGCTTCTTCGGGTATGCCGTCGCCGCCGCGTCCGGCGCACGACTGCCGTTCGACACGCAGTGGGACCTCCTCGACACCCTGACGCGATGGGGAGTGCCGGTGGCGCCGAACCGTCAGCGATGCCGGACGATGGACGAGGTGCATGGCTGGACGCGCGACGTCGAGACTCGATTGCGCGCCCTGCTCGACTTCGCGATCGACGGCGGCGTGATCAAGGTCGATTCCCTGCGGCTGCAGGACGAGCTGGGCGTGGTCGGAGGCCGCGAGCCGCGCTGGGCGATCGCCCGCAAGTTCGCGCCGGACATCGCCGAGACGACGTTGCTGGCGATCCAGGTGAACGTCGGTCGGACCGGGTCGCTCAATCCGTTCGCCGTCCTCGAGCCAGTCGAGATCGGCGGCACGACGGTCCGGCTCGCGACGCTGCACAACTTCGACCTCGTTCGCTCCAAGGATCTCCGCGAGGGTGACGTCGTGCAGGTCAAGCGCGCGGGCGACGTCATTCCCCAGGTGATCGGGCCCGTGCCGGACAGGCGCGACGCCGCGAATCCGCCGAAGAAGGTGCGTGTCCCGACGAAATGTCCCTCCTGCAACACGCCGGTCGAGCGCGACGAGGAAGAGGTAGCGATCTACTGCCCCAACGTCGGCTGTCCGGCGCGGCAGCTCGAGGCGATCGTGCACTTCGCTTCGCGGGGCGCGATGGACATCCGCGGACTGTCATATGCGCGGATCGAGCAGCTCATCGGCGCCTCCCTGGTGCACGACGTCGCCGACCTGTACGTGCTCACCGCCGACCAGCTCACGACCTTGGACCGGTTCGCCGAGAAGAGCGCCGAAAACCTCGTCGTCGCGATCGCCGCGTCGAGGGCACAGCCACTCTCGCGCCTCCTGTTCGGACTCGGCATCCGCCACGTCGGCCAGACGGCCGCGCAGCTCCTGGCGCGGCAGTTCGGCGACCTGCCCTCCCTTGCCGCGGCGACGGCGGATGACATCCTCGCGTTGCGCGGGGTGGGAGATACGATCGCTCGCGCGGTCGTCGCGTACTTTCACGATGCGTCGGCGCGGGCATTGCTTGGGAAGCTCGAGCGGGTCGGGGTGAACCTCGGAGAGCCGAAGTCGGCGGCGTCGGGGGGAGCGCTGGCGGGGATGACGTTCGTCATCACCGGAACCCTGCCGACGCTGTCGCGCGGCCAGGCGACGGAGCTCATCGAATCGCAGGGCGGCCGGGTGACGAGCGGCGTCTCGAAGGCGACCACGGCGGTGGTCGTCGGGGAGGACGCCGGGAGCAAGCTGGAGAAGGCGCGCGCGCTGGGCATCGAGACGATCGACGAGGCGGCGCTCCGGAAGCGCGCCGGGGCCAAGTGACCCGGCCATTGCCCGACCCGTCCACATCACGAACTCTTCACCGAGCGCCATGACCATCGATCTGACCGGAAGCGGAATGCTCGCGATCACTCGCGACTCGCTGTTCGCGCTGCGCGCCGCGCTCATCCGCGACACCGGCGCCGCCGCCGCCGGCTATCTCCAGGAGGCCGGCTACGCCGGAGGCGGAGCGCTGTTCGACGCCTTCCGGAGCTGGCTGGTGGCGCGCGGAGCGGGAAGCCCGGAATCACTCTCCGTGGACGCCTTCCAGCGGCACGCGACGGAGTTCTTCCGCCGCGCCGGCTGGGGCTCACTGCAGGTCGGCGCCCTCGACGAGACGGTGGCGACGCTGGATTCGGCGGATTGGGGCGAGGCGGCGCCCGACGCCGGCGCCAACCAGCCGAGCTGTCACATCACGGCCGGCATGTTCGCCGATTTCTTCGGCCGCGTAGCCGATGCGCCCCTGGCTGTGATGGAGGTCGAGTGCCGCTCAGCCGGCAGTCCGCGATGCCGATTTCTGCTCGGCAGCACGGAGGTGATGGAGCGGGTGTACGAGGAGATGAGCCGGGGCTCCGCCTACGAATCGGCGGTCACGACGGCGAGGTAGGTCGACCCGCGCCGGCTCAGTCCTTCCTGTAGAGTGGATTCGGCACCAGCTCCCCCTCGAACAGCACCTCGCGGTCCCAGGGGAGCATGATCTCGCTCTCGGTCGCCAGGGCATGGAAATCCGGCTCGTAGGTGCCGGTCCTGAACGCCACCGCGGTGCGCACCTCCCTCGCGCCGGCGCTACTGACCGCGCTCACGGCGAGGCGCATCGTCGCGCCGGAGTCGCAGGTCTCGTCCACGATGAGAACGCGGCGGTCGCGAACGGCCTCCGGTACGGTTCCGAAGACGGCCGGCATCTCGCGCACGACCTCGGCCTGATATCGTCGGCTGACGACGATGGAGTGGAACTCGCGGTCGAGGATCGCCGCGATCACCGCGCCCGGCACCACCCCAGCCGTCGCCACCCCGACGATGATCTCCGGATCGTAGGCGCGAACCACTTTCAGCGCGAGCGCGCGCGACAGCTCTCCGAACATCGGCCATTCCACCTCGAAGACCCCCTTCGTCGGCTCGGGGCTCGTGCGTCGTGCGGACATGGGGCGCTCCTGGAGGGGGGACGTGGGACCGGTTTGGCCCGACGGTGCCGATCGAACCAGCACGTTGCGTGCGCGCCGCTCGCCGCCGATCCTGACGATCCATGCGAGCCCTGCCGCGACGAGGCGGGCAGACCTGCGGACCCGGCCGCGACGAGGCGGGCCAGACCCGCCGTTGCCGCCCGCCACGCCCGGGAATTAACTTTGCGCCTCATCAGGCCGTCCCGCCGCCGGGCCTTCGGCTCGGTTCCTCCCTCCTGCCGCGCCATTTCATGTCCTGGTTGAGCCGCCTCCTCGGCGGCAAGTCGGACGGTAACATGAAGCCGCAGCGCCTCGACTATCTCACCGAGGCGCTGGGGCTCGAGCGGCAGGGGGACTTCGACGCGGCTCTCACGTCGTACCGGCTCGCGCTGCGCGATCATCCCAACGATCCGCGCATCCTCCAGAACATGGCGATCGCGTTCTCGCGCACCGGGCGAATGAACGAGGCGGTCACGACCTATCGGCGCGCGCTCGAGCTCGATCCCGAGCTCTCGGGCGCGCACTACGGGCTCGCTTTCCTGCAGATCAAGCGAGGCGAGCTGGCGGAAGCTGCGGCGCACCTCGAGGCATTCCTCGAGGCGCCGCCGACTGGCGCCGAAGCCGAGCGATGGGTCCAGCACGCGCGGCAGACGCTCGACGAGCTTCGCGCCCAGTCGGCCAAGCTCCCCGAGCAGCCCGAAAGCTAGTGGGGACCGTTCTCGCCGTCGTCAGCCAGAAGGGAGGTGTCGGGAAGTCGACGACCGCCATCAACCTGGCGAGCGCGCTGGCGATGCGCGGGCGGAAGACGCTCCTCGTCGACGTGGATCCGCAGGGCGCGGTGCGCCACGGCATCGGCCTCGCCGACGACGTGGGACAAACCGGCCTCGCCGACCTGCTCGCCGGCGAGCGTGAGCTGCAGGACGTCGTGCTGCCGACCTCCCTTCCCTGGCTCCGCGTGCTGCTCGCCGGCTCGGTGAGCGAGTCGAGCGACCACGAAGGCTACAGCGCGCTCGTCGCCACGTCGCACCGGTTGGGCGAGCTGTTCGATCGCGCTCGGGCGCGCGGCTACATCGTCGTCGTCGACACGCCGCCGGGCCTCGGCGTCGTGACGCGGCGCGTGCTCGCGATTGCCCAGCACGTGCTTGTCCCGCTCCAGTGCGAGCCGCTCGCGCTGCAGACGACGACGCAGATCCTCCGCGCCGTGCGCCAGGCGTCGCAGGCGAACCCGGCGCTCGTCCTCGACGGCATCCTGTTGACGATGCTCGAGCAGGGCAACGAGGTGTCGCAGCGCGTCGCCGACTACGTGCGGCAGCAACTCCCTCCCGAGCTGCTGTTCGACGTGGCGATTCCGCGCACGATGGCCTCGATCGATGCCTTCGCCGCGGGACAGCCGGTGGTGCTGCGCTCACCCGGCGACGGCGCGGCGTTGGCCTACCTCCGCCTCGCCGAGATCCTCGACCCGAGGTTGCGGTGAGCCGGCGAGTCCTCGCCGCGACGGCGGCAGCGATGCTCGCAGCGGGAGCGCTCTCCTGCGGCGAGGTGCCGACCCTCGAGGGGGGAATCGCTTACATCTCGCCGGTCGTCCTCCCCGCCCCTGCCGTCGCCGTCGGCGACCAGCTCCGCGACAGCCTCGGCAACGTCGCGCCGCTCCGCGTCATCGCGTACGATCGGAGCGACGTCGAGATTCCCGACGTGCCGGCGAGCTTCGTGCCGGTGACGGTGCCGGTGCCGATCACGATCGGCGAGGACGGTACCGTGACGGCGTCCGACACCGTGAGTGCGGTGCAGACGGTGCAGATCGTCGGTCGTGTCGGCGATCGGCTCCAGACCACGCCGGCGAGCCTGCTCATCGTCACTCAGCCCGACTCGATGGCCAACGGTTCGGACGCCGCGCTCTCGACCAGGTTGCCGGCGCTCGACACGATGCGCGTCGTCGTGACGGGAGTGAACAGCTCCAGTGCGAGCCGCGTCGCCGTGCCCGGCATCGTCGTTCGATACCGCATCGCCGGCGTGTTCGGCACGGACATGCAGGGGCTGACGACGGTGCTCACCCTGGACGGTCGGACGATCTCGCGCCCGGATTCCCTCGCCGCCGTGGACACGACGGACAGCTCCGGCGAGGCGTCGCGAACGCTCGTCGTCGCCGGAACCGGCGTGGACTCGGTGGTGGTGTACGCTCGGGCGCGATCGCTCCGCGGCGTGCCGCTGCGCGGCGACTCGTTGCGTTTCATCCTTCGCGTCAAGCCCTCCACACCCTAGTCGCTCCCCCAGTCGGAGGTCCCGATGATCGCATCCGGTGGTCCGCGCAACACGCCGCCCGGCACCCTCACCCGGTTGTTCTTCGACGCCGTGGCTCGCCACGACAAGCCGGATGCGCTGCAGGTGAAGGTCGACGGCACGTACCAGCCGATCTCGAGCCGCGTCGTCGCCGATCGCGTGCGCCATTTGGCCCTCGGCCTCTCGGAGCTCGGCGTGATGCCGGGCGATCGGGTGGCGATCCTCTCGGAGAATCGCCCGGAGTGGGCGATCGCCGATTACGCCTGCCTGACGGCGTCGCTCACCGATGTGCCGCTCTATCCGAACCTTCCGGCCGAACAGGCGGGGTACATCCTGCGAGACTCGGGCGCGGTGGCGATCTTCGTCAGCGATGCGGCGCAGGCGGCGAAGATCGCCGAAGCGCGCACGAGCTGCCCGGCGCTGCGAACGGTGATCAGCTTCGCCGGCGCGCGTCCGGCGGGTGCGGACCACACCATCGCCGAGGTGGAGGCGCTGGGCGCCCGCGTCGACGGCGACGGGCGCCGTACCGCCTATCGGAATCGGGCGCTCGCGGTAAAGCCGGACGATCTCGCGACGCTCATCTACACCTCGGGGACGACGGGCGAGCCGAAGGGCGTCATGCTCACGCACGACAACCTGTACTCGAACGTGATGGCGTCGACCCTCGCCGTCCCGTTCGAAGGAAGGGACACCGGGCTGAGCTTCCTGCCGCTGTCACACATCTTCGAGCGGATGGCGGGCCATTACATGATGTTCCACGTCGGCTGCTCGATCGCTTACGCCGAGTCGATCGACACGGTGCCGGTGGATCTGCAGGCGGTACGACCGACGCTCGTCCTCTCCGTTCCCCGGCTCTATGAGAAGATGTACGCGCGCGTCCTCGACAACGCCCTCTCGGGGGGCGCCGTCAAGAAGCAGATCTTCTTCTGGGCCCGCAGCGTCGCCGAGCGGTGGGCGGACGTGAAGCTCGCCGGCAGCGAGCCGGCGGGACTGCTCGCGCTGCAATACCGCATCGCCCAGAAGCTCGTGTTCTCCAAGCTTCAGGCACGAACCGGCGGCCGGCTACGCTACTTCGTGTCTGGAGGCGCACCGCTGGCGCCAGAGATCAACAAGTTCTTCTATGCGGCCGGCCTCGTGATCCTCGAGGGGTATGGGCTCACCGAGACGTCGCCGGTGATCGCCGTCAACACCCCTGCCAACTTCCGCATCGGCACGGTAGGGAAGCCCGTCGCGGGAGTGGAGGTCACGATCGCCGCCGACGGCGAGATCCTCACCCGGGGGCCGCACGTGATGAAAGGCTACTACAACAAGCCCGACGCGACGCGGGAAGCGATCGACGCCGACGGCTGGTTCCACACCGGCGACATCGGCGAGTTGCGCGACGGCTTCCTCGCCATCACCGATCGCAAGAAAGACATCATCGTCACCGCCGGCGGCAAGAACATCGCGCCGCAGCCGATCGAGAACACGATCAAGACGAACAAGTACGTCAGCCAGGCAGTCGTGATCGGCGACAAGCGGAAGTTCCCCGTCGTGCTCGTCGTGCCAAACTGGGATCAGCTGGAGAAGTACGCGACGTACAAGAACATCATCTGGACCGACCGGTCGCAGCTCCTCGCCATGCCGACCATTCGCGCCAAGATGGAGAAGGAGGTGCTCGGCCAGCTCCACGGCCTCGCGCGGTTCGAGATGCCGAAGAAGCTCGCGCTGCTCGAGCACGACTTCTCCGTCGAGCGGGGCGAGCTCACCCCGACGCTCAAGGTCAAGCGGCGGGTCATCGACCGGACCTACAAGCCGGTTATCGACGAGCTCTACGCCGACGAGCACGAGCACGCCGCTCTCTGACGGACGGTGGGCCGGCGTGGCGCGAAGTCACCCTCGCCGCACGTGCAGCGCGACGAGCGGCGATCCGGCGGGCTCCTTCTCGCCGACCCAGAGAGTCGAGTCGCGCGCGAGCTCGCGCACGCCGGCCGGTATCGGGACCGTCGCCGGCGCGACGATCCGGCCGCCGACCTTCGTCGCCCGGACGGCCGACGTCAGCCGCGCCGCGTCTCCGGTGTCGACGGCGATGCCGCGTGCGGCTCCCTGGGCGAGGGGCAATTCGCCGTCGCAGCGGATGACCGTCACGCCCGGCTCGCCTTCGATGTCGACTGGAGGATCGACCAGCACGAGCGGCAGCTCGACGAGCTCGCGGAGCGCCGGCGCCTGCGCGCCCCACGCGCCGACGAGCACCGCGAAGCCGAGTGGACCGGCGAGGTCGAGGAACGCGGCGAGACGCATCGCCTGGGCCGGCTCATGGGCAGACGCGATCGAGACCGATCCGGCTCTCGGTGCGCGGCGGATGTCCACGACGCCGCGCCGGATCGGATACTCGGCGCGGCAGACCGGGCAGCCGAGCATCCCTTCGACGATGTGGCGCGCCTCCGTGCGCGTCGCCGACGCGACGAGCCAGCTTTCCTCGTGCGCCGCCGGACAGCGCAACGCGTCCACGAGCTCGATGAACATGCGGCCGTGTCAGCGGTCCCGTCGACGGGCCACGCCGCTCACGCCCGCGACAGGCGCAGCTCGTCCACGTTGAGCGAGAGCGGCGCGCTCACGACGTAGGACACCGCGTCGGCGACGGAGTCGGCGTCGAGCATCTCGGCGCGTGGCGTGAACCCCGGGCGCCGGTCGGGATCGACGACGTTCCACAGCTCGGTGTCCACCGGGCCCGGTGACACGAGCGAGGCCCGCACCCCGGTACCGCGAAGCTCCGCGCGCAGCACCTCGTGAAGTGCGCGGAGGCCGTGCTTGCTCGCCGCGTAGGCGGCGTTTCCGGCGAAGACGGCGCGGTCGGCGATCGATCCGACCGTGACGAGATGACCGCCGCCGCGCCGGCGCATCTCCGGCAGGAAGGCGCGCACGAAGGCGAACGGCGCGGTGAGGTTGAGCTCGAGCATCTCGCGAAAGACGTCCACCGAGGTTTCCTCCACCGGGGCGACGAGAAAGGCGCCGGCGTTGTTCACCAGGATGTCCGGGTGGTCGACGCCGAGCTCGTCGAGAGCGGCCT